>CACYPY010000038.1 GCA_902776415.1 uncultured Ruminobacter sp.
CTTCAGGAAATTCCGGCAGAAACTCCGGAACAGACATCTCAGGAATACCGGATTCCGGGGATTGTCCATGCACTCGGAATCGGAATTCAAAAGTATCCCGCCTTTACAGGGTTCAGAACAGGGTTCAGAATTATTGCAGGACTTCGGATCATCATTTTCGGGAGGATCCCGGTAAATGGTGTACTGCCCGAACCCAAGTATGCTGTACCAGGAAAAGGTAACTCCGTATGCTCCGATATCAATATCGTCAATCCCGATGGCTCTCTCCCTGAGAATCTGATCTGCCACCTCCGGCATCATGATTCTTCCTGCTTCGGCCTCCGGCTCCTTGCCGTCTATTTTGATGTTCCGGCAAAAAGCGGATAACACGCAGTACAGACTGTCGGCAACGCTCATTCCCGGAAACGGCACGATATCGGTCTCCCAAAGTACCGTATTCGTGCCTGAAGCTCTGAAGGCGGCCATACGGATCAGAAAAGCCGGAAAATCAGTTTCCTCATCTCCGGGTTTTCCTGACTCTTCCAAAATCCGGAAAATCTCCGGAGGATTCTCCATAAGACGTTTACCACCCTCCTCTTCGGTGCCGGCAAGCCTGATCACCCTGGCGCTTTCGGAAACACCTCCCCGGGTCCAGCAAATTTCCAGACCCGCGCGGGATTTGTCCGAAGATGCAAAGGTCCGGAAGTTCAGAATCCTGATATCCGGATCCGGCTCGATATATCTGACGTCCATTTCCACTGTCATAACAGTCTCATCTCCTCTCGTCATTTTTGCATAATCCCCAGAGCCCGTCCCCTGCAAACTCAGTCAGCATCAGGCCAAACAATCTTCAGACCTTCATCGCCGATACCGAATCCCCGATTGTACAAACTTCCGACTGGAGATCCGGCCGATTCTGAACACGTTCAACTCCATGAATCTGATTTTTCTCAAAACCCAAGCGCGGTTCCTGTGGTTTGCCACAACATCCAAAATTTCAATTACAACACCGGCAGTGCGGACTTTGCCGGCATTTCGTCCCGAACAGAAGGCTCCTGCCTTTCTTCAAAAAACCGTACTCCTTTTCCTCCTCGCATTTTCCCCGTATTTCCCCCGCATTTTCCGAACTTCTCCGGGGGTGTTCACACATCCTGTCCCGCTTCGTGCCTCAAAGCCGGATTCTCAGGGCCGGTCTCACAAACCCCTGAAGTCCGGGCGCCAGAATCAGACTGGTGACCAGAGCCTGCTTTCCGGGAATACTCCGCCCCAGGAGAGTGGTCCCCGTCTCCGTCTGTCTTAAAAGCCAGAAACAGACATTCAGACAGGAATCAGCCATATCCAAACCCGACATACTGCTCCCGAACCGTCTCCGGAACATGGCATACGGGGTGGCCACGCATTCCCTTGCGGCATGATCCCGGAACCAGGTCTCCGCCTCCTTCTCGCTCAGGAGAAACACCCGATCCGTCGTATCATGACATTCATTATTCCGGGAGGAACGCAAGGTGCCAGGACAGCGGGTCTCCAGGATCCTGAGCTGCTCCTCCCCCGAAAACGACTCAGCGATAAACTCACCGTTAAGCCACTCCCTGAGAGAACAGTCCTGCCAGGAGACATCCTGACAGCACCGGTGGTACCGCATATAATCAATGGCCTGACGGGCAACCAGAAGCACCGTATTGCCCTCCCTTTTAAGCACCAGCCATTCCATGAAGCTTTTGTTCATGCCCCGTTCGTAATAGTAGTGTCCGAACCTGATAACGGTATTCGGCTGCACCTCGGGACGACGCACGGGCTCCCCGGGTTCGGAACCGGCAATCAGTCTCGAGAGCTTCACATGCCGCCGCTTTCCGGGATCACGAACCCGGTACACATAGTCCTGTTCAGTTTTCATAACGGATCTCCCTGTTCCAAAGTGATTCCCGGAATTCTGAGCCACAGGGCCGGCCGGACTCCGAGAAATCTCGAGGTAATGCTGCTCCCGGCATAATCCGGCATCCCGTAGGCATCAATGAAGGCAGCCTGAGAAACGGCGCCGCCCCGGCTCCGGAGCCACCACCAGCAATAACCGCTGCCGCCGAATTTCGTATCCGAAGAGATCCGGACGCCCCGCTTCAGGGCATACGGCGTGGGCCGGCACTGCCGATCCCGGGGACTATGAAACAGCGTTTTCGCTTCCTCAAGACTCAAAAGGAAAATCCGGCTCCTGCAGGAATCCCGGTCAGACATGAAAAAATCGGGATTTACCGTTACCCCCTGCCGGCCCGGAAGAATCATTTTCCGTTCCGAAGCTGAAAAGGTCTCCCTGATAAAGGCACCGTTAAGCCACTCCCGAATCCGGCTCAGTTTCCATTTGCCGCTGCCCCAATCCTCGAAAGGACGGCAGTCCAGGGCGTAACTGGAGATAAGAAGCGCCTTTTCGGGAAGCCGCCGGAGCACAAGCCATGACACCGGAGTCTTCTCGGCGGCATTTTCCTGAAAATATCTGCCGAGCTCCGTATAATCCCCCTCGCAAAGATCCGGAATCTCCGGCGTCATACCCGGAGACTTCAGGGAATCGTCTTTTACGGTGTTTTCAGAAGCTGTCATTCCGGCCTCCCCGCCACAAAGTATCGTCCGTTATCTCTCTGATTTAAGCTTGTTCGCTCAAAAAAAGTTAAACAATACTGATTTAATTACTTGATATTTCGTGTAATTTGTTTAGTACTTATCACTGGATTAATTATATCAATCCACCTAATCATTTCCCAAGCATTTTTCAAAAAAAAGTTAAAAAATTTCAAAAAAAGCCCGGTTCGTGTTGAAAAAGCACAAAATATACGGAAGTAACAACAGAAGAGAAAAAAAACAAATAGAAAAGATGGAGATGATATAAAAATGAGGAAATGACAGTTGATAACCGTAAAACAGGCTTGTCAGGAATGAGTTTTGTGGCCGCCTTAATACACTATATTCCAGCAATGAGATGCACAAGCTATTTGCCGACTATTCCTATATGGATTCCTGACATCTCGTTCCGCAAATATCTGACAGTCTGTTCCATATCTGATCGGCATACCTTACCATGCTGTGCTGACAGGAATCCAACGGTGGAAGAGATAAGGGCACTCTGACGGTAATGTGCAAAAAAATGACATTTTAGCCATCATATTTTTATCAGGAAAAAAATGATCAGGTCCACAACAGCTCCTGAACCAGAACTGACCATTTTTGGGACATGCCGCTATTTCATCCCGTAATTTTCAGTCTGACAGATAAGCCCGGGGAATGCCTGAATCCCTGCATCAATAACAGGCAAAAATGATGAATTCCTGATGCCCCGGGCCAGCTGAGTTTCAGAAAACCGGATTAGCCGCAGGAACTCAGGACACTTTTCCGGTACTATTTTCTGTCAGGCATGTGATACTTCTGATTAAACTCCTGCTTGATAACCTCCAGACGCTGCGCATCCTCCGTGCGCTTCTTCCGGGCGTTCTCCTGAATGCTCCGGGTCTCCTCGATGCCGTTCACAATGGTGCGCCAGGTGTTCTCCAGGGTTTCAATCTTAATGGAGCTTCCGGATGCCAGTCTGGTGGCCATCTTTGTCTGTTCCACCGTGTTTTTGGCGTTCCGGATCAAAAGCTCGTTGGTCTTGGCATCCAGCGCCGCCATGGATTCGGCCTGAAGCCGCTGCCTCTTGAGCATAATGGCCTGGGCAATTGCCTGCTTGAACACCGGCAGGGTGACCACGAAGGCGGAATTGATTTTTCTGACCAGATTCATGTTGGCGAAGGCCATGGTCTTGATCATCGGAATGGACTGCATGGCAACGCTCTCTGCCATTCTGAGATCCTGGGTGCGCTGCTCCAGAAGCATGAGACACTGATTCAGGTTGTTGATTTCAAACTGAATGGAACCGTCTCCGGTGGTCTCCAGGTCCTTCTGACGCTGTGCGATGTAGGTCTCCAGTTCCCGGCAGCCCTGCTCGCCCGCCAGAATATACCGGACCAGATCATGGTAGAAATTGACATTGGCGTCAAACATGGTCTCCAGCTTGCGATTGGCCTGGCGGATCTCGGCTTCGTACTTCTTGAGCTGTATGTAGATCTTTTCCACCTCCTCGCCCATGGTGTGATATTTGGCCAGGAGCTGATCCAGCTTTTTCCGGAGATTCCCGAACAGCTTCCCGAAAAATCCCGGGGTTTCGTCCTTAAGCTCCTGAATGTCAAACTTCTCCATAATTTTGGCCAGAGTCGCCAGCATCTCGTTGGAATCGTCCAGCTGGGCCATGCTCATGCCGTTCAGCACCACATCAGAGGCCTTGGAGATCTCCTCGGCCACATCGGCTCCGAAATTCACAATGGATTCCATGTTGTTCACCTCAATGGTGCTCACCAGATCATCCACCTCCTGGGATCCCGTCAGATTCGCATTCATCTGGTTCCGATCGGCCACAATGTCATAGGTCTTCACCACGGCAAGCTCAGTGCTCTGCTCCTCCTCCGGAGCCGTTACCACCGCATCCTGCACCGGGGACGGTTTTTTAAAATCGAGTCCCATGTTATTTCCTCCACTTAAAAATTGAATCGAGCCATGACAGGCGCCGGTTCGGATCAGACTGCACCTCAAAGGCCGGGGCTTCCAGATCAAACACGTATTCCCCGATCTGATGCGACACCGCCAGGCTGCGGTTAAAATGCCGCTCCGCGCACTGATAGCCGGTAGGCACAAAAAACACCACGTCAAAGCCGATCTGACTTAAAAACGCCACGGCGATGTCATCCTCCAGGGACGGCGCCGTTTCACCGGTGACAATGCAAATCAGCTTGGGATTCTTCTTTGTAAAATCAAACCTCTGAATCATCCTGAGGATATTCTTTTCGAGATTCAGGGCCACGGCAATCACGGTATACTCCATGCCGTTTTCGAAGGTGCCCCTGATGATCTTCTGATCAATGAGCCTCTGAAGACAGTCCAGAAGGTAATCCTGCGAAGTTTCCCGCAAAAAGCCGTACTGATAGGCCTTATGTGATTTGATCCGGGTCTTCTGAAGCCGGCCGTTCCTGAAAAACTCTGTAACAAATGGCTTCAGGGGATTAGGGGAGGTATCGGAATGATGCGGAAAAGCTCTGATAACCGCAGTATCCGGGGTAATCAGCTTTCTGATGCCGTCCCAGTAAGCATTCACGTCCCCGTCTTTAACGCCGTTTACCACGGCAAAAATCACCGGCATGGTCACCGTGCCGTCCCGGACTCCGAAATTCGGCCGGTACTTAAGCTCCTGATCCCACAGGACGGGAATTTCCTCGTACATGGTTCTGAGAAGAAGCGGTACCGCGCTGGAATACTGCTGATTCCGGTAGATTCCGGTATCTTCGAAAATTGCCGAGTCCAGGTCCCTCTCTGCATGGTAGGCGGCGGTACCCATGGAGATGCCGGTTTCCGCCTCCGGATAGGAGGAAACCTCCAGGGACTCGTCATAACGCACCTCATACAGCAGAGGATCCTCAAGACAGCACTTTTTGCGAAGATCCGGGGAGAAAATGACCACATCAGCAGGGAGCCGGGCCAGAAAACGGCAGAACAAAGCCTCGGGACTGTAGCGACAGCCCCCCATGTAAAAAAAGCAGCCAACAAGGAGCGGCTCCCCGGTTCCAAAAAGATCCCGGTGCCAGCGCCGGAGCCAGCTGATAAGGTAAACCCCGCGGCTGGTGAGCCGGCTCAGGTTTTCCTCCCTCCGGCCCTCCTCCGTCAAAAGCTCGGCAAAGGCCTTTCGGGCGAGGCGGCGGAGCTCCCCTGTCAGAAACCCGAGATTCGGCAGAAGTCCTGAAATAAGTTCCATGATATTCCGGTAATTGCCCCGGGTAACGGCGCCAATCTCATCGGATGACGGCGGGGTAATGCTGCCGCTGACAATGACAACCCTTCTTCCGGCCGCCAGGAGATCCTGTCTGAGCTGATAGAGATCGTTAAGATAGGTAACTCTGTCCTCCGCCCCCGTGATTCTCATGAAGCAGTTGGAAAAAAATCCGGGACCGGGATTCCGGGCAGCGGGATCCTTTCTGATGTCATCCAGGGGCTTTCCGGACATCCAGGCGTTGGTGCAGGCCTCAAGCTGCGGCTTTTCGCCCGAGATCCGTTCCAGCTCCAGTTCCTCCTGAATGTCCTCCCGGATCCGCTTCAGGCTGAAGGAATCCGGGAACGGAGTCATTCCGGGAATGTCCAGCGCGACGGACTTTTCGGATGCGGGATCCAGCGCAAGATACCCGGCATCCCCCCGGTACTGCAGAAGCACGATGTCAGCCCCGGCCAGGAACAGCACGTTAAGGAGCAGAAGCTCATAGTTCCCGACCTCTCCCTCAAACAGGATCTTGGGAAGCCGCTCTGCACCCAGCTTCGGGATAACGCCCTCGAACCGGTAATAAAGCCAGCACATGAACTTGATATGGACATTCCGGAGCATTCCCTCGGTTTTTCCGGCTTTCCTGAGTCCGTCCAGGGTGCTGTATATCGCCCGGGTCATATTGTCCCGCTGTCCGGCACTGAGCCGTGGCAGCCACTTTGCGAGACTTCTGCCGATAAATCCGGCATCCATCTCGAAGCCTGCCCCCATAATCTCGTTATAGTACGAAAGATTGGCGGGATCCGGGTTTTTGAGATTCCCCTCGATAATGACCCCGCAGGTTCTGGCTGCTTCGTAATACCTGCGAATAAACGTCCGGATCTCCGGAGAAAAACCGTTTATGCGATAAAAATACCCGCTCCGTTCCCGGCGATTCCCCAGGTCTGTAAAAAAATCATCCAGCTTCGCTATTTCCGCACGCTTCAGCAAAACCGCAATCTCCCGTTATGCCCCGGAGCAGCCCCGGATTCTCCGGGCAGCCCCCGTAATTCTAGTCAATGCCCACTCTGATGCCGCCGGAACGCTCCGAAGGCTGCACAATCACCGTCACCGGCTGCCCGCCGTGCCATTCGAAAGAGTAGGATTCCCCGGAGGCCTGACCGATCAGGTTCTTCCAGTTCACATCGGTCTTGATGCCCGGATCGCAGTCCCCACGTCCGATCCAGCAGCTCACCGCATCCGGATCCACCGAAATGGTGTTCCGGGTTTCGATATTGCTGAGCACCAGGGGATTCCCGTCCGAAAGCACCGCCACATATGCGTTCTTGCCCTTTCCGGTCAGGGTGGAGGTGGCCAGTCCCTTCTGGGAAAATATTCCGCTGCCCAGGAACCGCACATTGTAGTCACAGTCCTGAGTGAAGGCCAGAATGTTTTCCGACTCCACCGAAATCGTTTCGCCGTCTTCCAGTCTGTAGATCACCACATGCTGGCCCGCATTGGCATAATAGGTTACGGAATCGCCATCCATCATCACCTTCATAAGCGGCAGGTTTTCTCCGGACACCCGGCGCATCAGGGATCCCATAAGAGCCCGTCCGAAGCCGCCCTCCGGCCCCAGAAGAAGCTTCTCGAACTTATAGTTCTTGGTGGGGCTGTCCCCGGCAATGAAGGAACCTGCCTTTGTAAACAGCACATCCCTGCCGGTGCAGGTAACCTTCAGCGTTAATTCGTTTAATGTTTCAAATGAGAGCATTCGGCAAATCTCCTCAAGCTATTGCCACACCGTAAACCGCGCACTGTCCCGCCAGATCCCGGTTAACACCGTTCCCCACGGGATTGAACTTCCACTGTCCGTTATGAAGATAAAGCTCCCCCAGGGTCATGGAGGTCACATTCTGATAATACTCCTCAAGACAGTAGCTCAGAAGCTCCTCTCCGCTGTCAGCGTCCAGAAGCCGCACATAGGTATCCCGGAGCATACTGAAATTGAGCTTTCTTTCAAAGGCCTCGTGAATGGAAACCACAAATACGATTTTCTGAATTTCGGAGCTCAGTCTTCCCAAATCGGCGGTAATCGTCTCCCGATCCCCGCCTCTGCCGTCCCGGGACAGGACGACACTTCCGTCGGGACTCCGCTCCTGCCCGTAGAACACGAACCAGTCGTCTCCCGGCACCCGGCCGTCAGCCTTTACCAGGAATGCCGAGGCATCCACATCGCACCGGGCATCCCGGATATTCCAGCCAAAACAGGCCCGAATCCGGAGCGGTCTCCCCTTCCCGGCGTTCAGGGAGGTCTTCTGGCCTTTCCGGAGGGGATGCCTGAGAGGCGGTACCGGAATGTCGGGAAGCGGAGTCCCATAGCCCCCGGCCGGACTCTGAACCGGAACCGTCCCGGACTGAAACCGGGCGTCCGGCGCTGCCGGAGCCGGCCGGGCCGGACTGCCCGCTCCGCCTGTCCCTGCGGCGCCATTACCCGGACGGTTAAGTCCGGATACGGTAGTCCTGGAAAACGGCGGGAGATGCCGGGAATTCAGGGTGCCGATGCTTGCCCTGGTAAGCGGAGGCGTTGTCTTGCATGGAATATTGATCATTCGTAAACCTCTGTAGAGCCCGACGGGCGTTTCCCGGAAGATCCCCGGGATCCAGGTGAGAGTGCCCGGCCGGAAACGGAACCAGTCATATTATCAGATGTTTCCCACGATGCCGCAAATATGCTTTCAAAATCCGATCTCCGGCATGATTTATTCCGAAAATGACCGGAGCTTCAGGACCGGCACGCTTCCCGGGATCAGATGTCGGAAAGGTTCCTGATAATCCCGCAGACCTTGTAGTTTCCGAGATCCGTCCGGCTGATTTCACAGGGCACGTTCTTTTCCAGGCAGAGCTCACGGATATGCCCGAGCTCCGGGGAGGCGGCATGGCGCCCGTTCACGATCACCCGCCACGGCACCCGGCGGAGGAGGACCCGGGTGGCTTCCCCGATCCCCGGCTTTATGAAGTTAATGTCCGAAACCCCATAGGCAGCGGCAATGGCCCGGGCCACGTCAGGACCTGACAGAGAACCCGGCGCGGTTTCGGGCACCGCCTCAAAATCAAAATAACGTTCAATGGCGCTCAAAAACTCCAGGGACAGGTCCTCGGAACAAAGCTCCCCGTAATAGGCCGCTCCGTGAAAATCACCGGGGCCGATGATGTCGCTTCTGAGAAAGGTTCTGCTGATAAGTCCGGTCACCGTGGCGTTAAGGCAGGATGAAGGGATGAGGATATCCTCATGAGTGCCCGTGAGCTCCGTAAGATTCGCGGGATCCGAAACCACCCCGAGTCCGGGATCCAGTTCCGGGTAATCCCGGAGGGCCTCCCGGAGCTGTGAAAGAATAGCCCCCTTTCCGATCCAGCCGTCCACAAACTGCACCGTTTCCGGGGCATGACGTTTCAGAATGTAATCCATGGCGTTCCGGTCGATGCCGCGCCCCCGGATGATGGAAATCGCATAGTGTCTGATATCGAGATCATATTTCCGCTTAAGATAGCGTCTTATCAGAATCCCCACGGGAATCCCGGCCCGGGCCAGAGAAACCACCACAAGATCCCGGCCCTTCCTCCGGTACAGCTTCTCGGAAAGGACGGACACCGCCCGGGCCGTGCTTTCGGAATAGACCTCCAGGGCATTCCGGTAGGCCTGAAGATACTTCTCCGATGGCCGGTATTCCAGGGGCAGCATTTCGCAGTAATGCACCCCCTGCTGGATATACTGCTCGCGAACCGCAGCCGGAAGCGGTTCCACAAGGCCGCTGATATCCTTGAGGAGCAGAGTAACATCCTCCTCCGCATAACTGCTCCGCATCACTGAAAGTTCCCCCATTTCATCACCGCAATATTCGTGTTTCCGTGTTTTTCCAGTGCCGCCAGAAGACTCAGAAGCCCTTTCCGGCACGGGGCGGCATCGGTAACCGCCAGCACCAGGTCATACCGTTCCAGATTGTAGACAAAGGTTCTCCGGTTTTCGTCATAGAGACTGACCAGGGGCTCCCTGCCGTGCAGCGGATAATCCGGATCCGGAGACACCTCTATGGGGCTTCTCGTGGTGGCGTGAAACCGGACCTGAAGATCCGGCCGGAGCTTCTCCAGGGCGGCTCCGGCGGCAATCCCGGGATACATGAACTCCTCGGTACCCAGAATCAGAACGCGGGATCCCCGGGGGATGCCGGAGGGATTCAGAATGTCCAGGGCTGCCGCAATGAAGCCTTCCGTCCGATCCCGGATCTCCGGAACCGCGGCGGGAAGTCTGGCATTCCAAAAGTCCCCCGCCTGAAAGATTTCCGGGATTTCGCGGGCTGTAAAGGACGGCTCCCGGTCAGTGCGGAGATAGGTATCCCGATCCACGGAGTCAATCCGGTACTGAAACGGAATTCTGAGAAGACAGTCGCAGTATACTCCCCGATCCCGGAGTTCCCGGAGCCTTTCATCCGACATGCTGTTCAGCACGGAAACAATGCCGAAGCGAAGCTCCCTCTCCCGGTATCTTTCCCGGAGGAGTCCCGCTATGTTCATAATGGTGTTTCCCGTGGTAACCTCGTCCTCGGCAAACACAATCCGATCCGCACCGGCAACAATCTCATTGAGACCGTTGACGGCCAGCCTTTGCTCCGTGGCGTGGCTGTGAGCCTCCGTGAAAAAGAGATATTCCGCCCCGGGGATATCCTCGCGGCTGGTGGCAAAATACCATGAGACATTGCCGGCCTTAAGGGCCAGGGCAGCCCCGATGGCCGTGGCGGTCTCGGCAAAGCCGATAACAAGAAGCCGTTCTCCCTGATAGCGTTTTCTGATCAGGGCCGCGGTTTCGGAAAACACGTTCATGGCCGCTCCCGGAGACACGGGAATGTGCTTCCCCTGAAGCGGGTTCACATAAAGATATTTTCTTTTCGGATTGTTTTCTCTTCTGGCCACCGTCACCAGATCTTCAAGCCTGAACATGTTCCTTCCTGATTCCGTAGATTTCCGCCAGAAGAAGGATCTTTGCCGCCCAGTTACAGTTGGTCCGCACCTCGTTCATTCTTTCGCCGCCGGAGCTTTTGCCCACCTGAAGACCGCTTTCGTCCCAGCTGAGAATGGCCCGGGCATCCTCATAGTCCCGGACTGACACCCTGAGCATTTCATTTACCACCGGGATCTGCCGGGGATGAATAACCGTCTTTCCGATAAAGCCATTCAGGATATCCTTCCGGAGCTCTCTTTCAAGACCGGATTTCCATTCGTCATTCGCACCCGCGAAGTACTCCCACACCGGCCCCGACACCACATAATCCCGGGCAAACACCGTAATGATATCCCCGAGAAGCTGACTTATGGGAAGAATGTCATAGATAGTCTCATCCGCATGCCGGCGGGCCGCAAACTCATTGGAAAAGTCATTCCCGCCCACCCGGACGTTGAGCACAAGATCCTTCACGGAGTCCGTAAGATCCCTGATGGCTCCCAGCATCTCGGCCCGGGTTCTGAAATCGACAATGTCCCCGCTTTCCAGAATCGGCATCATGAAAACAGTACGTCCTGCCCGGTCATTGACCTTCCGGATGGCCTCGTTGTAAAAGGCAGCATTGGCCACGGTGTATTTCGGAAAAACAAACCCGGTGAAAACGTCCTGAAACGGGCTTATGAGATCAAACACCCGCTCCGCCTGCTCCGGCTCCCGTACCCTGACAAAAATCCGGGGCACAGACATTTCCTGTTCGCGGGAAGCCCTGTAAATCCGTTCCAGGGTCTCCCGGACCTGGTTCTCCGCCCGGGGTACCAGATCCGGAGAAATCGTATCCTCCAGACACAGCGCCAGGGAATACCGGGAACCGAACTCCCCGCTGATAACCCTTCCTGCCACCCCGCTGTTCAGAGCCGGAGAATACAGCAGCGCTCCCACGCTGTATTTTTCCTTTATATTGTCAATCACGTGTCAGTCCTCTGTAAAAAAGCGCACTTTCCCTGCGCCTGCCCCGTTTATTTGGTTTCTTCCCCGTTTTCTCCGGCGGAACAGCCTTTGAGAAATCCGGGGGACCCTTTCGTACGCCGGAGTTCCTGAAGCCGGTCGCAGATCGCATCGGAAAACACTCCGGAACAGATAATCCGTTTTTCGGCGGGAAGATATCCTGAAAGTTCCTCCGGACAAAGACAGATATCCGCCATGAGAAGCATCGGAATATCGAACTCGCTGTCCCCCGCGGCAATGCAGGACTCATGACCGAACCGCACAAGATATCTCCTGACTGCCGCCCCCTTGTTCAGGGTGTTCGGAATGCAGTACACCTTCCGGGAATCCCGGAGCACCGTGACCTGCGCGGGATCCGTCTCCCGGGTAAGAAAGGCGTGAAGCTCCCGGGCGCGGCCCGTCTTCACGTAAAACATGAAGGGGTTCCGAACCAGGGCTTCCGGAGGCTCCATACCGCACACAAGCTTCAGTGCCTTCTCGAATTCCTGCCGGTGGCGCTCCGCCAGATCCCGGGACTCCTCCCGCCATTCCGGATCCGGAACACCGTCCCTCAGAAGCTCGGCACCGTTGGAAACCAGGGCGTCATGCCAGCCCAGGGACGCCAGGGCCGGGGCCAGACGGGCGTACTGCTGACTGTTTCGGGTGGTAAGCGGCACCGGGAAGAGCCAGTCCTGAGTGCGGTAAAAAGCTGCCGTCCTGGCGGTCATGAAGCTCTGTCTTCTGCCGTTAAGCATCTCCACCCAGACGGGGTCTCCGGGGAGCTCATGCCGGTGCGAATAGATCACCGTATTGTCCAGATCGGTAAAAAAGAGCATCGGAATCTCCCTCTTCCGGGACTACAGAAGCACCGGAAGCTCCACATGGGTAACATACTGCTCGTCACGGCAGATCTCCCACTCCCGGTCAATCCCCAGAAGCTTGTTCACCGCTATGGACGGAATGTTCACCTTCCCCGCCAGGCAGGCCATCTGGACACCGCCGGACATTCTGGTGTTGACCTCCAGAAAATACGGCACGCCATCAAGATACTTGAACTGGATATTGCAGGGACATTCCAGCTTTACGGCACGGTACACCTCCCGGGTTTTCTCCAGAATATCCTCCCGGAAGCAGAGGCGCTCGATTCTGGTGGCGTCCTTGATTCTGGGAAGCATGATAAGTCCCCGG
This sequence comes from uncultured Ruminobacter sp., assembly GCA_902776415.1. Lineage (GTDB taxonomy): Bacteria > Pseudomonadota > Gammaproteobacteria > Enterobacterales > Succinivibrionaceae > Succinimonas. The sequence goes on from CACYPY010000038.1 coordinate 12,948, forward strand.
GGCGTATTGAGACAGTCCACGCTGACCTCGTCTCCGGAAAGATTCGGCATCACCATCAGCGGTGAAAACTCCTCCCGTTCGGAAAGGGCCTCGTAAATGGCGTCATAGGTCATTCTGGTGTTCTGCTTCCGGAAAAGCGCGGTATATCCCTTCCGGCTGTTGTCGATAAGCCGGTAGCTTTTGCCGCCCTCGTCGTGAACAAACTTGATGCAGACCTCCCGGTATTTTCCGGAAAGCTCCCGGTAGGCCTCCGCAAAACCGGCCGGAGTGGTGACGATCCGGTACTCGGGAATGGTGGAAACGCCCCTGAGTGCCAGTTCCCGGTAGGCCCGATCCTTGTAGTTCAGGATCTCGAGAATTTCATAGTCATCCGCCATGACCTTTACGCCGCAGGCCTCGAAATCGGCCTTTCTTCTGCTGACGGCCAGAAGCTCGCGGCGCGGCATAAACACGGTAACCCCGTGCTCCCGGCAGAAGTCAAGACAGAAGTCCGCATAGGCATCGCCCTTAAGCACAGGCTCCTGATACCATTCGTCGCAGACTGCGGAAAGCACTGACAGCCGGTTTTCGTTGGTGCCGATGATGCGGAAGTCCGGGTTGTCCTCCTTTATCATGCTCATAATGTTGTATGCCGCACTGAACCAGTGATTAAACCAGATGCTTGTCATCCTGCCGTCCTCCAAACCAAAAAAAACCGCTCCGGAAAAAACTGCGTAATGATAACAGATTTCCGGGCTCAGATCCGAAAAACCGCACCTTTGCAGTGCAGATAAAATGCATCCTCTGATTCGGGGCTGGCATGCAACCTGTATCCGGACGGGAAGCCATGGAAATCCTGACTGAAAGTAACGGGCTCCGGGCAGAATATCAGTGTGAGTCCCGGACAGGAATGAAGGAAATCCGGACTCCCATGCCAAAAAAAGAAGAAGGCCCCGAAGAGCCTTCCCCCGTGTTCCTGAGTTGTCAGATACTAGGCGTAGCGCTTTATAAACTCGTTAATGGAACCGTCGGTGGTCCCCTGCCCGATGGCGTTGAATTTCCATTCGCCGTTGTGACGGTAAACCTCCCCGAACACCATGGCCGTCATGCCGGAATAGTCCTCGGTCAGGTTGAAGATGCACATTTCCTGATTGGTGCGGGCATCCACCAGTCTGATAAAGGCATTCCGGATCATTCCGAAGTGCTGATTGCGGGACTGGGCGCTGTAAATGTTCACTGCCATTACAATGCGGTCATACTGGGCCGGCACGGCATCAAGATTGATGACGATCTGCTCGTCGTCCCCCTCCCCGGCTCCGGTGAGGTTATCCCCCATATGCTTTACGGCACCGCTCTTGTGCTCGAGATTTCCGAAGTAGACCACATCGGATTTTCCCGCAAGCTTCCCGGCCGAAAGCAGCATCGCAAACGCGTCGCAGTCAATGCTGCTGCCTCCGGAGCCGCCTCCCGAAAACAGTGATGACAGAAAACCGCCGCCCCCGCCGCTCTGCCGGGGAGCCTCGTCCCAGCCGAGACCCACAATGATTTTGGAAAGACCGGCGCTGGTTTTGGTCAGGCTGACCTTCTGCCCCTTCTGAAGCTTTACCGACATTTCTGAATTCCTCGCTTGAAAGTGATATCGTTTTCCCGTGTTTTTCCGTGCCGTCCCCGTTACGGAAAAATCCCCTCAGTGCCTGCGGACTCCGCGGGGAGCTTCGGCACCGGGGGATCCTCGGTCAGACGCTGCTGTTATGCCGCATCAATGCCGTAATGGGCACAGAGAGCGGCAAGACCGCCCTGGAAGCCGCTTCCGATGGCATTGAATTTCCACTCGCCGTTGTTCTTGTAGAGTTCGCCCACCACCACTGCGGTTTCAATGGAGAAATCCTCGCCCAGATCGAAACGGGCAATCTCCTGGCCATTGGACTGATCCACAATGCGGCAGTAAGCCTTGGAAACCTGACCGAAATTCTGCTTTCTCTGTTCGGCTTCGTAAATGGTTACGGTAAAGGCAATTTTGCCGATACTCTCGGGAACTTTGGAAAGATCAATGTCGATCTGCTCGTCATCGCCCTCGCCGTCGCCGGTGCGGTTGTCACCCATATGCTTTACAGAGCCGCTCTTGTGCTCAAGATTGCCGTAGAAAATGAATTCGGCATCGGAGGGGCACTTGCCGCTGGCATCGGTCATGAACACTGAGGCATCCAGGTCGAAATCGGTGCCGGAATCAAACGCGTTGACATCCCAGCCGAGGCCGACAGTAATTTTGGAAAGTCCGGGATTGCCCTTGGTGAGGCTGACCTTCTGACCCTTTGACAAATTGATAGGCATAATGTACTCCTGAAAAAATATCCCTGTTGTCCGGCAGTAATTCCGGAGATGAATTCCGAAAGACTGCTGTACCGCTTCCGAAAAAAACGTCTCCGGCACTTCCGGACACCCTTAACCGGGACCGGCCGCCGGTTTGAAAAAGATTATATTTTTCCGGAAAAAAGGCTGTCAACGAGCCTATCCGGGAACCGGAATAAAATTTGAAGTGAATTGCAAAAAGCCCCTGACAATCTCTCCCTGTGGACTCAGTTATGCCCCATGACAGACATCAGCCATGACAGCAGTCATAAATAATTCCGATGCCTCGAACAGGATTTTAATAATCCGTCTTTTTAAATTATCTCCCGACTGCATAAACTAGTCTATAATTGTCCCCGGACGGCCGGGAGATCCGGCTCCGTTTAACCATGAGTTCAAGGAATAAGTATGACCGAAGGTTTGCCGAATACGCTTGAAGCAAGCACAATACTAATATTTGCAGTCACCGTTATCATCTGTCTGATAATCGATCTCATGTGCCACCATGATGACCGGGAGGTTTCGTTCCGCTCGGCCTGTCTGTGGTCCGTGTTCTGGGTCTTTGTATCAGTATGCTTCGGTGGCTTTCTCTACTGGCATTTCAACAGCGATGTGGCCTCCCTGTTCTTCTCGGGCTATGTACTGGAAAAGTCCCTGTCCGTAGATAATCTCTTTGCCATCATGGCAATCTTCACCTGGTTCAAGATTCCCCGGGGCATGAGACACCGGGTGCTCTACTACGGCATTCTGGGTGCCATCTTCTTCAGAGCCATGTTTGTGGGCGTGGGAACCTTCCTGCTGTCTTTCGGATCGGGAGTTGAAATTCTCTTCGGTCTCTTTGTGCTCTACACCGCCTATGTCATGTTCAAGGAAGGCGGCGATGACGACGATGAAATCGAGGACTATTCCACACACAAGGCCTACCGTTTTACCAGAAGCCTGTTCCCCATGTGGCCGAAGCTTGAGGGACATTCCTTCTTCCTGGGCAAAAAGACCGTGGAAGAACTTAAGGCCCGTCCGGAAAACCAGTCCCTGACTCTGAAGAGAAGCGGCCTTATCTATGCCACTCCGCTGTTCCTCTGTCTCGGCGTGGTGGAATTAAGCGACGTGTCATTCTCGTTTGACTCCGTTCCTGCCGTAATTGCAGTGAGCAAGGAGCCTCTCATTATCTACAGCGCCATGATCTTCGCCATTCTCGGTCTCAGATCCCTGTACTTCGTTCTGGAATCCCTGACCAAGTTCCTGTGCCATCTTGAAAAGGCTGTTATCTTCCTCCTGGTGTTCATCGGCTTCAAGCTGATCTACAACGCCGCCTGCGGTCTTGCCGAACGGCCGGATCTGGAGCTCTCCAACGTGATCTCCATGATCGTGATTGTGGTCACCCTGGGCGCAGGCATTCTGGCCAGCGTTATCTTCCCGGAAAAGAAGGAAGAGAAAGCTGGGGAAGCAGGTGAAGAAGGCAGGAATGACGGCAAGGAAGAAGCTGTTGCCGGCAGCGGAGAAGATGCCGCTCAGGTTTCCGAAGGCGCCAAAGTTTCCGAAAACAAATAAAGTGCCGCAAAGGCTTCGGAAAGCAGGCCTGCTTCAGGAGAGCCGGAAAACAGGACAGGTGGAAATACCGCCGGCTTCCGAATTGAACATCCGAAGCTAAGACCTTCGTTCCAAACCGACCGGATCTGCTATCAAAAAGGGACTCGTACATGTACGGGTCCCTTTTTTAATGGCTGTTCGGATATTCGGGAAACACGTGCAAAACTGAGGGAACGGGGACAAGAGAGATGTAGGGGAAGGAAAAAACGGGTTGGAGAGAACGACAGAAACCGGCTACGAATTTCAGTAAAAAAACACCCATCCCAATCTTATAAAGATTCCCGACCAAATACCGGACAACAAAGGATGGCGGACAACTGACGCACTGTATCAGACACGAGGGCACTGATACCCGGGCTGAAAATAAGGGCTGAGAATTCCCGGCATGACTCTTCCGGAAATCGGGATTTGTGATGACAGGGACAGAGCTCCCTGCGAGAACCATGATTTGTGAAGCACAGTTCAGGTTCGGGGATGTGGAGCAAAATTGGTGAAAAAACACCTCTTTTGACACCAAAAATCTCACTGCCGCTAAAAGGGATGCCTCTTCGCGGCAGGACTGAATGACGTGCTGGAAAGCAGGCCACTAACGTTTCAATACCACTAAAAGGTTGGCCCCTTTGCGGCTAATCGAGGACGATGAGGCCGAGATTATTGATTTCCCGTTTCAATACCGCTAAAGGGTTGGCCCCTTTGCGGCAAAAGCAGAAATAATGGAAAAATTCAATAGTCTTAAGTTTCAATACCGCTAAAGGGTGGCCCCTTTGCGGCCTCAGATTACGATTTCGAAGATATCGAGGATCTGAAAGTTTCAATACCGCTAAAGGGTTGGCCCCTTTGCGGCTTTTGCCTATGCGGTGGGCGCCGACAAGTTCTTTTACGTTTCAATACCGCTAAAGGGTTGGCCCCTTTGCGGCATGTAACGAAACTCCGCGATTTTTCATGGGAGTATAAGTTTCAATACCGCTAAAGGGTTGGCCCCTTTGCGGCTTCGCAGTGCTGGTGATGTTAGGGATTGAAATTGTATGTTTCAATACCGCTAAAGGGTTGGCCCCTTTGCGGTCCTCGCTAAAGGGTTGGCCCCTTTGCGGCTACCTCCAACTTTGGAGGTTTTCGTTTCTATTCTAACAGGTTTCAATACCGCTAAAGGGTTGGCCCCTTTGCGGCGTGCAGCTGCCCTGTTGTGGAGAATCACCCTCAGCTGAAGTTTCAATACCGCTAAAGGGTTGGCCCCTTTGCGGCTGATGATGAGGCTGAAGCTCGTGCTCGTTGCATTGACGTTTCAATACCGCTAAAGGGTTGGCCCCTTTGCGGCTTCAGAATTTCGTGTTGGTTCGATGAGAACAGCTCCATGGTTTCAATACCGCTAAAGGGTTGGCCCCTTTGCGGTCCTCCGTTCAGGGGCCATTATGTCACAAAGGCTCAAAAGGTGTCAAAAATACACCGCACTTTGACAGTGGTCAAAACAAGTCTTTGTTACATGCAATTCTACCATATTTTTGAAAAATGAACCCATTTAAAAGGAGAATATTACCTGGGTCGCCGATCTTGATCACAAAAAACTAATTTGCGGTATATCATTAAAAATCATTAGCCCCATTTTTGAGACATTAATTTTTATTCTGGCAGTTGACGGATTATTTTGGCTTTGCTTGGATATTGAATCAGACTACTAATTTCATGACCCGCAATTTGTTTTTAGCACTAATCTGTGTAACAAATTACATAGCTCCATTGACGATACTTTTATCTGATTATAGTATGAATGAACGAAAAACTGTTTTCAGCGGTAAAGGCATTACCCGGCACTTACGGGCACTGTCATCAGTCATTATCATATTGAGATTTGTCTGTCCCCGGAAATCTCCATCCTTATTCCGAATAAGCCATCTAAGAAAATCTGCGGATATACCGTTATTGCCAAACCGCAAATTGCAGTGTCTTCCCCCGGCAGAAAACTACCGGTCCAGACTCTGTTCATCTGTCAGAAAATCAATTAGTCCCAGCCGAAGAATCCCGGCATTATCAGTCCAGGATTTTCCACAGGACTTCGAAATCACAACCTTTTTGAAGAAATCGCCAACAGCCATGAGAGATCTGAGCACCGCTGCAGACTTTTGATTGTCATCCATACTGAGAGCAGGCTGAATGTAGTTCATCCTGTTCCCCTTCCTGGCAATGAAAACAATCTCCGGATTTTTCTGCACTCTGACTCCCGTGCTGCCGGTTTCCGTAACCGCAACGTTTCCGACATCCACCCAAAATCCCCTGAAGCTCGTTATAGATCATGTTCTCCATGATATGAGTCTCCTCCTGCTGTCTTGAGCCCCGGTCTCACATTCCTGAGTCCGATATCTGCACAGTAGTATTTTGAGGGATATCCGAAGTACCTTTTCCCTTTCACATCATACCTGTCAGCCCTTGAAAACAGAAAACTGTCCGTCAGATACGAGAGACAGGTGCCGATGATTTCAGAGTCGGCTTTGATTCCTCTGTTACTGGCCACGGTCCCGGAGATCCTGCCGGGATTTGTCAGGGAACCAGCAGAAGAGCACAGACTGCCGGTCAGTTCTCTGAAGGAGCCGGTTTCTGAAAATCTCAAACAGAATGGTACTCTTGCCGCATCTTCTGATTCCGGTAATAACTTTAATCCTGCCGTTCCACATCTTGCTGACAGACAAGACGGTCAGGATATCTCTGTCTTGTGAAAACCATAAGCTCTTCCACTTCCAGCTCTCTCTGCCTCTGCCCGGATTTTCCTGATTTGCCGTGATTAACCAGGGTTGCCATAATCGGAACTTACTCTACAGTGCGAGTTAATTCCGAACAGTTCTTCCGCACGGTATTCCCGAACAGACACTACGTTTTTTATGACCAGCCTCTCCGTGTCTTCGGCCGGTATCTTTCAGTCAGACCAGAACAGTCTCCTGAAAAAACCGGTTCAGGGAGGCAATGTCCCGGTTCCTGTTGTCCGGGATCTGACTCAGCATTTCCTGCTGTGCCTTAATCTCGGCTTCGATAAAGTCACTGATTGCCGGAATCCGGGGCATAAGTTCCCCTTCAGGTGTTTGCCGCTTTATTTCCAGAAGTTCGGCCGCGGCCGTCTTAAGCTCCTCCGGCAGATCCTGTTTCATAAGATCCCGAAACAGCATCGGAGGGGCCTCGTGACAGCTTTCGATATATCTGGCGGCCAGGAGCGGACGAAGAGCGTAAAAGTACTTCTTGTAGCTGACACGGTCTCCGGTGAGATAAGTCAGAAAAGTGTTTTTGGCAAGGCCGTAATAATGACAGACTCCCGCCTTTTCTGAAAAACACCTGAAGGCGGCTTCCCGCGCTCCGGCCCATTCCGGCGATTCCCGGTAAATGATCGGAGAATTAAGCCATTCATAAATTGCGGGGTTGCTTTTGGCAATCTGCATCAGGGCCTTTCGGAGATCCCAGCCGTTGATATCGTAAACCTCGTCAAGCTGCCATTCGATGACATCCCTGGGTTCATCCACCCTGAGGTATTCCTTAAGAGGCCGCACATACACAAAACGGACGTCATAGTCGCTGTCCGGAGATTCCAGCCCCCAGGCCCGGCTTCCCGATTCCGCGGCAAACAGAATGCGGACATTACGCTCCGTTTCAATCTGTTCGAGTCTGTTTCTGATTTCCCTTTCCATATCGGCATCCATGTCATAACCTCCCGGTAACCGCATAAAGATTAACCCGCTCCACCAAACGCCCTACCGCCGCCATGTCCGGTTCCTCCGGAAGAGAGGTGTGCCGGATTGCCTCGTCCAGCTTTCTTTCATATTCGTCCACCATGGCGTAGAAGTCCTTCGAGTAGGTGCCGTCCGGAAGCATAAAATCACCTCGCCGGATAGAAAGAAGCACCGGAAGGTCCTCAGTTCTCCTGGTGATGATTCGCCGTTTCTCCACAATGTCCCGGGCCATCAGAAGGAGCCGGACCAGGTGCATGGCGTGCTTGTTGAGATGATTGTCGTCCTTCTTTTTGTTGCGGGCACCAAGCTTGTCGTATTCCCGGAGCACGGCCCGCACCTGTCCGGTCAGATCCGAAAACCGCCGGAGCGGGAAGTGCCGGCAGACCGCATCCATAAAGATCTCCTGCTCCATGTCAGGGCTGTCGGATCTGTCCATGCTGATCCTGAAATCCCCCGATGAGGATGAGGAATTCACGGCATCTCCGTTCTTCCGGTTAAATTCCTCGATAACGCAGTTTACGGAATTCATGATATGCCATTCCCGATCAGGCTGCGGCAGGGAATCCCGGGCAATGGCATTCTGAAGACGCCGGAGCTGATCGTTGGCGTATCTCCCGAAGCTCCGCACCGCTCTCATGGAAAGAAAGATGCCGGCATTCTCCCGGAGCTCCTGTCCCAGCGGGGACTTTATCAGGTACTGGTCATCCTCCAGCCCCAGAATCTCGCAGGTGTTGGGATTGCATTCCAGAAGAAGCTTCACCATCTTGTTGAAGCTGTAAATGACGGTATCGGTGCCGTCGTCCACATACTGCTCGAACTTCGTGAGACCGATGAGATCCGAGGGCAGGTTCAGCGTTATCCCCCGAAAGTCCACGTCGCTGTTCTCGTTGGCAGTGCCGTAGGCGTGACTTCCGCCCAGCCCCAAAAGCATTATCCGATCCCCGAGTCTCTCGTTGGTCCGGATGAAATCGTAACTCCCGGACTTTAAAAGCTCCTGAAAATCCATAGCGTCTTTTCTCCTTGAATCCCGGGCGAAGGTACCGGGTGCCGGACACCGGGTTTAATTACGCCCCGCCGGGTGTCTTATCCTAAAACTGCGCAACGATTATAGCTTCAATTAAAAAATAATCATGAAAATATTTAAAAAACTCATATCAATCAGAATAACAACCACAAAACAAGAATTACCGTGATAATAACAGGAATTACGAGACATCCAAAGATTTTTCCGCAGCACCATGAATGTGCGTCAGTCAGCCATGACAGGCGCCGGTTCGGATCAGGCAGTGCCGTCCTGAAGTCCGGGACTTCCAGATCAAACACGTATTCCCCGATCTGATGCGACACCGCCAGGCTGCGATTAAAATGATGATCCGGGGACTGATATCCGGTGGGCACAAAAACCACCACGTCAAAGCCAATCTGACTCAAAAACGCCAGGGTGATGTCATCCTCCAGGGACGGCGCCGTCTCACCGGCGGCAATGCAAATCAGCTTCGGGTTCTTCTTTGTAAAGTCAAACCTCTGAATCATCCTGAGGATATTCTTATCGAGACTCAGGGCCACGGCAATCACGGTGTACTCCATACCGTTCTCGAGGGTACCCCTGATGATCTTCTGATCAATGAGCTTCTGAAGACAGTCCAGAAGATAATCCTGCAATGGTTCCCTTAAAAAGCCGTACCGGTAGAACCTGTGGGACTTAATCAGGTTTTTCTGAAGCCGGCCGTTACTGAAAAATTCCTTTGCAAAGGGCTTCAGTTTCTTTTGTGATGTTTCGGAAAAATGCGGAAAGGCTCTGATGACCGCGGTATCCGGGGTGGCGAGCTTTCTGACGCTGTCCCAGTACGCATACACGTCGCCGTTTCTGATGCCGTTAACCACCGCAAAAATCACCGGCATGGTTACCGTGCCGTCCCGGACACTGAAGTTCGGCCGGTACTTAAGCTCCTGATCCCACAGAACGAATATCTCGTCATATGTGGTTTTGAGAAGAAGCGGCACCGCACCGGAATACTGCTGATTCCGGTATAGTCCGTCCCCGTACAGCCCGGAATCCAGATCCCGCTCGGCGTGATAGGAGGCAGTGCCCATGGACATGCCGTTGTCCGGGTCCGGATAGGCGGATACATCCAGGGATTCTTCATAGTGAACCTCGTACAGCAGAGGATCCTCAAGGCAGCACTTTTTGCGGAGATCCGGGCAGAAAATGACCACGTCTGCCGGAAGCCGGGCCAGAAAACGGCAAAACAAAGCTTCGGAAGCGTTGCGGCAGCCGCCCATGTAAAAAAAGCACCCGATGCGGAGCGGATCCCCGCTTTCAAAAAGATCCCTGTGATAGCGCCGGAGCCAGCAGATAAGGTGCACACCGGTACCGGTGAGCCTGCTCAGATTTCCCTCCCTGCGTCTCTCCTCCAGCATAAGCTCCGTAAAGGCCTTTCGGGCGAGGCGGCGGATTTCCCCGGTCAGGAACCCGAGATTAGGAAGGAGTCCGGAAACAAGCTCTTTGATACTCCGAAAATTTCCTCTGGTAACGGCGTCAATCTCGGCGGGGGTTGGCGGAGGGATACGGCCATCGGCAATAACAACCTTTCTTCCGGCCGTCAGAAGATCCTGCCTGAGGTGGTAGAGATCGTCAAGATAGGTAACCCTGTCCTCCGCCCCCGTGATTCTTATGAAAGAGTTCGAAAAAAATCCGGGACGGGGATTCCGGGAGGCAGGATCCTTTCTGATATCATCCAGGGGCTTTCCGGACATCCAGGCGTTGGTGCAGGCTTTAAGCTGCGGCTTTTCGCCTAAAAGCCGTTCCAGCTCCTCCTGAATGTACTTCAGACTGACTTTGATTTTACTTTCCCTGTCGGCATCCATGTCAGAACCTCCCGGTAGCCGCATAAAGATTAACCCGCTCCGTAAAACGCCCTGCCTCAGCCATATCAGGGTTCTCCGGAAGATCGGACAGAAAGAAGGACGGGAAGAACCGCGATTTTCCTTATGAGAATTCGCAGCATTCCCGCAATATCCCGAAAATCACCGTCGATGGTCTCGCCGGAAGTGCACCGGACACGACTTTCCCCGGAACGAGAGGCAATACCGGTCCCCGAGTACCCCGTTAGCCAGAATGAAATCGTGGCACTCTGAATTCAAGCTTCTGAAAATCCTTGGCATCTTTTCTCCTGAAATCACAGGGGCCGGACACAGGAAAGCATGCTTGATTATTCCCTGCTTCATTCTCACTGACACGGGGGATCCGGACGGAATACCGGCCAGGCCAAAAACACAATAATGAAAGAAACTCCCCGGACTGACAAAATCTGTCAACCCGCTGGAGTTTTTAACATTCTGAGCTTTCGTGAAAATGAATAAAACTACTCCTTTTTCAGGAATTTATTCTTTATCGCTCCCCAAATCCTCCTCCTTTCCTTGGATTTTGGATTGGTCGGCTTGGTAAGCTGCTTAAACCCCGGTAAAACATCAAGCTCATTAAGAACATCCTTATCAGCAGGTGTAAGCTCTGATACTTTATTAAGATTCTCCAGGAACTCCGCAGTTTCGCGAATTGGAAGAGGATTTGCTGATTCCTTAAGCTTCTTCCAGGAAGCTGATGCTTTGAAATTCCTGATAACCTCACAACTGATCTTGCTGTACATATTCTGCTGGTCAATCTCTTGCTTCCATTTTGTGAAAGCTTCACTGCACTCCCGATCGCATTTCTTCCTGATTTCACTGTCCGGAAATTCATCAAGGATATCTTTAAATTCATGGGCTCCGTAATATTTACGCCCCAAATCCCTGACAATAATCCGATACTGAATATCTGAAGGACCATTGCGATCAATTACATCCTTCGGATTCTTGACAGCCTCGCCATTGACCACCTGTACTCTCAGAGTTTCAGGCATCGGCTTATTCTTGATCTTTGAAAATTCTTCCAAATCATTGTAAACCCGGGAATCATGGACATAATCGTCATGAAGAACCGCCAAAGACCTGATGAACTCCACCTGCACCGAGGTGCTCCAAAGTTTTTTACTGCCGCCGGCCTTTTCAAACTCCCTGTCCATAAGGTCACTGAAGCTCCGCACCATGGAATCAAGTTCTTCAGTGCTGAGGCGCTTCATGCCGAAGGAATCATAATCCGCCACCTCTGCCGAGATCCTGCGGAACTGCACCGCCCCGAGACCGTAGGGCTTGCCGTGCCCGATATTGTGGAAGAAGGGGGATTTCCCGGAATCGTCCAAAGTTTCCCCGAACCTGAGACACCACAAAAGAGCTCCCAGTTCCTCTCTTTTCAGATTGTGGAACATAAGCTTTCCCCTGAAGGTCTTTGGATTCTTAAGCACCTCCAGTTCTGAAGTAACCCCGTCCTTGCCAGGGACTCCGGTGGTGGATTTTTCCTGGCAGCGATAGCGCTTGTAGCCGGAACACTTGGCGCTCTTGGAAGAATAGGTCTGATTATCCTCCAGGTACATGGCAGTAAATGACGGCTTTGGAGAATTCAGCACAATCTCCATCGGTTTGAAATCATCCTGGGATACTCTGTCCGAAACCATATCAGTGAAGCTAATCCTGCTCTTGAGACTCATGTGTCCGCATTGCTTTCTGACAGTGCCGAACATTGTCTCCGGCAACGAGAAGTAGAGTTCATCTGCAAAATCCCACTCCTGATCGTCTCCCCACTGATGGGGGGCCGTGACCTGTTCGGTATCGTAGTCGCACAGAAGCCGGGGCATTTTTGCAAAGCCAAGAGCCTTTAGCTTTTTATCCTTGGTAAAAGCCCACACCGGAATTCCCAGTTCGTTATTCTGATGCTTCAGAAGATATTTAAAGGTTTTGGCGGTTGAATCACTGACTGCGGTAAAACCTTCGACCATTCCCGCAGGAACCGGTTCCCAGTCCCCCAGGTCGTCAGCCGGGAAAACGTAGCTGAAGGCCTTGTTGGCCATATCAGTCACATCTTCGTTTTTAGCCACTCTGAAGTTCGAGAAAACCACATATCCGACCCTGATACCGGATTTGTCATCAGATTCTTCGCCGAAACCGGCAAACGAGATATTGACAACCCTCTCATACGGCTGTCCTTTGGAAGGAGTCTCGGTCTTTAAGGTAACCTTTACCTTTTTGTTTAAATCCAGGCCTTTCGCTGACTTCCTGGCTTTTTCATACTTATCCTCGGCACTCTGCTGCGTGAAGCCTGTGGCAGGATCGCAATTAGTAATACGATTGTCCTCGCCAAGCCCCAGGAACTTGTTAATGTCATCATCAAAAATCTTTACAATTTCCAAATTGCTCCGGCATTTTCTGAGCTTCCAGGACTTGGTCTCGCTGTCAAACTTCAGCCATGCATAGCATCTGTCATATTCCTTGTACTCCTTCATGTAGTCGTTTTCGGTATTATTCCCGGTCTTTCCGAGAATTCGGTGTGAAAACTTTCTTATCTGGTACATGGAATCCGGTGTCAGTCTGGCCAGGGACACGATCTCAAGAACGTTTCGCAGCATCCCCTTTACTGAAGTTCCGGGAATAACCAGCCGGTCTTTGTCTTCGGGATGACGGGCCCATTTTACCGAATTAATCTCTTTATCTCCGGTTTTGTCCTTCCGAGTCCCTTCCTTGCCGCCGGAACCGACACATATGTCTCCGTGATTGACAAGTTCAAACTCAATGAAACCGTCAAGGCTGTCTTTAAAAGGAATGTCATGCGAAACATTATAGGCCCAGTCAGGAGCAAAAACCTTCCTGGGAAGAGGCACAAAGCTGTAAGGCACTCTGATATCTGTCATAGCGATTTTTCTCCTGACCTATTTCACAAATCCTGAAAACTGCTGCATCCATGGCATCCAGCGGCCTTGCTCGGCTTTGCCGTCAGCTTTCCTGTAACAACGATACCATACCCTGTATCGGACTGTCCCCTGCGCATCCAAAGAACTTCTGAAGCTGTTCTTGAGAACTGCGAAGGTATCCGAAAACGCATAGACCCAATTCGCGCCGGACGGACTGTCCTTCTCTTTGTCCATGATCGGGGCTTCCTGACCTGCAGGCATCTGCAGTGTTACCGAATAGAAGTTCTCGGACATCAGAACCGCTCTCAGCGTACGGCAATCCCCTGCCTCGGTTACGGCATCGCAGATCTCCAGCTCCAGAATCTCCCGGGACCTGTCGTTTTCTGACCTCTTCATGAAATTTACGAGACCGTCAGTGTAGAGTACCCACCCCTGAGCAGCCGGAAAGCTCTCTAAAAATCGCATGAGTTCATCAGCCGAAACCTTCTTCTGTTTAACCACAGGGGCCGATGCGGATTTCATATTGTTAAGCTTCAGATTTGCGATAATATTAATGGCTTCACTGTCTTCTATGCAAAAGCCGCTGTCTAAATCATTTTCCATTTTCTGATCATCCTTTCTGCCTGTTTTACTTGTCATGTTTATCACCATGTTTCAAACAGCAATCCAAAAGCTCATCACATTCCTTTACGAATCCGGAAAACTCGGCAAGCGTCCGACCGCTCTTCGCCCCCAGTGGCAGAAGCCCCCGGGAGAGATCGAAGAACGTGCACCTGATGGCATTGACCACTTTGTCAACCGTTTCAGCATCAAACCGGTCATCTTCAGTTTTTTTGGAAAGAATATCCAGCGTATCCTTTCTGATATAGATTTTCACATCAAATGTCGGATTCACGGCCAGTTCCTCGGTAAAGAGCGCCTTGTCAATTACCCCGCCGGTTATTCTGTCTATACGGTTATGCGTTCTGGTCTCGCACTTTCTGAAATGCACCACGGCATCACTGAAGAACAGCTTTCCGGACATTCCCCCGTTATCAGAGGATGCCCTGTCTCCGTCATCCCCGGATCTTCCGAACAGCAAAATCTGCAGAGGCTCCGGCATTTCTGAGGATTTGCCGCCAAGATCAGTCGCCTCATCTGCCAGGTTCCCACTAAGCCGGTTATAGTGATAAACCATTCTGTGAGCGATTATTCCCTTGATTTCACTGCCGTAAAGAATAAAGTCCTTTGGCGCATCAATGTCTATCCTGCCAAGAGGCCCTTTCCAGACCACGACTCTTTCAGCCCCCGGATGCGCAACGGAGCCTTCCTTGTTTTCCTTAAATCCTTTCTCCAAAACACTGTCCAAAAATTCCGATCCTCTTCCTGCTGTGAAGAGTCCTTTGACATTCATTGTCATATCGAGAAAAAGCTCTACAGAATTCGGTTTCCGGTTAAAGCACAGCCCCGGAACATCTTTTTGAATTTCAAACGGCAATTTTCTGTTGCGGAATTCGGTAATCTGCTCCAGACATTTCCTGCCTTTGCCGCCGAGATCAATATCCTTCTGACAAAAGCCTTTTACCGCCACTCTGCCGAGTCCGCAGGTCTTGCCACCGCCCACGGCAAAAGATTCTTCGCCGATAAGACTGATAATGGCATTCAGATCGAAAAGAGGAAAACCGCCGGCATCATCCGTGAAGGCCCTGATATCAAAAGCAAAGCGGGTTCCCTTCATAAGGCACCTGGTGTCAAACTTGCCGTGTCCGGAGGCGTCAGCCACACCACGGTGATTGATCCTGGTACGATCTCTCTGGATAATCAGCGGCGAATTCTCCCGGGTAAATTCATCATTCTCCAGTTCGGATTTTGGAACCAGTCCTCTTCTGACATCGCCGGCTCTGTTAACCAGAAGCCCGTCAGAAAGCACTATTCGCGAAGCCAGACCCTGAGCTTTTTCAGAACCGTTAACATAGCCGAACCACTTATCCCAGCTGTCCTTCATCCCGGATCTTCTGGCAGCGGCTCGCCATACCCCCATCAGCGATGCTGCGGGAATACAGGGGACATCATTCCAGTCACGGGCCACATCGGAAGATGAACCCAAATCGTGGCCTCCGGAGGACAGTGCCAGCGGAGACAGTGTTTCAATTACAATTCGCGACAATACAAGATGCGTCATTACCGGCTCTCCCCTTTCATGTCTTTGTTCTGATTTCCGTCTGACTCATTATCATTACTCTGAAGTTTATCAATTTCCCTGAAAATCCGCGGATCATGCAACGAAATCTTAAGTTCAATGCATCTTATAATAGCCTTGCAAACCAGCCATGAAGCTTCCCTGCCATTTTGACCGGCTTCTCTCTGAAGCTTCTCGACCAGTCCTGCAAATGCATCTCCGAATGAAATTTCCTCATTGGAGCTGCTATTGAACTGGCAATAAATATTCCAGATATCATCAGGTGCCAGGTTCTCACCATTCTGACTATTCTCTTTGCCGGCAACAGTGACCTTTTTAATCGTAGCCCGCAGACGCTCACCGGAAATATTCCCGAAAGAAAGTTGGCGAAGCAAGTCTTTCAAATACTGCCATTGGGTATTCCCCGGACCGAAATCCGTCTCGTTTGCAACTCCGCAGTATTTTCGGGCAAACTTGTACAGTTCAAGTACCCGATTCAGGAAAATCCCTGCAAATTTATCAGTTTCATACCCGTCATTACGGCACTTAACACTGTCCTTAAGCCAGAGCACCTCACGATCAGTTTTGAAAATCCGGGATTTTTCCTCGTCCGCATAGGCATCATTTTTCCCGTCATCAGGCACAAAACTGAAGTCTGATTCGAAAAGCCGGGATTGTTCTCCGACTGCTTTCCCGGAAACCAGGAACGGCGGATTCACCAGCACCCGGCCGAAGCCCAGCTGACGGGAAATCCCGATCCCCTCCTCCTCAAGCTTCCCGAGAATTTCCGGAAGATCCTCTCCGCTGTATACGTAGTCATAAACAAGAACACTGCCTCTGGAAATATAGACTTTGGCAGAATCAAGACCGCCTCTGGCATTATTGAAGAATCTGGTCTTGCCGGTTCTGATAAAGGACCTCTTCGGATTGAACTTAGCTGTGATGCCATGCCGTTCAAGAGCCCAGAGCATGCCGGGATTGTCAGGGGTCCCGGAATCATAGCTGGTTACGGCATCAAGGAACTCCGCATTGGAAAGGCACCAGAGCACCAGTTCCCTTTCGCCTGCCTTTTCTCCTTCCCTTTCGACTTCCCGGACAGCTCCCGGATCCGGAAGCTTCCGCCGGACCTGATCCTGCTCCATGAGATGAGTTACGTCATGAACCCGAACCCTGCCGTATTCGGAGCCCCTGCTGGCCCCGATTCTTAAGACGCTGCCTTCCCTGAGAATTTCAAATACGGCTTTGCGGGCCTCCTGAACTTTTGCGGAAGTTCTGGATCCATTGTCGCTTCTGCCCTGCTCCAGACTGTCCGGGATCAGGCAGTACCCCAGAAAACACTGTCCTCTGGCAATGGAGTTCCGGTTGTAGAGGGCACTTTTCTTTGCCGTGTCCGTATCATAGTCAATGGCGGTACGGGCAGTTACCGTCTGTTTCAGATTCCAGGTGCCGAAACGGCTGTCCCGGTTATCTCCCCGAATCTGGTTATACTGCCTGTCAGACTCCTTTGCTTCAGGATTCAGAAAGTTAAGCAGAACCTCCGCTTTGTTCCTGTCATGACTTTTTTCCTTATGGAGACACATGGGAGCCGGCAGAGTCTCTTTCCCGTCGGCAGTCAGTGGCAGGAAGTCACTGAACACTGCCATGTTTTCCTGAAAGAACAGATTAAGGGTATCCGCCTCAAATTCGTCCCTGCCGTAAAGAGAGCAGACGGTTCCCATTACGGTGCTGCCGGGAATGTAACCCAGGGTATCGGAATCAAACGCCTTTGCATTGGTTTTGCCGATAATGATGTCATCTACTGTTTCCAGAACAAACCATTTCTTCATCTTTCAGTCTCCTTCGTAACAGTAATGACGCACTGCCCGAAACCGCGGGTTCTTTTGCCGCCCAGCTCCGTTATCAGAGCTGCCACCTGGTTAAGTCTTTCCGTGAGATCATCACCTCCTGCAAACCCGAGACTTTTGATTTCATCATCACAGAAGGAAATCGTTCCGGTCAGAGTCAGGGGAACAACCACCTCGTACTCCCGAAGGGATTTGTCTTTGGCGGTGCCGGTCTTCTCGTCGATGGCCGTGCTTTTCACAGTCCGGAAAAGCTCACACGCCGCAGCGGAGTTCTCCTTAAGATAGCTTCCGACTTCCGGACGAATCTCCAGCGTGCTGAAGTGGAGCATTCCCGGTTTCCCGGACCGGCCGGCAGTATTCTCATTATCCTTACCCGAATCCGGGGACTGTTCATGGTACTTGTCAGGTCCGGACTGCCCGAACAGTGCTTTTTCCAGGTGCCCGGCATCCCCGATGTCGCTGAACCAGCCATTGTTGCCGGCGGTTACAAAGGCATCCCGGAACATGCCCTTGACGGTTTTTCCGGGAACACACGGTACCATTACCGGATTATCGGCATCGGGAACAAGATTCCGTTTTACCGGAATGGAATCGGCATAGACGCCGGCCTCCCGGCCTGTTCCCACAAACCAGAACGACTGGAAAGCAATTTCTATCTTTGCCGTGGTCATTATTGAGCCTCCTGAATTTCATTTGCAGATCCGGTGATTTCCTCGCGGGGATTCTCCCTGATGTAATGATCCAGAACCAGAATGTCGTTTAATAAGCTCTCATAATACCTTTTGTTTGCATCGTTATTTTCGGTATTAATGCTGTACCATCTGCCGTCACAGTCTTTCTCCTCTGTCCGGATAACATTCCGCAGGATCAGTTTAACAGCAGGATTATTTTTATAGTTACTGTTTTGATCACAAGCCTGCTCAAACAGACGCTCGGCATCCTTAAGTCTTCCGCATGCTATTTCCGAAAGCATTCTGCGGAATCTGGAAATAACCGGCCCGCCATTTTGCTCCCTGACGCATGCCGCAATCATCTCCAGAGTGACTTCGCCCGCATCTTCTCCGGAACCTGTGCAGGTAATAAATCCGTTTCTGCTTCCGGTGTAGAAGTCACAGTTATTCGCAGGGATGCGGAATCTGCGCAACCGGTCAAGAATCTCGGCAAGAGACTCTCCGGATGCCTCGGTAAGCCTGACAAAAGCAACTGCCGAAGGATTTACGGTAATATCGCCACTGTAGGAACCGGCATTTTGTTTCGGAAACGGGCGGTTCTTGGCCATTTTTGCCAGTTCCTCCACCAGTCTGACAGAACCGGCATAGGGATGCTTTTTCTTCTGGAACAGAATGCCGCCGCTGGAAGTGAGGAACCGAATCTGCCCACCCAAAAGCCGGTGCAGCAAATCATTGTTTTCAGGATTGTCATCAGTCCTGAAGGCATCAGTGGTCTGCTGCTTGAAGGCTTTGGCAAATTCCACACAGAAATCAGCCGCATACCGGGGTTCTATCAGCAGAGTTACATCATCCCCTCCCAGTACCAGCGGTCTGAATATCAGATTCTCATTCTTATCCAGCAGTTTATCGATGGCTGTCTGAACGGCTTTCTGAGTGGATTTCTGAAGCATGTCGGAAATCTGCAGCATCACCTTCGTATATTCGCTGCGGGATACCGGCTCGGTTTTTGTCTTCCCGTGTTTTCCGCTGAGAATGCTGCGGAGCCTGATAAGCGTGGTACCGACACTGTTGCCGTCCATGTGAATAAGGGCAATGTCTCCGTCACTCTCAACATCGTCACTTTTATTGAAGTTCACGCTTTCCTTAAACCTGGCATCACAGTCTTTCGCCTTGTCTTTCTCAGAAAGATACCGGTTATACAGCGAGAGATTCACTTTCTGGTAATCGGTGGCCATTTTTACCATTACGGCATCCGCAATGCCCCGGTCCACCTTCAGAAGCTCCCTTGCGTCTGCCGCACCGGATCTGACCGCAGCCTCGCCGGTGGTTTCGGCGGAAGCGGTACATGCCGTGGCCAGCGGAAGAAGCGTAACCGGACGGTTCCCGGCAGAAGCCAGTTCCTTATAGGCATCGTTCAAAAGCGTGAAAAATCCCTCTTTGCCCGAGGTGTCATACTGATCATTTGAAACCAGGGCATCCGAAAACTGCATCCCCGGAAGCTCTGACTGCACGGCAAGAGTTACGGCAAACCGGAATCTGACCAGATTCTTATACCCGTCTTCTCCTAGGGCATAGCAGCTGAAGGAACCTCCCAGATAGCGGAAAAAGACAATCTTCCCGTTATCCTCCCGTACCTCATAGCCGGCGGCCTGAGAGGCAATAATATTGGTATCCCGGTTCGGATCCAGCCCCGCTGCCCTGAGCGACCTCTGAAGAAGGCCGTCCTCATCCGGTCCCACAAGACTGTCAAGCCTGTCGCTTGCAATAATCATGTGTCTCAGCTTGCCTGTTCGGCTCAGATATGCCTGAATCGATTTTGACTCAAACAGATATATCGACAGTTTGTCCATGTAAACACCCGTAAACAAAAATCCCCGGATTCTGAAAAATGCTCTCAGGAAACAAAATTCGTACGACCGAACCCGGAACCGGCAGACTCGGAGCGGATACCGGCTCCCGGGTATTCAGCGCCGCCTCCGAACCGCTAAAAGTTCCGGTTTTGCGAAGCAGTCATCAGCGTGTTAGCTTACCGCACCCGAAAAAAATCCATAAACACCAGACAAGAAAAATTGTGAATCACGCGGGGTTTTAAAATGAATGATTTTTTTAAAACTCTGACATGAGTAACAAAACATTCCCGCTGATTTTTCACAATCGGCAATTTGAAATTTGCCTCACCGAGGCTTTTTCCCGGAAAAAACGTCAGTACGCCTCAGTCCTCAGGACTGACCAGGAATCTTCTCCGTCTGATCCTGACATTGATACCGGCGGTGCGGAATTGATCCGGGAAAAAACGCCTCGAACAGTGATTTTAGTTTGGGCCGGTACCGCGAAAATTTTCAGCCATGGCCGAAAATTCAGCAAACGGCGGAATATTGCCGCCCCGAAGCTTCGGAATTTTCCTGAGGACAGGTACGAATCGGCAATGACCGGGGGCCGGGAACCGTCCGGTTTTGAAGCGGTAAGACCCTGTGCGGTTCTGCGAAATACGCCTTAACCTGACGCAGATCCGGGATCGCGTCCCGGATACCCTGATGTGCGGCCGAGCATCGGCGGCATTCATAATTCCCCCTATGTTTCCGTTAGCGGTTACAACAGGGAGGAATCCCCGGTGTTCTTTCTCATATCCGGTCTTATGCGGTACGCCGGGAGCAGCTGTGACAGCTACCAGGAACTCCCGGCCGGGAAAGGATTCGCGGATCCGGTCTTTGTTCCGAAGATCCGGACGGCTCTCCCGATCATGATTGTGGGATTCAGGCGGGATTCCCGTGCGGAGAATTCCCTGAACCGGATAAAGAAGCAGGACTGCGCCGAGAGATACCGTCAAGGAAGGAGATAACAGAGAAGTTCTGCTTACAGGGCTTAACTACAGCTCCGAAAAAAGAGCATCAGTGCCTGATTGAGGAGGTGTGAGGAACGATTATGGCAGAGGAAGCCAGGATTAACTTTCCATCCGGAACACAGATTGACAAGGCCCGGGCCTTTCCGGCCAGTACAGCGACATTTTAAAACACGCTTTTGGAAAGGATCTGCCCGAACGGGGCCCGCCGGGCCGGATACGATAAGAAAATACGAAAGTTCCTTGCCAAAAACCCTCCGGAAAAAGTCAGGGAGATCATTGCGGAGTCCGGGACGGCATTCCCGGAGGCCCCATTCAAATCCGAAGCTCACTGCCAGTCATATTTCCGGCGTGTGCAAAATCTGCTCCCTGACGAACTGAAAAGCATGACGGATGACACCGGGGAGACATCCTCTCCGGAAGCGGAGGAGGAAGAAGCCCCGGTTCCGGATACCGGCACCGCCCCCCCCCTGCCTCTGAAGAACTCATGGAACCGCCCTTCTGAAGGGAAAGATTTCATGACAGAGGAGAGCGGTGGCTGAAAAGGGGCTGTTTTGGGGACGGAACGGCAAGGGACAGGTAAGGCTTATCCGGGCTGAAACAGCAGGATTAGCCGGATTGTCTGTCCGGTCTGCCTTATTCATAAAACCGTCCCGGCTTTCGGAAGAAAAATACCCGGAGAGACTGCAAATCCGGTGGCGGCCGGTTGCAGGGTGAACTAACTTGATATAGCATGCTAAGTAAGATGTTTTTTCCTGAAATGAACCAACATGCTATATCATCTTTAGTCAGCACGGTGGATATCCCGCCTTCGCCCGGCAGGCAGGAACAGTTTTCGGAGAAGGAAAAGCGATATGGGAACCTTTTTAATTCCTGATGAAAACAACAGCTTTAAAGAGCTTTTGTCAGATGACATTTTCATTGATAAAACGGACTTTATCGCGGAAATCGCCGGCAGAATTGACAGGCCGAATAAGCTGGTGGCCTTTACCAAGCCCCGGCGTTTCGGAAAAACCGTAACTGCTGATATGCTTTCATCTTTTTTCTCCCGCGGGGCAAATGCCGGATCGCTTTTTGAAAACCGGACAATTGCCGGTCTTTTCGGAGAGGAGAAAGCAAAGAATGAAAACGGGCAGGAAATAACCGTTAAATACCGATATACAGACAGGCATCTTAATAAACACCATGTTATCTGCATTGACATGAACGCCGTAAACGGTCTGTTTTACCGGTATCTGCAAAACGCCCCTCAAAAGAATGGTGTCACGGATCTGGTGGATTTTTTGGAATATTCCGTTATCTCAGAATTTAAAAGCATTCCCGAGTTCCGGAAAATTCTTGAAAGCAATGAAATTGAAAACACCGGTCTTTTTAAAGCCCTGATCGAATTAAACAATGCTCCGGAACTCCGCGCCAGATTCATCTTCATTATGGATGAATGGGATCTGATATACCGGGAATACCGTGATAACGAGACGCTTCAGATAAAATTTATTGATATGCTTAAAGGTCTCTTTAAAACAGGCGATGGCCTTGCCTGCTTTTCACTTGCTTACCTTACCGGCATTCTCCCCATAAAAAAATACAATTCCCAGTCTGCATTGAATACCTTTTACGAGTTTAATATGCTGACTCCGGGAAATTTTGCCCCCTGGTTCGGCTTTACAGAAGAGGATGTTGCCGGGATCTGCCGGCTTCCCGTCTGCGCCTTCACCCAGAATGTTCTCCGGGAATGGTACGAAGGCTATAAAATTCAAATATTTGACAGAAAAACGGGAGGATACAAGGAGGTTGACGTTTACAACCCTAATTCCGTTTGCAGAGCCGTATCCAGAAGCGAATGCACGGGATACTGGGGCGATTCTTCATCGGATGAAGAGTTTATCAGGCTGGTAAACATGAACCTGGACGGCATTAAAGACGACATCCTGAGAATGATCGCCGGGGATTCCGTAAAGTTCAATTTTAAAAGTTTTAAAAATGACATGGTTTCCATCAAAAACAAGAACCAGGTTTTTTCTCTTATGGTGTGTCTTGGCTATCTGGGCTGCTCCGGGAAAGACGGCACGGAACGGCTGGCCTATGTTCCAAACAAGGAAATCAGGGAGTCCCTTTCCGAACTCGTCAGGGATCAGCCCTGGTTCAATTCCATGCCCGTTATTCAGCGTTCCGAAAAGCTTTTTCAGGCCATAAGATCCCTGGATGCCGCAAAAACAGCTGAAATCATCGGCGACATCCATAATTCCCCATACGTTTCCGTTATCGGTTACAACAAAGAGGAGGCTCTGGTGTTCTGCCTCATATCCGGTCTTATGTGGTGCGCCGGGAGCAGTTATGACAGTTACCGGGAACTCCCGGCCGGGAAAGGATTTGCGGATCTGGTGTTTGTTCCGAAGTCCGGATCGGATCTCCCGATCCTGATCACGGAGTTCAAGCGGGATTACAGCGCGGAGGATGCCCTGAACCAGATAAAGAAGCAGGACTACGCCGCAAGATACCGCAAGAACGGAGACGACAGAGAAGTCCTGCTCATAGGGCTTAACTACAGCTCCGAAACGAAGGAGCATCAGTGCGTGATTGAGAAGATGTGAAGATATGTATGGCCGAGGAAGTCAGGATTAACGTTCAGTCCGAAACGCAGGCTGACAAGGCCGGAGAGATAATGTTTGCATTTTAAGGAGCAGAACATGGATAAGAAGCTGACGGCCTGGAATTTTCAGCCCGGTATCGAAGATTTTGAGGAGCTGCGAAACAAAGGTGTGGCTTACATAGACAAAACCGCGCAGCTTGATGTCCTCCTGAACAGAGCGCCTCCTGAACAGAGCGAAGGTGATGCTGCTTCTCCGGCCCAGGCGCTTCGGGAAAACTCTCACCATGAGCATGCTTTCCTGCTTCCTGGAAATGAACTATCAAACCCCGGAGGACAGAAGCCGGCCCGAACGGCTTTTTAAGGATCTGGCAGTTTGCAGGAACAAGACATTCTGCGACGAATACATGGGGCGTTTTCCGGTTATCAGCATTTCATTTAAAGAAGTGGAAGGGAGCACTCTGGAAGATGCCGTCAGGAGCATTATCACCGTTTTTGCGGAACAGGCTGATAAGTTTTCATTTCTGATCGGCAGGGAAGGTCTCAATACCAGGTTTCTGGAAAGGATGTCAGACTGGGATGAAAGCGAAAAATCCCTGATTCAGCGGGATGGCAATATCAGATCATCGGTGAAAAACCTTGTTGTGTTCTTCATAAGAAAGCTGTCGGCATTGCTGAAAATGGCATTTAATAAAAAAGCAATCATACTGTTAGACGAATACGATGTTCCCTTGCAGAAAGCGCAGGCCGCCGGGTACTATGACAAAATGCTCGAAATTATACGCGGCATTATGGGAGCAGCCCTTAAAACCAACAGCAGCCTGGAAAAGGGCTTCGTTACCGGCTGTCTCCGCATTGCCCACCAGAGCATTTTCACCGGAGTCAACAATTTTGTCTGCTTTGGCATTGGTGATTCGGAATTTGCGGACTTTATCGGCCTTACCAGAGACGAAACGGCAAAACTCCTCGAAGATTGCGGGCTGGAAAGCCGGCTTCCGGATGTCACGGAATGGTATGACGGCTACAGCTTTGGCAGGAAGAGCATGATGTGTCCGTGGAGCGTTTTGAACTTTGTCGGCAGCGCTCTCAGAGACGAAGATCCCGCCACCTTCCGGCCTCTGAACTTCTGGGCAAATTCCAGCGGGAATGACATCATCGGGCTTTCAATGAGACATCCCGGGGGAAGGGATTTAGAGCGTCTTCAGAATCTTATGGAAGGCAAAACAGAGGAAATTGATCTTCGGGAGTTCACCACCTACCCTGAAATTACCTCAAACACCGACTTTGACACCTTCGCCACCCTGATGCTTCATACCGGGTATCTGACAGTGGTCAGGGATGCCGTTCCCTCGGCAAGAAACAGAGCGGTGGTCAGAATACCGAATAATGAGATTCTCGAATGCTTTTCAGAGAAGGCAAATACAATTTTCAGCAGCAGTAATCCGGAATGGGATGAGATGTCCCGGGATCTCCGCAACAACCTTTTTAACGGAAATGCCCTGAATGTTTCCGTAATCATCAATAAGATGCTTCAGGCCTTTATCAGTGTACGGGATTTCAGAAGCGAGGGTTTTTACCACGGCTTTGTGATCGGCGTGCTCGGCATAACTGCCGGATCCTCGGAAGAACTGGAATCGAACCGCGAAGGCGGCGACGGCTACTTTGATCTGGTCATCAAGGATGATAGCAGCAGTGTGGCTGTTATCATGGAGTTTAAAATAAGCGGGAGCTCCCGGGCTTCTGTCAGAAAAAAGGAATGCGCTGAAGCTCTGAACCAGATTGAAGAAAAACACTATGATCGTGAGCTCCAAAATGATTACGACACTGTAAGAAAATTCGGCATGGTGTTTCATAAAAAGACCTGCGAGGTCATGGAAAAGAGCCAGCCGGATAAAACTTCAGAATAACGCATACAGGCTGATTTTCCCGGAAGAGTCCCTGAACCAGGTTAAGGGAAAGGATTATCCCCCCGGTACTGCAAGGGCATACGCTATGACACCATGCTTACAACAGGTCTCAGCTATGATTCTGACACCAAATAGCACCAGTGCGTAATTGAGAAGGCGTGAGAAGATATTTACGGCAGAGGAAGTCAGGATTAACGTTCAGTCCGAAACGCAGGCTGACAAGGCCGGAGAGATAATGTTTGCATTTTAAGGAGCAGAACATGGATAAGAAGCTGACCGCCAGAAATTTTCAGCCCGGTATCGAAGATTTTGAGGAGCTGCGAAACAAAGGTGTGGCTTACATAGACAAAACCGCGCAGCTTGATGTCCTCCTGAACAGAGCG
>CACYPY010000039.1 GCA_902776415.1 uncultured Ruminobacter sp.
GCGCAATCTCCGCATCTTCGGTTTTGGAGGCATTATTCTGTTTTTCAGGATCCGGACTTCCAAAGGGAATGCCAGGTTATCCTCCCCCGGAATCAAGGAGCTTTTAAGAACTGAAGCAGGCCTGCCCCTGAGAACATCTCACAATCCTGTGAGACATCTGCCATATCGCACCGGGAATTTTTCGGAAAATTCTCCCGCCCGGTGTAAGCATTGATTTCGCTTAAAGCCTTGAACTAAAAGGATTCTCCGCTTTTTCAGGCAGAACCGGTGTAAGCCCTCGCAAAAAGAGCTCCTCCGCCCTGTTGTTTTAAAACCACGACAGTCTAAAATGAAAATATCGGCGGCAGGAACAGGGAAGTTCCGAAGCGGTTTTCACGGATGAAATAAGCTCCGCCGATAAAGACCGGAACAGGGAAAGATGCCGTTGTCTCTGTCCGGGAACCGCATCCCTGGCACATTACCGCCTGTCCGTTCCTGTCAAATCTCTCATAATCACTGTGAGACTTTTTACATATCTTATCGGGTATTTTTCGGAAAAATATTTTTGTACCTTAGCCGCCGGCATTATCAGATACCATAAATAAACCCTTTGCGGCATTTCAGAAAAAGCCTTATGTAAGCCGCTTCGACTGACACATAATTCACCGGTTGTTTTGAAATCTCAATCATTTAAAATGAGATTATCAGCAGTGGGAACAGGGAAGTTCCGGAAAGGCTTCACGGACGAAGCCGAAAGGCACTGCCGAATCAGATTCCTGGAACAGGGACGTTCCAAAATTTACGGGGGCTATGACAGCCCCCTTTCCTTTTTCGTATTCTGACTTTTCAGTTTTTAATTTTAAGTTAGAGGAAGATGCGAAACTTCTTGGAGACTCAAAAACAGACAGTCTGAAACTATTCCCTCACGACCTGAAAAAAATAAGGTCTGTTCCCCGTTTTCCGGAAAACAGACTTTTATGAAAAATACACAGCAATTGACTGCTGACTGTGCCGGAATCCGAGAACCGCAGAAATTCCTGACTGACTTCGGATTCCTGTCAGCGCTCTGTGCTTTCCGGAACAAATGCCGGCTTTTTAAATTTTAAAAGCACAGCATCCCTGCCTCTCTTTATCAGTCCGTCAGTCCTTACGGCAACGGCGGTAAGAGCCAGCGTCAGAGTCCATGAGAAAAACAGATAGGCAAGATTGGAACTGATCACGGAAATAAACGGCTCATAGAGATACATGGCGCAGATCAGCGGTATTGGCATGTGATACATGTAAAAATCCATGAAGTTTTTGTCAAAATACTGCACCGCCCGGAATTTTCCCAAAAAACCCATAATCCGATCGGCAAAAATCCTGGCGAAACAGAGAGCGCTTATGCAGGCGCTCCCGGCAGCCACCTGGGACAGCATAACCGAAAGCCATCCCTTTGGAACTTCAGTATTGTATGCAGCCAGAAAAACAGCCAGCGAAACCGCCGCCAGAATCAGATTGCGTTTTCCCGCAAGGCTGCCGTACACCCTGTACATAGCCCCTCCAAGAACAAAGATAAACAGATTGTCAGAGAGGGATTGCAGACTCATAAAGAACACACCTTTAAGATAAACGCTGAACACAAACGTCATCAGGAATGCCCCGGCCAAAAGGAGCCAGAAAAAGCGCTTCGCCATAAAATTCAGAAGCAGGCAGATCACCGTGATTACCAGCATTATCTGCAGAAACCACATGTGCTCGCTGAACTGCATGGTCAAAAACTTTTCATAGCCGTCCCACAAGCTGTCATTGGCCAGATGAAGCCCGCTGGGAACGCTGAACAGCGTATAAAGCGGCACAAAATAGCACATGCCTACCCAGAAGTAGGGAATCACAATACGTTTTACACGTTTGATAAGCTGCTCCTTAACTGTCCGGCTGCCTGACGACATGGTCATGAAGTAAAGAAATCCGGAACAGAAAAAAAGACAGTGAACATCAAAGAGCTTGTTAAAATGGAGCAGCCATGACATATAGTCAAGATTTGAATCAATCACCACCTTCCAGTACGTACCGCTGCCGAAAAACGGCCGGTAACAGTGAAAAAACAGCACCGAGAGAAGCGCCAGCATTTTAAGAAACGTTATTTCATTAATTTTTTTGGTTGCCACACGTCACCATCCTGCAATTACCATCAAAAAAACACAATTCCCGAAAGTTTAGAGAAAATGCCGCCTTTATGATAGGTGCAGTTATTAAACTGATTTCTCAGATTTTGCAGAAAATCCGCCCCTGACTACCCAGGGAGAAACACCATTTCAGATCAGATGGAGAAACTGAAATCCATCTGTCAGTAATTTATGGCAACAGAAGATGACACGGAAACAGGATTCTGCAATCCTGGAATTCCCGGAAATACCGGGAATAATGTCGAAAAAATAAGCAACCCGAAGACGGACAATACATCCGGCAGAAAAAGCGAAGCAAGGGATGAAAGCAAATAAGGAAAATCTGAAACAACATAAGGCAGTAATTGAAGGGGTTAAACAGAAACATTAATTCCGGCATGTTCCGGCAGGCAAGAAAAAACGCCGCGGACTTTTTTCGTGTCACACAGCGTTTTGCGGTTCTTGTGCTTCTGATAGCCGGACTTCATTTTCTTCTTCCGGTCATCATGCACTCTGGCATGATTGAATTTCAGGTCGTAACGACACACAAAGTTGATTACCTCCGGCCTGGATTCCGCTACGGCATCCGGGGCCGCCTTCCTGTTTTTCTTCATAACGCGCCTCAGTCTCAATTCAAGTGCATTCCCCATAAGGGAACTGATTCAGTGTACCATATCGCCATAAAACTGTCATGTTGCGATTAATTACTCTTCAGATACACAGAGTGTACCACAGTGCAGGCCTGACCATGGTGTCATCAATATTGACATTATGTCCGTAGGAGTAGATCGCCCCGTTCTGATAAACGCATACCGCATCGCTCCGGTTATACCCCGGAGTTCTCAGCCACCAGTAGCAGCTGCTGTCCCAGCCTCCCCCGTTTCTGGCATATGCGGTGGGGGAACAGCGTCTTTCAGAATCGGACCTGAAGTACCTTTCCGCCTCGGAAACACTGAGAAGAAACACACGATCCTCCGTAGGACAGCCTCCGTCTGTGCCATATCTGGCGTTATCCCCGTTTTCAAGATGAACCTGTGGAATTCTGAACCGTTCCTTTTTGGAAAATGCCTGACTGAAAAATTCACCGTTAAGCCACTTCCTGAGATCGCAGTCTTCCCATGAAGTCTCCTCGAATCTGCCGTGATAAGTTCTTTTCTCCAGTGCGTAACGGCTCAGAAGCAAAGCTCTTTTGCCCTCGATTTTCAAAACCAGCCATTCCAGGGGCGTTTTTTTATTGGAATTCTCCTGGTAATAGCTTCCCAGGGTGAAACAGTCCCCGGCCCTGAGCATCAGCTCTTCGGAATAGCTGCGCCGTCCGGTACTGAGCTCGTCCAGATCGTCCAGTGCCTGGCCGATGTTCATGCGGGAAGCGGAATCCGGCATAAAGGTCATAAAAAATTCCAACTCCGATCGTCCGGCCTCCAGAAACTCGATATACTCGACCACATTTTCAGAAAACATCCGATGCATTTTTTCAGAAAAGTCCCCGGGGCTTTTAAAGGACCGTCCCTGAACCATAAAACTCCGTTCATCGCTGAAAAGATAGCCGAAAATCCAGGCCTGCTCGCTGTCAGAAAAACGATTATATTTGAACAATTCTTTAAGCCTGAAAAAGGTTTCCCCGAACACAGGGCTTTTCAGAATTTTTTCCGAAAATTCCTGAAGAGCCCCGCTTTCCAGCATCACGGAGAGCGCCCGGAGAAAGCTTTTCATGCTGACACCGGAATTCGAGGCCACACTGACTGCCATCGCGGCCAGCTCACGGATATCGGAAAACTCCCGTCCGGCACAGTACAACTTGCGAAGATCCGGCAAAAGTCGGTACATCAGCCTGAAAAACACCAGATAATTGTGCCGGCTGTCATCGTCAAGCTCGTTCTCGGCACTGATGCACCATCCGGCCTTTTGGTCGTCAAAAAGCCCGAAATGATGCGAGAGAATGCCTCTTCCCAGATCCCGGAGGCCCTGTTCCGGATACCGGAGCATCTCCAGAAGGAGATCCCGTTCCCGAAGATAGCGCTGACCGTTGAAGGTGTATGGCAAAAAAGTCAGAGGAGCATAGGAATTCCCTCCGGTACTGCCGGAAATCTCTCCCGGAATCTCCTGCTTCACCCCGCGGAGCCAGTTCCGCACCTCTTCATAGCCCCAGCGGCGGTTTGGATTTTTGCGATCGTTTCTGTGAGTGAGATCCCGATAGGTAAGCCCCAGCACCAGTGCCCGCAGATCCTCCGGAAAATCATCGGGAAACTGAATCTTGCTGATGGAGGCCAGTCTGGCGATGTCTCCCTCGGAAATCTGCCCGTTCTGAAAAGGAGTATACCCGGTATAGAGCTCAAAAATGCTGATTCCGAAGGAAAAATAATCGCTTTCCTGGTGATAAACTCCCTGCACGGCCTCCGGCGCGGCATAGCAGAGAGTGGCTCCTGTGCCGGTAAGAACCACGGTTTCATCATTAACGGCGGAGCTGATGCCGAAATCGATAATGACAATATGCTGTCCCTCATCATCCGGAATAAGATTGGCGGGCTTCAGATCCCGGTGCAGAATTCCCGCGCCATGAAGCTCCCGAAGTCCCTCGTTAACCGAAGGTATAATCAGATTTCTGAGCTCGTCCATGGAAAATCTCACCCCCTGCCCCAAAGCTTCCCCCAGACTGGGGTTGTTCATGAAGGGAGTGATGGTGTACTGATGCTTCTGAAAGATTCCGAAGTCAGCCGGAACGGCGATGCAGGGACTCCGGATCCCCGAAAGTCTTTCCAGAACCTCAGGCTTGATAGCATTTTCCCGGCGATAAAGCTTCAGCACAAAACGCTGTTCCGCCTCGTCCTGACAACTGAAAATATCAGCCTCTCCGGATGAGATTCCCAGCCTGCCGGTAACCCGGTATTTCCCGGAAAGAACACTCCCCACAGGATCCGGCATCTCCCGATCCTGTCTGTTGACCGCGGTTTTCCGGATCTTGTCCAGAAAACTCATGTTGATTCTGGTATTCTTCATATGCCTGGTCTGTACCTGCTCTTTCCGGGAGCCCTGTCGGATCCCGTGGTGAATATAGCACAGATAGCCCTTTAAAACATTATTCCGGACAGAATGATTGTGAGATTGTGAAACTGCCGTTAAGCACTTCCGAATGCTGATTCCTGCCATCAAAAAAAAAGCCCCGGGGAAACTGCCAGGGCCTTGAAACCGCATCGGAAAACAGCAGAATAATTAATTGCGTTTCACCCGCTGATATGGCTCCTCGCACATCTTAACCTCGCTGCCGTCCTGTTCGTCGCAGGGAATAGGGATTATAAGTCTGCCCTTTTTGTTAATGAGCATTGTCTCGATAAATTCACTTTCCGCCACCGTCATCCTGTCTGGTGAGCCGTCATCCTGACTTTCAATGGAAACACACTTCAGAGACTCTCCCAGCTTCAGATACATGTTGTTTTCCAGCTTTCCGTGATAGGTGCACTCGACTCTTTCGGAAGCTCCCATGGCATGACTGACCACCACGGTATAAACACCGTCTCCGCCGTCCATGATTTCCAGAGAGGACTTTCCGGTAACATCATCCTCCCAGAATCCCGGGAATTTCGGATTACTTGCCGGATTAAACTGGCTGTAGTCGATCTCGGGTTCGGTATCGATATCGCCGATATCCACAAGAAGCTTCGTGGAAACCAGACTCCAGGTATTCTTTGATTCAAAAACATAGGGTCTGATTACCGAAACCATGTGAATATCACTTGTTTTAGGCTTGTCCTGGGTTTCCGTATTAAACAGGCTTGACGACACCTCAAAATTTCCGTTATCAAGCTTTCTGACCTTTCTGGCCACGGCATTCATGGTCTGTTCACCGTCAGCCGCGTAAATATAATAGAAACCGTCCTTGTAGTAATACTGGGAGTTTCCGGAATGCTTTTTCATGTCGTAGTCAAGATACTTCTTCACCACCCGTGCCACCTTGTCGGCAGCAACCATGTGATCGCCGTGCGGGCATTTTTCCTCATCTCCGATTTCACAGCCCGGAACGGGGGAAAAACTACTATTCCAGGCATTGATTCTGAGGTGGCAGATAGCAAAATCGAGAAGCTTCTCGTTATCGGCGGTCATTTCCTCTCTCGTGGTATCATACAAACCGCACTCCGTGAAGTTTGAAAGAAACACCCCCATGGCCTTCATGGTCTTGTCGCTGACAGTGGTATCGGTTGCCGCGACCGACACCGCACCCATGGTCATCGCAAGTATCAGGGTCAGTTTTGATAAAAGTTTCATAATTGCTCCAGTGTAATCAGCCGACAGCCGGAGAAAATTCCGGGTCGTCCTTTTAAAGTGAATCAGTACAGATTGTCCAGTCCGGAATCTCCGTAATCTCCCCCGCAGCTCATAAGCTGATCGGATCTGATGCTATCGCTGCGCACCGGAAGCCGAACGTAATTTCGGACATCGGTACAGTCATCAGCCATAATATAGCCATCCCTGTTGAAATTAACAAACTCTATCTTTTCCGGTTGCGCAAGTTCCAGGGAAACCGGCCGGAACCGGGTCAGAAAATCGTCATACAGTTTCAGGGCGCCGGTAGCTCCGGTAAGTCCCGAAGGTGTATTGTCATCATTGCCGACCCAGGCCGTAACCAAAGTGTTGTTGTCAAACCCGCTGAACCAGGAATCACGGGATCCGTTGGAGGTGCCGGTTTTGCCGGCCAGCACCATATCGGGATACTTGCCTCCCACAGACTTTGCGGTCCCCTGCCTGGTAACGATCGTCATACCGTAGATGGCAAGATAGACGCTGGGCGGATCCAGAACCTGAACAGAATCCATGGCGGCATGCCGATCATAGATTACATCGTTTCCCCCGGCCCGGACATACCGCACTGCGGACAGCGGCCGGTAAAGCCCCTCGGAAGCAATAGTGGTGTACATCTGATTAACCTCGAACGGGGTCATGGCCACCGAGCCCAGAAGGACACTGGGCACAGGTTCAATATCATCCTTTACGCCCAAAAGCTTCAGCGTGCGCACCACATTCTGAACCCCGGCGTTCATGCCGACACGAACCATCGGAATATTCCGGGATTCCGCAAAACCCTGATACAGCGGAATCCAGCCTTTGAACTTATGATCAAAGTTCCGGGGCTTCCATTCCTGACCGTTCTGCAACTTTACGGTAAGCTCCGCGTCATGCACCGCGCTGCCCAGATGCCAGCCGCGTTCGAAGGCTGTAAGATAGGCCGCAGGCTTTACCAGGGAACCAATCTGCCGTTTGGCACTGGTAACCCGGTTCATTCCCGGATACGAAGGATCCCTGCTGGACACCAGCGCCATGATCTCTCCCACCCGCCAGTTGCTGACAACCATGGCGGTTTCCAGATCCTTTTTGCCGGTTCGTCTGATAAGCTCGGGAATAACCTTTCTCACCGTGCTGTCAGCCGCCTGCTGAGCCTGCGGATCCAGACTGGTGAAAATTTCAAGGTTTTTATTTTCAAGCCAGTGCGGCCCCAGTTTTTCATAAAGCTCGTTCTTGACAAAGCTCATGTATCCCGGAACCTTCATAACATTAAGAGCCTTGCGATCGATGACCCCCAGCGGCTTTTTTACATAAAATTCATATTCTTCGGGAGACAGCTCGCCCTTGTCCCGCATAAGCCTGAGCACCAGGTTTCTTCTCTCCAAGGCCTTTTCGGGATGCCGCCGCGGATCATAAAGGGACGGCCCCTTTACCATTCCTACCAGAAGAGCGGTCTGATCCCATGACAGCTCCGAAACCGGGATTCCGAAATAGAAATAGGAAGCCAGACCGAACCCGTAGATATCGGTGGCTCCGTGTCCCAGATAGATCTCGTTGAGATACATCTCCAGAATGGTTTCCTTGTCATATCGGGCATCCACCGCCAGGGACATGAAAAGCTCCCTGACCTTGCGGTCAAAACTTTTTTCCCGGGAGAGAAAGTAGTTTTTGACCAGCTGCTGAGTCAGGGTACTGCCGCCCTGCACCGCCCTTCCGGCTTTTATGTTTATGAGAATGGCTCTCATTATGGCCCAGGGATTGACACCGTGATGATTGTAGAAATCCCGATCCTCCACCTGGATCAGAGTTTTGATGACCTTGTCTGGAACCTCCTTGATGGAGATTACCAGACGATCCTCCTCACCATTGTCGGAAATGCGATCCAGAAGCACCGGATCCATACGGACATAAACCAGCTCCTCACCGGTATCCGCATCCTTGACGGCACTGATATGACCTCTTTCGAACTCAATGAGGAGCGGCCGCTTTTCTTCAAAACCGTCAGGAAAGTCAAAAGGTCTTCTGACAGCCACCAGCCGTGTTTTGGATTTATTGTAGCTGTACTCCCCGGGATTTTTGGGATTGTCGGTTTTGCGGTACTTCAGGAGGCTGAGTTCATTAACAATCTGATCAAAGGTGAGATTCTGATCCAGGGTCAGTTCCAAAGGACGGCTGTAAACCACGGCCGGAGTTTCCCACTTCTGAGCCGAATCCAGCCGGCTGGAAGTGACCTGCATGTAATAGTAACAGGTTACCAGACAAAAAAGCACAAAGCCGGCAAGCCCCAGCTTTACCGAAAAACACAGGAATCTTCTTTTAAGACTCCTTTTCGGCGGTTCATCGGAGCTGTCCCCGTCATCGTCTCCGCCGGAGTCGCCCCCCGAAGGATCCGAGAATTCATCCTCATCATCCGGACCTTCAAAAAACGGATTGTCTCGGGATCTCTCCACCACATTCTGAAAATCACTCTCGGGCTTCATCCTGCTTACAAGCTCCTCTGCACTTCACGGCAAAACCGCCGCTTTACAGTTTGCATCTCCTGAAATAAAACGTCTGCATAAGTCCCGGATTTGCTTCCCCGGCATCCCCGGACCGTCCATCAGGGAACGGTCTTATATCAGCGGCAAAAACGGAAAAGCACCTCCGAAGCGCTGAAAAAACAGACAGGACTATATCACACAGAGACCGGCATCGCAATTTATGACGACCCCGGACATCTGCCGAAAACTGAGACCTCGGCTAACGCATTATGTTCCAAATGAAGTTTGCTGCAAACTGACACAGGGATGAAAACCTGCCGCCGCATGACTGCAATCCCGCCGCACCGCAGGATGTTTTGGTCTCCGCAGGCAAAAAACTTGCGGGATAGCACATTAAGACAAACAACAATCAAAAACATCAGGGTACCATTAAAAACCGGGGTTATAATAATAGTTCAATCTTGAAACAGGATGGCATGCCAAAATCTGACATCCTGAACCAGCAACAGAAACGGCTTCCCAGATTTTTGCTGTACCGGAGGCCGCACAGGGAGAACACTATGAGTGAAGAAAAGATTTCAACAGAGCTCAGTCCTCTGGCTATTGCCGGCGTAAAGCCTTATGAGGTCAAGCCTGGTGAAGAGTACATGAGTGACGCTCAGAAAGCTCACTTCAGGAAGATTCTTGAGGCCTGGAGAAACCAGCTTCACAACGAGGTAAACCGCACTGTCGATCATATGAATTCCGAAACTGCCAATTTCCCGGATCAGAATGACCGGGCCACTCAGGAAGAGGAATTCTCTCTTGAACTTAGAATGAGAGACAGAGAGAGGAAGCTTATCAAGAAGATTGAAAAGACCATCCGCAAGCTTGATTCTGATGACTACGGCTTCTGCACCGACTGCGGCGAGGAAATCGGCATCAAGCGTCTGGAGGCCCGTCCTACCGCCGATCTCTGCATTAACTGCAAGGAACAGCACGAGAAAAAGGAAAAACAGGGCTTCAGCTCATAGCCAATCCTTGCAATGTATCGCGGAAGATTTGCCCCGACGCCCAGCGGGCCGCTGCATTTCGGTTCTCTTGTAGCGGCGCTGGGCAGTTTTTTGCGGGCCAGAAGCCTGCATGGGGAATGGCATCTTCGCATTGAGGATATTGACGAAACCCGCTGCCGTCAGGAATACACTGACGGAATCCTGCGGGATCTGGAAGTTTTGGGCCTTTTCTGGGACGGCACTCCTCTGATTCAGAGCCGGCGTCATGAAATCTACCGGGAAGTTCTGGACGGTCTCAACATCCAGGGATTTACCTACGGCTGCAACTGCACCAGAAGTCTCATAAAGCTTAACGGCGGGCATCATCCCGAGTACTGCCGTATTGAAGGCCGCCCCTGGAACCGGGGCGCCGCAATCCGCTTTAAAAGCTCCTCCTCCGTCACCTGCTTTACGGATCTCGTCCGGGGCTTTCTCTCCCGTGCGGAATTCCCTTCGGAAAACGACTTTCTTCTGAAAAGACGGGACGGCTTCTTCGCCTACAATCTGGTCAGTGTGACTGACGACCGCGAAACCGGGATCACGGAAATTGTCAGAGGGGTGGATCTGATTCCGGACACCTTCGGACAAATTGAGCTCGCCCGGACTCTCGGCTATCCGGAAATGAGCTACGCCAGTCTGCCGCTGGCTCTTTCAGAATCCGGCAGCAAATACTCCAAGCAGAATCATGCCCCCGGACTGGACCTCCGAAATCCGGTGCAGCTTCTTCTCAGGGCTGCGGTTTTTCTCGGACAGGAGTACCCTCCGGAGATTGCCGCCGCTCCCGATAATCTCAGGGTATCGGAATTTCTGGAATACGCTGTCAGCAATTTTGATGTCAGAAAGATTCCCGTTGTTTCCCGGAAAGTTCCGGTGTGACATGCCTCATCCGGAGATATTGTTCATCTCTCGGAACAAAAAAGGAACAGAACAGCCGTACTCCGCTATGGATAGAAAAAAACATGGCTGTGTGATAAAATCCCGTTCCTGTTAAGGCTTTCGGAATTATCCGAACTTTATCAACAGGTTATGCACACGGTTATTTACAGTTTTCCCAAAAACAGACGTTTTATCCACAACATCTGCTGAATTATCAAAAAATCCCCGGGGATTCTCGCGAATACTGCGCGTCAGGAAGCCCGGTTTCCGAATAATTCCGGGTAACTCCGGCTCCGGCTTTTTCATGAACAGCTTCGGAGTACCGTAAACTGAACACTTGGAGGTGTCTTATTAATACTTTACTGCAAAAATTTGCCACAGAAGCCGATAAGCATAAAGAAGAAGCCATGGAGCGGGGGATTTCTCACCTGACCCTGCCGGGAGATATTCTGGATCAGAACAAAATATCCCCTGCCGCTCTCAGCGTCATAAGAACCCTTAACAGCGCCGGATACGAGGCATACCTGGTGGGAGGGGGAGTTCGCGACCTGCTCATGGACAAGCTCCCCAAGGACTTTGACGTGGTAACCAATGCCCGCCCCGAAACGGTAAAGAGACTGTGCCGGCACAGCATGATCATCGGCAGAAGATTCAAGCTGGTTCACGTGACAGAAAAGGGAACCCTGATTGAGGTGGCCACCTTCAGAAAGGGAAATACCTACGAGGATTCTGACAATGTCGGAATGCTGACCAGCGATAACACCTACAGCAACGACATTACCGATGACGCCATCAGAAGAGACTTTTCCATCAATGGTTTCTACTACTCTCCCGCTGACAACGTCATTCACGACTATCTGGGAGGCATTTCGGATCTGCTTCACGAAAAAATTGACATTGTCGGCGATCCCGATGTGAGATTCAGCGAGGATCCGGTACGGATGATCAGAGCCTACCGCTTCTCGGCCAAACTGGGTTTCGGCATCACTCCCCGGACTCGCAGCGCCATTTTCAGGAACATCACGGATCTGGCACAGGTCAACAACAACCGCATGTACGAGGAATTCAACAAGATGTTCCTTACCGGACACGGCGAGGCCAGCTTCCAGCTCCTCATGCGGGACGGGATCATGCAGAACCTGCTGACAGATATGGGGCCTCTTATCAAAAGCAGGCAGTTCTTTGATTTCATCTCCTGCTGTCTCAGAAACACCGATGCCCGCCACGCCGAAGGGAAACACAACATGCCGCACTTCCTGTATGCCGTCATGCTTTGGCCCCTTACCAGAAAGCTGTATCTGAAAATGGGAACCGTCCCCAAATACAGCAGCCTGAAGGAAACCGACAGGATGGCCATGGCCGGAAGAATTGTTCTGGACAGACAATCGGTCATTACCAAAATCCCGGAATTCGTGGCTCAGGACATTATCGATATCTGGAAGATGCAGATAATCCTGACCAACGAGGCTGTCATGAATGACCAGGAACAGATTGAAACCGTCGTGTGGAAGGAAATCTTCCGGGCCGGACTGGAATTCCTGATGAACCGCGTTCATATGGATGAAAATCTGGAAAGAATCATCACCTTCTGGACCGATACCTATTACAATCACATTCCGCAGTCCCTCCGCACCAGAAAGGCCCTTGTCTCCAGCAATAAGGCCAGAAATCAGGAATCCCGGAATTCCCGCTCCGAAGGCGTCAGAACCAGAAGAAACGCCTCCTCGGGAAAAAGGAGCCGGACCAGAAAAACGGGAATATAGCGACGCTGTTACAAAACAGAAGAGGCAGAAATGACCGAAGCGATAATCGGACTGGGATCCAACCTGGAGCATCCTGAGGAACAGGTGCGGACAGCCTGCCGGGAGCTTTGCGGGATTCCCGGGACCGTCCCGGTACGGATAAGTTCTCTTTACTCGTCAGTTCCGGTAGGTCCGCAGGATCAGCCGGATTTTGTGAATGCCGTCGCCCTGCTCCGCACGGAACTGACTCCCGAACTGCTTCTGGATGCCCTTCAGGACATTGAAAACCGCCACAGAAGAGTCAGAATGCGACATTGGGGGCCCCGGACCCTGGATCTTGACATTCTGTTTTTCGGCAGCACCGTTATGGATACCGCAAGACTCCGGATTCCCCACCCGGAATTCCGGAATCGGGTATTTACCGTCATCCCTCTTTTGGAAATACTGCCTGATTTCCGCATTCCGCCGGAAAACATTCCGCTCCGGGACATTGTCGGCTCCCTGCCATCCCGGGATCTAGAAGCCCTCAGCATAATCCGGAAAAATCCCTGAAGATCCGGCGGAGGATCGGCAGTGCCGGTTCCCGGCAACAGCTACAATATTTCTCAAATACGCTTATAATGAGCGGCTAGTATCACCCGGGCAATCCGGATGACGGATACAATAGTGAACAGCCGGAATCTTATCTGATTCCAAGGAGGTTTTTCAATGACAGTGACCGTTTCCACACTCCGGAAGCTGAAAGACGAACATAAAAAATTCGCCACCATTACCGCTTATGATGCCAGCTTTGCCAGACTTTTTGACGAGGCTGGCATTTCCGCCATCCTTATCGGGGACTCCCTGGGCATGACCGTCAAGGGAGAATCCAGCACCCTGGGGGTTACCATTGATGAAATGGCGTACCATACCCGATGCGTGGCCAGAGGCGTTAAAAACGCCCTGATCCTGGCCGACATGCCCTTTATGACCTATGCCAGCACCCGGGATGCCTGCGAAAATGCCCACCGGCTCATGGCCGCGGGAGCCAACGTCGTCAAACTGGAAGGCGGCTCCTTTCTTTCCGAAACCATCACCACCCTGGTTCGGAACGGCATTCCGGTCTGCGGGCACCTGGGACTTACCCCGCAGTCGGTAAACGTGTTCGGCGGCTTCAAGATCCAGGGGAGAGACGACGAATCCCGCAAGAAAATTGTTGAAGAATGTCTCGCGGTGGAAGCTGCCGGAGCCAGCCTGCTGGTTATTGAAGGCGTACCCAAGGATACCGGAAAGGCCGTCACCGAGGCTCTCACTATTCCGGTTATCGGCATCGGTGCCGGGAACGACACCGACGGACAGATTCTGGTAATGCATGACGCACTGGGGCTTACCATGGGACATACTCCGAAATTTGCCAGAAATTTTCTGGCAGAAACCGGGGATGTCACCCTTGCAATCCGGAAATATATCAGCGAGGTAGAACAGGGAATCTACCCGGATGATGCCCACAGTTATTTGAAATAAACTCGAGGACGAATATGAAAACTGCCAAAACCATCGAAGAAATCAGACAGATTGTCACCGAATACAAGCATGATCTTAAAACCATCGGACTGGTTACCACCATGGGAAATCTCCACAAGGGACATCTTGCCCTGGTCAGAGAAGCTCAGAAAAACGCCCAGAAGGTAATCGTCACCATCTTTGTCAATCCTATGCAGTTTGACCGTCCCGAGGACTTAAGAACCTATCCCCGCACTTTGGAACAGGATCTGGCACTGCTAGAGGAGGCCGGAGTTGATGCCGTATTCACCCCGACCCCGGAAATCATGTATCCCCGGGGGCTTCAGAACCAGACTTATGTGGAAGTTCCCGATTTGGCAAACAGTCTGGAGGGAGCGCTTCGTCCCGGACATTTCAACGGAGTGGCTACCGTGGTCTCCAAATTCTTCAACATCATTCAGCCGGATTTGGCCTGCTTCGGAGAAAAGGATTACCAGCAGCTGGCCCTGATCCGGGAAATGGTACAGGACATGAACTTCCAGCTCCGGATCATCGGAGTGCCCATCGTCCGTCATGAAAACGGTCTGGCCTACTCCTCCCGAAACAACCGGCTGTCTCCCGAAGAGCTGGAAAAGGCTCCGGAATTTCATGCCTGCCTGGCAAGACTCGGTGAAAAGCTCAGGGCTCTTCCGGACTTCCGTAATATCCAGAAAACCATAGACGAAAGCGTCAACGAACTGGACGGCGCCGGCTTCAGCACGGACGACATCACCGTGGTGGATGCCGATACCCTGAGCCCTGATACCACGAATTCCCGCAAAGTGGTGATTCTGGCTGCGGCTTATCTTGGCAAGGTGCGCCTTATCGACAATCTGGTGGTGGCCCGTTAAAATCCGCCCGTCTTCGGAATCACCGTAACGCCAGTGATTCCCGGCCCCGGAAATACCGCTGTTTCCGGGGCTTTTCAATTCCGGGTGTATTCAGGATTCCCCACTTAGTCCGACTGCTCCTCAGGACTAAGAACCACCCTGAAGGTAACCCGATCGGACCGCCCCGCTTCGTCCAGAATGCTGACCGAATAGTATCCCTCGTGATCCGGACGGAAGTAATTCTCTTCGCGCTGTTCGCTGTTCACCGTGAAATAAACCTTTCCGGTTCCCCCGGAATGCCGGATAAACACATAGCCGTTTCCGTCCGGAAGAATAATGTCCCCCTCTCCCGGAAAATCGATTTTCAGGGTCTTCCGGTCAATGATCTTATTATCTTCCACAATTTCCCGGAGCGCCTCGGGAACAGCCTCACGAAGAAGCTCACTTTCAATATCCGCCCTGACAAGTCTGACGCTGCCCTGAGCCTTCAGGGCGCTGAACACTCCAAAAAGAATCGGTGCAGCATCCTGAAATCCGGAATACTGATAGTATCCGGGCCGGTTTTCCGGAAATCTGATGGCCACCCCGGCGGTATAGTTGTCCATGCTGCCCAGGGCCAGAGCATCCGCAAACCTGCTGGAAGTTCCTGTCTTGTAGGACACCTCGGTCATCTGAAGCCCGTTGGCGGGACGTCTTGCGGTCTTTAAAATATTAAATACCGCCCGGGCACTGTCCGCTGAAAGAATCCGATATGCGGACTCCGGATCTTCATCCCTGAGAAGCGCATAATGCTCCATCATTCCATCTTCGTTAAGCATGGCATAAAGATTCGCAAGATCAACAAGAGAAATGCTGCCACTCCCCAGAACCACCGAATAATCCGCGGTATTGTCCCTGAGAAAAAGCCTTTTCTCGCCGCGGTTTACGGTATTTACAAAATACTGCGGTCCCGTCAGCCCCAGAACCTCAATAGCCGGCAGATTCAGCGACTGGGTCAGGGCCTGAGCTGCCGTGACCTTGCCGGTAAAGAGATTGGTAAAATTGGCAGGCTTCCAGGATCCGTAAATCCGGGAATTGTCATGAAGAATGGTGCCGGGATGCAGTCGCCGATCCTGAAAGGCCAGTCCGTAGGCAAACGGCTTCAGGGCCGATCCCGGGGATCTTCTGGAAAACGGCAGGCATATCTGGGTCACCCTGAGATCCGAGGATCCCAGAATCCCCACAATCCGGTGGGTGGCGGCATCCATAACCACCGCTGACAGCACCGCACCGTCCTGATGGATTTCATGAAAGTTCACCGCCTCGTTATGAAGTATTCTCTGAACTGCAGGTTCAATCCAGGTGTAAATTTCGGGATCTTCATGCCTCTGGAACAGAAAGGTGGCCAGAGTCCGCGCCTCCTGGTTTATCTGATGAAGCCGCACCGGAATGTCGTCCTCCAGAGTCGCCTTCCAGAGATCATCATTCAGGACGCCTCTTCTGCGGGCGCTTTTGAGAACGTCGTTGATGTAGTAGACGGCGGCCTTATAGTTGCGATCCGGTCTGATATGCTCCGGAGCCCGGGGCAGCGCCGTAAGAAGCGCGGCTTCCGCCGGGGTCATTTTGTCGGGGAGATGATTGAACCACCTGAGAGAGGCCGCCTTGACCCCCTCTATGTTACTGCTGAAGGGAGCCAGAGTCAGATACCATTCCAGAACCTGATTCCGGCCGAATTTTCCGGTAATGTAGATCGCCTGCACCA
This sequence comes from uncultured Ruminobacter sp., assembly GCA_902776415.1. Taxonomy (GTDB): domain Bacteria; phylum Pseudomonadota; class Gammaproteobacteria; order Enterobacterales; family Succinivibrionaceae; genus Succinimonas. The sequence goes on from CACYPY010000039.1 coordinate 16,623, forward strand.
CCTCCTTCAGCTTGTTAAGATAGGTTCTTTTGTGCCCGGTCAGCCTTTTGACCACCTGCATGGCAATGGTGGACCCTCCGGAGGTGATGCGGCCTGCAACAACATTGCCCGAAAACGCCCGGAGCAGTGACAGAAAATCCACCCCCGGATGCTCATAAAAATTACGATCCTCGCTGGCCAGAAGCATTTTGAGGTAGAGAGGACTTACCTCCTCCGTTCTGGTATAGAAACGGTAGGAATCGCTGTCTTTTGAAAGGGAATAGCCGAGAACGGTACCGTCCCTGGCGTAAAGAACATGAGATCTGTTTTTGATGGGAGAATAGTCCAGTTCGTCAATGCAGGAATATACAAAAGTCCCGGACAGTGCTCCCAGGAATATAAAAAGGGGCAGCCATCCCCGAATCAGCATTTTACGGGAGAATGCCCGGCGCAGGATCCTCATTGCACAGCTCCTCTGGCATTGACTTTATTACTGCGGCACAAAAACGTCCATCCGGACGCCCCGGTTATGAATAATGCTGCTGTACTGATTTTTCTTCACTCCGCATGCGATTATCATCGAATGATGAATGGCATCCCTGACTTTCGCCGCCAGCCGGAACTCCCCGGTTTTGTTTCGTAACCGGAAATCAAAATCCCCGCCTGCAAATTCAGCTTCACAGACATTAATAACCCGATATCCTCTCTCAATACGAAAATCAATCTCCGCCCCGGGAACGTCCGCGTGCATAATCTCTGAAATCATTACTGCTCTACGGCACAAACAGATCATCCATTGTAACCTGGTTCTGAATAACACTGCTGTACTGATTTTTCTTCAATCCGTATGTGGTTATCATTACAAGCTGAATTGTGTCTTTGATTTTTTCCGCCTGCCGGAAGGTCTCAACTTTATTTCGCAGCCGGAGATCATAATCCTTTGTAATCTCAAACTCACTTCCCGCAAATTTGATCTCGCAGGCATTAATCACATGATCCCTTCTGTCAAGAAGCAAATCAATTTGAGCCCCTGAAATCCCCTCATCAGAATTGCCGCGAATAAACCATGAAGAAGCCTCAGTCAGTACTCCGGAGATACCCAGCTTATGCTTTACCGCGGTAATATGATCCCGGCAAACCTGCTCAAACACCAGTCCTTCCCAGGCTTTTCTTGAGGGATTCTCTTCAGTATTGCTCCAATAATGATCATCCTGTCCGTAATTATTCCTGACAAACCTGAAATAGAAAGATGAATAATAGTCACACAGCTGATACAAAGCATTCTTCTTTTTTCTGCCGTAAAACCCGGTAACTCTCACAAATCCTGATAAAACAAGATTATTCAATACCTTTGACAGATCTCCGCCGGAAGGTTTGCCGATAACGGAGATCAGCTCCTCCCTCGAAAGACCTCCTCTTTTAGTGCTAAGAACTTCTGCTACTTTTATATATTGTTCGCAATTTGCAAAAAGAGTTCTGTAAAGATGAAAAAACTCATTCCGCAGCTCACCTTCCGCCTTAAAGAACAGCCTGTCAATATTCTGAGACAGGGATAATCTGTTGCTGAGAAGACTAAGATAATAGGGAATTCCCCCCATGATCATATAGCACCTGATTATATCATACCGGGACCAGCTGATATTTCTGAACCTCAGGTATTCTTCTGTGTCATGCAGGTTAAACGGCAAAAGGCACAGCTTGCAGGTTTGTCTGTTAAACAAACCTCCCCTGTTATTGGCAATTTTTTCGTCCATCCATGAAGTGGCTGAACCGCAAACAATAAAAAACAGATTTTTTCTTGCACTGCCCCAGTCATTCCAAAACCATTCAAAAGCAGCAAGGAAACCGGATTTTCTGGTATCCAGCCATGGCATCTCATCGAAAAAAAACACCTGCTTTTTATCTTCATCAAGGGTCTCTATATAATCTCGCAACCTTTCAAATGCATCAAACCAGCTATCGGGAGGAGTGTCATTTTTTCCTGTTTTTCGATTAAGGGCCGCCGTAAAATTTTTTAGCTGAATTTCCTTGCTGCTACCGTATGCACCGGTGATTTTAAGGGCAAAATCATTATGAAAATACTCGTTTATAATATAGGTTTTCCCAACACGTCTCCGTCCATAAACGATGACAAGCTGTGCCTGCATCGCTTCCATACATTCATCAAGACGTTCGCATTCTGCCAGGCGCCCTATCAGCATATTACTCTTCATATTGCTCATCTCTCTTCATAAATATATGAGTGAGGTGCAAAAAATCCCCAAAATCCATTTTGGATCAAAATCGAACCAGACTCACCACTCCAAAAATCCTAAACGAAGTCAAATTTCG
>CACYPY010000040.1 GCA_902776415.1 uncultured Ruminobacter sp.
CCAAAAATACAGCCGGAGCACAGATTTAAGCTCTCCGGATAAAGATGCCGCACATTCCGGAAATCAATGCCCCTCGAATCCGGGAGTAACATCTGTTTTTCCGCTGCCGTTTCCGATCTTCTTTCCCGCTCCCGATTTCTGTCAGATGGTTATTTCCGCCAAGCTCCATATTGCCTCCCATAAAAAAATGGTTATGCATCAATACAGGGATAATTACAAATATCCATGTGCAATTTAAAAGCATTTGTTATGAATATCGTTCCATAAGTATACAGCCTTATCATACCAGACACCAGTGTCTGAGAAGAGATACAGAACAGCAAAAATGTCAGATGACAACCACTTACAGATTCTTAAATAAACATCGAAATAATGACGCATGTTATATTTTTTTTGTCATTTAAGCAAAAAGTGATAGTATTTGCGTTCGTCAAATCACTCCATAAATACCGACAGATCAAGTCTTACAAGATTATATATCAGAATTTATTTGACAACAGTATTATTATGTACCGATTTTAATCTATACTGTTTTCAAAACATTCCTGATACATGTGCTGTCATGATAAGAGACCGGAGAAAACACACTGATTATCTTCTCATAACCAGAAACAGCTTTATTTAACGATACAGGGGATTAATAGATGAAAAAGTAAAAACAGGAATTGCAAATATCCTGGAAGCCCCCCATGGCAAAGGACTCACAAAAAGAGGAAAAACTGAAAAGCGTTCCGGTAAACCCCGGACTGAAAACGCCTATGAAAAGTCCGGTACTGCAATATCCGGCAAGAGCAATAAACGAAATTCGTATGATGCCATGGCAAAAGCCTTGCTGGCGCATAAAATAATTCTGGCAAACATTGTTAAGCTAAGCATTGAAGAATTCAGCGATTATTCCATCGCCGAAATCATGGAGTGTATCGGCAGGGATAAGGATGGCATTCGCGTGTGCCGGCAAGCCGTTGATTCGGGAATGCCCGATATCACCGGCACCAATACCGGCAGCAACACAAATACAAATACCAACACCGACAACATCAATCCCGACAGCAAAATAAAGTGTTCAAATACAGAAGACTCCACCCTGAATGACGGGGTAATTCGCTATGACATCCTGTTCAATGTGACACATCCCAACAGCGGAGAAAATGTGGCAATGATCATCAACATTGAGATTCAGCCGAAAGGAGTCCTCGAGTACAATCTGATTTCACGGGCAATATACTACGTCGGACGGCTTATTTCCCAGCAAAAGGATTCCATGTTTGAGCACTCTGATTATGACGGAATCCGGAAAGTCACTCCCTTTGGCTATGTCCCGCACTGAAAGGCAGTAATTCTTACATTGAATTTGCCCTGTGCCCGATTAAGTCGTATGGCCCTGACGAACAGGTAAGAGATTATTATGACAAGATGAGAATCATTCTCATTTCTTTCAGCAATACCGATCCGGAAAATCAGACAGAAATAGTTAAACTTTTAAGCGCGTTGCTAATTGATGACAAAAAACTTGCAGACTGCAAAAAAATATTAGAAGATGAATTCAATATTCCGATGACAGAAATATCAGAGGAGATGGACAAAATGGGCAGTTTAAGCGAGGCTATTGCACAGTAAGGCCGGGAAGAAATGCGGCATGAAATGCAGCATCAAATGCTAAGCATTGTCAGATCACTTATGAACAGCCTGAAAATCTCTGCCGAAGATGCTATGAGACGCATGGGGTTGTCTGATTCTGACCAGGACTTGTATTTGAAACTCCTGAAGCAGTCGTCCTGAACAGCAAAAGGAGTTTCTGACGCAAAAACTTTTACTCCTGTTCTCACCGGACGACCAATGTTTGCAGTTTGTCATTTCTCATCATCCCGTTTTTCCGAGAAAACAGGGAATAACATCCGTTTCACCGGGGCATACGGGAGTGCTCCGAATCACTCCATCTTAAGCCCCTGGCGTTGAGCTCCTCTGAAAACAGCTAAAAATCAAAGACGCTTTTTATTCTTATCATTCTCCCGCACTGCGCATGATGCCTGACGATATTCCGGACTTTCGCTGAATTTTGCTTTCTCATTCCGACTCAGGAAAGCGGATTTCCATAAAGAGTGTCGGGACTTTCGGCATCACTCCGAAACCTCCGGATACCGCGCATGGTGTACTCGTATACCGCATCAAAAACCCCGGAATTCTCAAGTCCGGAATATCCGAAGATCAGTTCAAAAAAACGTACCCCATGGGTATCCCGGATACCGCGGATCCGCTCCGCGGTATCCGGGGAACAGGAAAGCTGGCCGTCAGTAAGACAAAGCAGGTCAGCCCTTCTGAAGGAATCCTCCCGGGAAACTATATCCAGGGAATCCCTGACCATTTCATCAATGCTGGTACCGCCGTGAAAGGAACGGGCGAGAAATTCGCTGAGGTTGGAAAGAGCCTCCGTCTTGCGATCCGGAGAAATTCTGAGAGAGACGGTCTTTACCGAAAAATTTATCAGAAAGCAAGGTCTCCGGTTTTCCAGACACCGGAGAGCTGCCATGAGAGCGGTGGCCTTGGAGAGGTTCTCATTACGCCCCTTCATGGAGGCACTGGTATCCACACAGATTATCAGAGGTCCGCGACCCCGGCCTTTTCCGGAACCGCCCCCGAAATCCGGCAGGTTCTTAAAGACTCCGGTCATGCGGTTAAAGTCAAAGGACAGCAGGGTACGTTCCAGGTAATGGATATCAAACAGGATCTCAAAGTCCGGATCCGCAAGTCTGACAAATTCCTCCGGGAGAACATAGGGAATGTAATTGTCGCGCTTTATGCCATTGATGCTGTCGCTCTCCGGCCGGATCCTGCTGCCCCGGGATACCTTCAGAGCCTGACGGAGCTCCTCCTGCTCTTCCCGAAAAACCTCGTCCAGGGAAAGACTCCGCCCGAGCTCATCCACCAGGGTGGCCAGTTCCGGATTCTTCTGAACCTCATTTATGTATTTCAGGTATCCGAAACCGGTTTTGGAGGTCCGAAGCTCCCGGTAGGAACTGAGAACATAGGAGCGATCCCTTTTCCGAATATCAAACTGCGACACAAAATGCCGGGCCGCTCTGTCCCGCCAGTCCCGATCGCCGTCCTGAATGGCGGTAAAGACATCAGAGGGAATGCCGTTTTCCATGGAAAACCGGATACCGGAGTACATCTCCTCGAACTGAGTATCCCCGGCATCGTTCAGAAAATCCTGAATCACCTGCTCCCGTGCTGAGACCCTGGCACGAATGGCCCTGGTAACTCCGGCAATCCGAATCTCCCAGACGGCCCGGAAGCGATTTCCCGCAATTCTGATCCGATCCTCCCGTTCCCAGCGCTTTTCCGGGGTGCCCGAATCTTCCGGGGCAGGTTCCTCCAGCATTTCCCGGTACACCCGAAAACTCTCCGCCACGCTCCCGAAATTTTCGTCGGGGGCATGAGCCTGAATGAGCTCCCGAAGCTGTTCCAGATAGGCAGGTTCCCTGACAATCTCCTCGGGAGAAAGCCGGGAGAGCCAACCAAGACGCCTGAGATCAAAAAGCTCCTCCGGACTGCCCTTCTCCTGGTGCTTCAGCCGATCCAGAATTTCAGTTTCCAGATCCTGAATCACCTTAACCGCCCTGCTGACGGATTTCTGTTCCCTCTCGGAAATCCATTTCCGGGGCCGGAGCCGTTCTCCGAGATCCCGGATAACTCCCTCAAAATCCGTCAGAAATCTTTCCGCAGGGTCTGATTCAGGTGAAGCCGCATTCATGACATCCGCTCCTTCAGCATATGTGCAGGAATCAAAGATTGCTGCGGTGGTTTCTCAAAAGCTCTCTGATATCGATGCGCTTGGGCTTGGATTCCTCCTCTCCGTTCCCGGAACTTCCCATACGGTTACGGAACCTCTCCATGCGGGCCCGCTGCTCATAGCTCATCTCCTCTTCGGCTCCGGAAAGCTCGAAGTCCAGTTCCGTGTTCTGCACCACGGAGGACACCGCGGGCTCCGGAGCGGGAGCCGATCCGGACAGCACCGGGGAATTGTCCCTTTCAAAGACCGGGGGCCGAGCCGGGGTAACGTGCGGATTGCCCCCCGGATCCCCGGCAGACTCCCGGGAGGAAGAAGGTGCTGCCGGAACCGGTTCGGGAGCCGGAGCCGCTGACGGCTGAAACGGTTCCGGAGACTTCTGAACCTTCTTTTCCTGAAGCTTTTTAAGAAGTCCCGCCGGAAGCGCACCGGCCGCCGCAGCGACAGGGTCGGGCTTTTTCTCCGGGGACTCCGGAGCGGGAACCGGCCGGACTGCCGGAGAAACCGGGATTTCGGAAATTCTGCTTACCGGACTCTTCGGAGATGCTCCGGAAACACCCGGAGACGGTTCCGCACCGGAAATCACCGGCTTTCCGGAACCGGGAATCACGTTTCCGGTTGCCGCTGTCGGAGCCTTTTCCGGGACGGCGGTCTGACTCAGTGTGGTACCTTCGCCGATAACCGGCTTCCCGGAAGAACCGGAAGTAACAATGGAAGGACGGGCTGACGCAGCTCCGGAAAGGGACTTCTCCGGTTCCCGGGGCTTCGGGGCGGTCTCAAAGCGGTACCTGAATTCGTCATTCTCCTCCAGATCCCGGAAGGCTGCTTCATCAATATGCATGGGATCCCGTTCCGGGTGCGGAACCGGTGCCCTGGGTTCCTCGGGTACAGCAGACGACTCCGGAGTTTGGGGAGCTTCGCCACCCTTAACCCCCTTGCTGAAGAGATTCTTAAAGCTCCAGCCGGACTTCCGGGCCTGTTGCATCACGGGCTTGTCAGCACGGGCAGCAGCCGGATCCTGACTCCCCTTCCCGGGAGTCGTTCTGACAGGTTCCGGGACTACGGAAGACGCCAAACCGGTTTCGGATTCCGGACGGACATTCCCGGAAACCAGCTCCGGGGCGTCAGTTGCAGCCCGGACCGGCTCGCCCGGATTCGGACGGGAGGATGTTTCCGGGGGAACGGAATTTAATCCGGCCGCACTCCGGATTCCGGAGGCAGCAGGAGCTTCAGCGATTCCGGATCCCCTGGCGGGTTCTGCACTTTCCTGAGACTTTACAGTGCCGGCAGGTGTACCGGACGGGGTCCGGGAGACATTTTCCGAAGAAACGCCTTCCCGGTTATCCAGGGCCGCACTGACAAGAGTTCCGGCAATGCCGCCCGATACCGCACCGGCCACCACCTCGGAAACCACCTGCTCGCGGGCTGCCTTACTCTCGGCTTCCCGGACCAGAGGCTCTTCGTGTAACGACTCCGGAGCAGACTTGTCCGGCCCGGAATCCATCCCGGTTTTCTGACCGGAATCCCCGGCGGAAACCGGAGTTCCGGAGGCTTCCGCCGGAAGAGCAGAATCGGCGGCAGGAGGAATTTTGGCTTCCTTTTCACGCTGCCGGCGTTCCTCTTCCTCGCGGGCCCGCATTTCCTCCTGAGCCTTTTCTTCCAGAGCCTTCTTTTCGGCCTCAATCCTTTCGGCCTCCCTGCGCACCTGTTCCCGGAGACTCATGTCGATCTTCGGAATGGTGATTTTCTCATAACGGCTCAAAAGCTCCGTAAGCTGAATCTCATAGGTGGAGGACACGGAACATTCGTTGAAGTACGGTTCGTAGATCTCCTTGAGAAGTCTGGTAAATTCATATTTGTCGGAATTTGACAGGAAGATGCTGCTGTTAACCAGTTCCTCGTGCTCTTCCAGATCCCGGGTGACCGTCGCCACCAGGTCCCGGTTCAGGGACATCTTCTCGGAAAGTCTGCCAATATCGCCGCTGAAGTCCGAGAGCACCTTGTAGGTTTTGTCAATAAGCACGGTTTCCAGAAGACCTTCGGAGGTCTTCATAACAATGCGGCAGTCTCCGTTGTCCAGTTTTGCGGACTCGGCGGTTCCCGACACCTCAAAATTTTCATCCCGGATGTCGCAGGGATGCATGGAAACAATCCCCTCGTAGTTCAGCCAGATGCCGGTGAGATCCGCCCCGTTCAGAGAGGACACCATCAGAAGACAGAGCTTTTCGTCAATACCCTGAAGTCTCATGGCCACCACCGACGACATCATGGCTGTCAGTTCGTCGTGGTTCTGAATCCGGGAAAGTTCGTCGGAAATACAGCAGAGTCCCTTGTGAACCAGGATATAGTTTCCTCTGCCATCGGGCATGATCCGGCAGGAAATTTCGCGACACCCTCCCAGTCTGAGTTCCCGTACCCGGTTCTGGAACCACTTGCGGTAGGAATTAACCTCGCAGAGCTCAAAACCGCGCCCCATAAAGCGATTCCAGTACTCGCACACCTCACCCCGGGCCGGCAGCGGTGTCTTGTCCTCAATGGAAACAATAACGCTGTCGCCGTTCTCCATCTGCGCGGAGTAAAGCCGGAAGCCGGGTTCATGGAGAAATTCACCGTAGATCGATCTCCCGTCAATTCCCACGGAAACCGGCTTGATTTCAGTCATCTTGTCAGTATCGCAGAACGGGGTGTCCGGCCTGAGATACCTTTCCGCGAAAATTCCCTCGAAATTAATCCTGACGGTTACCTGAAGCTTGCCGTCAAGAGTCGGATGCTGGGGCAGACCGCTGATCCTGGCAAAAAGCTCCACCTCCGGATCCAGACAGCTCTTAAGGTAAATCTGCATCAGCTTGGGGAGAAGTCCGACCTTGCAGGTAAAATGGTTGTCATCGGTCAAAACCCCGTTACTGCCCAGCATTCCCGGCACCGAGAAGCCGAAGCACTCCAGTCCCGGAAGGTCAATATTTCCAAGATATCCGTTGAGATCCCTGGTAACCACAATACGGATAACATCGCCAACCACGGGAACGAACCCGGTTCTGCCGTTCTCGCGGGGGTTTCTGACGGTCTTTCTGATTCCCGGAGCCCAGATATTGCCCAGAGAAAAATCCTCCATGACGGCATCGTTGTTCCACATGCGGTCCAGCGCCCGGTAGCAGAGTCCGGTATCCTTGAGAAAGCGGAACCAGACCTCCCTTTCCGGGGTAAGCTTCACCTGAATTCCGGAATTTTTGAAGGAATCAGGATCGGAATAGCGGCTCATGAGTTCACCGATCTCCCGACCGGTATCCAGAAAGCGCCCCGTGTTACCGTCCCGGATCATCCGGGAAAGCACGGTTTTCACGCTGTTGTAAACAAGATTGCGGAAGGCGGAAATCTCAGACGGCACATTCCAAAGCGCCGAAACCACCAGGGGAAGCTCTGAAAGAAGTACCCGGTCATGTCCGTTAAAGAACGCCGCAGCCCGGAGCAGATCCGCAGCCTGTATCCATCTCCGGTCGGAAACGTAGGAAAACCCCGGTTCCGGTTTTCCGGAAATTCCGGCATCATGCCCCTCCTGAAAATCATGATCGTTCACGGAAAGCGGAGTTCCGGAAACCCTGAGAATCTCCTCTCTGATAAGCGAAAGCACCGCCACCGCATTGTCGGAAAGAGGAATTCTGCGAATCTCCCGGAGCCAGGACTGATATTCCTCGGGAGATATCCCCCGGAATTTTTTCTCAAAATCCGCATCCGACAACTCCGCAGCATTTTCGACAAGGCGCCGGAAGGACTCCTCTCCCTTTACCGGAAATACCGGAATTCTGACCGGAAAGCGATCATACAGTGCCTCCATGCCGGATTCGTCGTCCGGAATTTCATTTGAGGCCGCTGCCAGGGAGCGGAGCGGCACCTTCTCAACCCGGCTGCCGTTATGAAAGGATCTTTCGTTTATAATGGTCAGAAGAGTATTGAGAACTGCCGGACTTGATTTCCAGATTTCGTCCAGAAAGGCAAAATCGGCATCCGGAAGATAACCGGCCGTCTTTCTCTCGTAATTGTCCTTCTTAAGTTCCGAAAGAGACACCGGCCCGAAAATCTCCTCCGGCGTGCAGAAACGATGCATCAGATGTTCGAAATATTTCCCGCCCCGGACAACGGAGGCCAGTCTCCGGGACAGCATGCTCTTGGCGGTGCCAGGAGGTCCGTACAGAAAAATGTTCTGTCCGGCCAGCACGGCCAGCACGGCCACTTTGACCACATAATCCCGATCCACGAGATTGTCGGAAATGCAGTCCATGATATGACGAATACGATCGGACAGGCTAACGGCATGGGGCGGCTGTCCGGTAGCATCCGGGGAAACCGGAGTATTCTGTGAATCTGCCTGATTTTTAACAACCGGGGAGTTTAAAGCTTGATCTTCTCTGGGCTGCATCTTTCATTCCCTAATTCTGCGGCGGAGCCCCCGATTCGGGAAGAGCTGCAACAGAACCGCGCTGGATACGTTTTCGGAAACAGGATAACCTTTCAGCCCCCGCGGTACCGGGAAAAGGTCCGGGAGTCTGCCAAATACGTATAGTTAATAAACAATATGTACCTGTGCAATTCTGCTTAAAAAGATGGCAAAAAAATGCCTTATCACTCGCGATATTACAAAAAACCCCGGTCAGAGATCACAAAAACAGCGTTACGGGAAATTAATTAAGGGACAGAGATGGATAAATAAAACAGACAGGCGCAAAAATACGCAAAAAATAAAAACTGAATAAAAGAAATGAGAGAAAAATTGAGAATTAAAGTGGCGGACAGACTGAGATTCGAACTCAGGGACGGTGCGAACCGTCGCCGGTTTTCAAGACCGGTGCATTAAACCGCTCTGCCATCTGTCCGCGTCAACGGGTGCTATTATAAAGAAAAATTTTCCTTTGTAAACAAAATCGGCAATTTTTTTATAATTTTTGTAAAAAAACCGCATAACAGGCTATTTTCTGACCAATGACAACAGTTTTTGCGGATCTCCGCGACGGAAAATGCCGGAGTTTTCAGAAGAGAGCCTGTTTTCCGGAAAGTTTCCGAGATGCCTTCGCCCCGAAAAAAGGAATCATTTCCTGAAGTATATCTTCCAAAACCGCCCCGAAGTCCCCGGGGGGTGAACTCTCCTTATCCGCCGGGTTCAGAAGTGTCCCGCGGATCTCCGAAAAACGGACCGGAGCAGTTTTGCCGATTCCCGCCGGCTTTCGTATAATAGAAGTCCTTCAAAACAGCTTTTCAATTTAAGGATTTTTCAGGTATGAGTGCAGAAATTCCCGTTATCACAGTGGACGGTCCCGGCGGCGCCGGCAAGGGAGAGCTCTGTCTCCGTCTCAGCAGAAAATACGGCTTTGCCATTCTGGATTCCGGAGCCATTTACCGGGTACTGGCCTACGCCGCTCTGAAGAAAAACGTCAGTCTTGCCGACGAACCGGCACTGGCAACACTGGCAGCCGATCTCAGACTATCCTTCGAACCACGCGACACCGGCGTTGCCGTCATGCTGGACGGAGAAGATGTGTCCCGCGGTATCAGAAACGAGGAAACCGGCGGAGCCGCCTCCCGGATTGCGGCACTGCCCGGAGTCAGAGCCGCTCTTCTTGACCGGCAGAAGGCGTTCCGCACCCTGCCCGGACTTATAGCCGACGGCAGAGACATGGGAACCGTGGTATTTCCGGATGCACCGGTAAAGATCTTCCTGGATGCCAGCTCCGAAGAACGCGCCAGAAGAAGAGTAAAGCAGCTGGAATCCCAGGGAAAAGCCGCCGACTATGAAAAGATTCTGGCGGAAATAAAGGAACGCGATTTCCGGGACAGAAACCGGGCGACTGCACCTCTGAAGCCGGCTCCGGATGCTCTGATACTTGATTCCACCGAGCTCTCCATCGAAGAGGTGGTAAACACCGCTCTGGACTTTGCCGAAAAGAGGCTCCCGAAAAACTGAGTCCCGTACTGCCGGAACGCTGCCGCCGGAAGCCCGGAAATAAAGTGAAAGGGATGAGAAAAGCAGCGCTCCGGTTTTTTCAGACAATTCCCGGAATCTTCTCAGCGGGGAGGCTTTTTGCCGGCACCGCTGTTAGTGGTGCCACTGCCGGCGGCATCGCCGAAATACATGGCTCCGATAAAATTCTTTACTTCCTTCTCCTGCTGCGGAGTTGCGGCATCGCTGGTGAGCATCACCACCCGGCCGTTTCTTTCAAAAAAATAGAGCGTGAACTTATTGGCGCAGGACAGCACCTCCGCCGTCCAGGCTTTCTTCCCCTTTTTGCAGCTGTAGAGTTCCGTGGCACCGTTTACTGCGCTTTCAACAGAGCTGTATTCCGAAGAGTAGAGTTCGGTATACCCCACACTGACCTCCAGGGCGGAATTGGTATACATGGAGGCACTGTGCTTCCGCATTTCACTGAAAAAGCGGTGTCCCTGAGTCCAGCCCGGGGGCAGAGAAACCTTCTGGGACTGGTCAGCCCCTGCCGGAGCTGCCGTGCCGCTTCCGGGGAGAAAAAAAACCGCCAGTACCGCAAAAACGGTCAGAAAACGTTTCAACATCAGAACTCCTCCCGGCACAGCCGGTAACACTGTTTCACGGGGCAATTATAATCACTCTGTTGCGGATCTGCTGAAGAATAGTGCTGTTTTTTTAAGTTATTTTGATTTCTTCATCTCCGGTTCGGATTTCTCTGGCACAACCTTTTTTCACTCTTTCCCTGCCGGCCTCCCCGGAACCGGCCCGTAATCCGGGCACCTGCACGGGATAATCGCATCAAAATGAAGTTTCCTCTTGCATCCTGAACAGAAACGGATATAATTGCGAACCGTGGACAGGTGGCAGAGCGGCTGAATGCACCGGATTCGAAATCCGGCAACGCGCAAGCGTTCATGAGTTCAAATCTCATCCTGTCCGCCATCCTTTTTCTTTCCTCCCCTTTTTGTTCTGTTCTTTCTCTGCTTGCGTTATTTTCCCGTCCCTGTAATTTCACGTTTGCGTGCGTTTAACTGAAATGTTTTCCCTTGCTTCCGGCTCATATGGTTTCGTTTGACCCGTGTCTGCACCATGCTTGCCGCCATGTTTGCGGTTCTGGCTTATTGTCTCACGGACGGAGAACAGGCATTCTGAATCACGAATCTCCGGAAACGGTTGCAAAACCGGACAAAGTTTCAGAAAATTACCCCGGGAGGCACCTGACCTGACAAGACAGTCAACAGGATTTGTTGCATTACATTCTCTCAGCAGATATTCCGCGGGGTTCCCTGGTTTATTCCCCACGGTCCTTACCACATAAGGAGAACAACATTGCTTAACGTAAACGGACAGTGCATTGAAACAGATGAAAACGGCTATCTTAAAAACTACCGGGACTGGAATCCGGAGGTGGCTGCCAGAATCGCAGCCGACCTGAACCTTCCGCTTACTCCGGAAAGAATGGAGGTGGTGCTGTTTGTCAGAAAGTTTTATGAGGAATTCAACACTTCCCCGGCCATCAGACTCCTGGTGAAGGCCATGGCAAAGGAGTTCGGCCCGGAAAAGGGATCCAGCCGGTATCTCTACAGACTCTTTCCCGACGGCCCCGCGCTTCTGGCCACAAAGATCGCCGGACTGCCGCGTCCGGTAAAGTGCATTTAAATCGGCGACCGGTCCGGACTCAGGAACGTTTTTCAGACAAGGGAACTTCCGGCGCAGCATCTTCCTCTGCCGGCAGCGGACTTCCGTTTTTGCGGTAGAGCGCCCGCATGCGGGAGAATTTTCTCATCATGCTGCGATTTCCGGAAAGTCTGAGAGTGCGTTCCAGAATCTGGGTATACACCGGCTTTCCTTTCAGAGCTCCTGCCGTCAGGGTAGCCGCAAACACCGCCACCATCATGGGCAGCAGAAATTCAAAATTATTGGTCATTTCGCACACCAGAATAATGCCGGTTACCGGAGCCCGTACCGAAGCCGCAAAAAACGCCCCCATACCGACAATAGCCATAATTCCGGGATTAAAGTTGATGCATCCGGTCTGAAGGAGAACCATCCCCGCCAGAGCTCCGCCCAGGGTTCCCAGGGACAGAGACGGTGCAAAAATGCCGCCGGGGATGCCGGAACAGAAGCAGAGCAGAATTCCCAGAAACCGCCCCAGAAGGATCAGAATAAGCAGCGTTATGGAAAAGTGTCCGGTAATCCAGCCTGTGATATGCTGCATCCCCGATCCGGACAGCATGGGAAGCCAGAGGGAAAGCACTCCGAACGTTCCCCCCAGAAGAACCCCGGTAAGGATATGTCGTCTCAGGGAACTCCCGTTGATTTTGAGGTAGAGGTCCTGCATCAGGCCGACGCTGCGGTTAAAAAGCACTCCGGCTCCGCCCATCAGCATGCCGAACAGCCCGAAAAATACCAGATCCCGCAGGTCCGGCATATGGTATTCCGGAAGCTCAAACACCGGAAAGGTTCCTGAAAAGTTATCCCGGGTAATGGTGGAGGCTATTACCGAAAAGGTTACCGCCTGCACCGAAGCCACTGTATAGCGGAACTGGCTTCTGAGCTCCTCCATTACGAAGATTATCCCTGCAAGAGGTGCATTAAAGGCACTGGCCAGTCCCGAAGCGGCTCCGGCGGCCAAAAGAGCGTGAAACTCTTCGGGAGTCAGCCGGAAAATCCTGGAAACCATGGCTCCCAGATTACCGCCGATCTGAATGGAGGGGCCCTCCCGTCCCAGAATCATGCCGGAGCTTAATGAAAATATCCCCCCGAAAAACTTCACCGGAAGCACCCGCCAGAACCTGACCGGCCGGAGATCCGTCATGGCCCCCTCGATTTCGGGGATGCCGGACCCCCCGGCTTCAGGTGCAAAACGTTTGGTAAGATACATGGCAAAGCCGCCCAGAAAGGCGCTGACAGCAAAGGCGGCAATAAAAGCCGGAACGGGACTCCCGGCCAGTTTTTCCAAAGAAGACAGCCGATAACCGGAAAGAGCCATGGGAATCGTTTCGAAAAACGAGCACACCGCCCCCGTGACAACTCCGGTCACAAGAGCGCACAACGTCAGCTTCAGGGAAATCATGTCCCGGTTGCGAAGCCTTCTCAGAACATGTCTGAGACCTGCAAAATTACTGTTGATTGTTACCATGGAGAAATCCTTGGGGAGTCCGGAGAATTCCGTGGCGATCCGCGAAATCCGGATCTTGCTGCTAAGTCTCCCAAACACAGCTGCGGGGATAATCCCGGAAAACGGGAAGATCTCTGTATGAACACACAGTCTGACAGAGATGAGAATAATACTCCATCCCTGCTGTTTTGGAGAAAAAAAGTGATGCGGAATCCCGGATTCCGATTTCAGAATCAGCCGGTTTCGACAGGCGCGAAGGGAGAATAAACACGGCAACAAAATGCGGGTTACCGCCCGCTCCTGAAACCGGCCCCGCAGCAAAAGAACCGGCTTTACGGAGCAGGTCTATTCCGGGATATCGACAACCCTTACCCACATAGCCGGACGCAGCCCGCACTCGGCTGAAAGAGGAATTCCGAAAAAGGCTATCCTGCCTTCCGCCGTCACCACCGCAGCAGAACCGTAGTCCCCTCCGGGAGAGCGCAGCCACCAGTCGCAAAAAAGTCCCCGGCATTCCCGAAGCACATGGCAGCACCCTTTGGAAAGAGCTTTTCCGACGGGACGGCACTTCCTGAAAATATCACCCTTAAAGTATCGTTCCGCCTCTTCAATGCTCAGAAAAAACACCCGATCCTCGGTTACTCCGCTCCCGCCCCAGGAGATGTCATACTGCGGATTCTTTCCGGTTACCAGCCGGGTTTTGATAATATGCCTCTTCTCATCTTCCGAAAACGTCTCCTCCAGAAACTCGCCGTTAAGCCACTTCCGGATATCATGATTTTCCAGACTGGTGAGATCCCGGCCGGGATCCTCGCTTTCGTGATGGCAGGGAATATAATCCAGGACCTGCCTGCTGATGATTAAAGCCGCGTCAAAGGTACGATCCAGCACCAGCCATTCCACGGGAGTTTTCGGGGAATCCGGATCCTTGTTCTGCTGCCGGAACCTGCCGAACTCCAGGTATGTTCCCGGTTCTCCGGCCGGTACCGCATACCGGGGACGGGAAACACCGTCGATGATTATGGTGCCAGTCTTTCCGTCCTGCACATCGGCATATTCCAGAACCCGGCCGACAATCCCGGCAAGATCCTGCCGTTCCTTCAGGCCTTCCAGAACCTCCCGGTGAGCCCTGGCAAAATATCCGAGGTTTAACGGGGTGGCACGGTTTTCGGAAAGAAGGTTTTCGAGAAATGCCACGAACTCCTCCTCATTCCTGAAAAGACGCTCCCCCAGCTGAATCAGAGGCCTGACCATCCCGTCAAGCTCATCATAGACATCGGAGTGCCAGACATTGGCCGCAACGTCCTTCAGGGCCAGCCGGTAATGATTCATAAGATCCCGGAGCTCATAATATTTTCCGGCCTCATAAAGGCCTCTGATATAACTTCGGAACTCCGGAGCATCCCGAAACCGGAGAGAGCTTCCCGAAAGCACGGCCTCTCCGTACCCGGAGATCTCGGGAACTCTGACAGTGCCGGATTCCGGGGAGGGATTTCCCGATGAACCCGGGGAGACTCCGGCAGCATCACCCCCGGGACCGGAAATCCCCGCTTCCCCGAGCCAGGTCCGAACCTCCGAATCCCCCCAGCCCTGCCGGCAGAGTCCCGTTACCAGAATCCCGACTTCCTCCGGAAAATGCTCCGGAAAAAGAAGCCCGCTGTCGCCGCTTTTGGTTCCGAAACAGCACGGCGGCGGCGGAAAACCGGAAAAGAGCTCGTAAACCGTAAGTCCCAGGGCCCGGTAATCGTCTTCCCGGTCAGATGCCGCAGCATCGGAAGAAGATCCTGACCGGACTGAAATATCCGGAATTACGCCGGCATCCGCAAGAAGAAGCCTTGCTCCGGAATTATCCGGGACGATGGCCGCAGGAGAGAGATTCCCGTGCCGGATCCCGGCAGCGTGCAAATCCCGAAGCCCGGCCAGAACAGCGGGAATAATGATTTTCCGGAGATCATTTTCCGAAAACGTCCCGCCTCCTGCCAGCACCCGATCCAGCGCGGGATACCGGTAAAAGGGAGTAACGGTGTACCGGCGGTTATGGAAGGTATCGCACGCCAGAACCGGCACTGTCCGGGAACTTTCAAGCGCCATAAGCCTTACGGCAGTATCCGGGGCTATGACATCCTCCCTGCGGTACAGCTTCAGCATAAAGGATGGGGAGTTCTCGTACAAAAAACCGGGATTCCCGGCAGAATCCGGCATTGCCGCCGGAGGTTCCGGGTTATCGGGATCTGCCGGCGCTTTCGGTTCCTCTTCGGAAACACGGCAGCACCGGTAGACATCACAGATACCGGAATTCACCAGAATTCTTTCCAGCACCCGATAGCCGCTCAGAACCAGCCCGGTAATGTCATAATTTCCCTGAAAATCATCCTGTACCGCGGTTTTCGAAATAAAACTCAGGAAATCTCCGGTCAGAGGTTCCGGCGAAATATGGTCTGACATTTTTGCCTCCGTTTTTACACTCTTACGTCCGAAGTCCGGCTGCTCCGGCACTGTGTTTCCGAAATACCGGGAAAAGGTTATTAATTACACCCTCCTGCTTCCCGGGCCGGCAGCGGAAGGTACAAAGCCGCGACATTTTTGCGTGGCTTCGCCATACCGGTCAGAAGATTACTGATTTTCCGTAAAACTGCCCGGCCGCACGGCATTGTTAGTGATGCCGAAGAAGTCCCGTTAGATCAGAAGGTCGAGCTCCCGTATTTACAAACAACGCGCCGTCCAGAAAAAAACAGGAGCAGTTTCACCGCCTTCTGAGGACAAAACTCCGGAAAGCAAGACAACGAAGTCTCCCCGTAAAGGTAAACCGAAACTGCTTCGGAGATTTCTGTGTTACGGTCATGATATAGGAACAGAGCTCATTGGCCCTGGTAATTACAGTAAGCTCTGACTGCTGTTTCCGGCGGTACATGGCATGCTCCGATATTAAGATCTTTCGGGAAGCCCTGCTGTAAAACTTCCCTTTTTGTGTTTTCCATTAAAAACGGCCGCCCGCCCGCTTCGCGGGCGGAAACGAGGCTCGGCTTCGCTGCGGACGGATGATTTCCGATTGGAAGATTACCGATTACAGATTATCCGTAAAGCGGGCCGCACGGCGTCAAGATCATCGCCGACGCTGAGTCCATTCAGGTTGAGCGCGCCGTCCGTAGCCACGTACGAAGCGCTGCGCTGACCGTCGCCCGGCGAGCGAAGCCACCAACAACAACAGCCGTTACTGTCATCAACCCATGCTCCCTGATTTCGGGCATATTCCGTGGGCTGACACTGTCTTTCTTTGTTATCCCTGAAATACCGCTCCGCCTCCGCAATGCTGAGACAGAATACCCGATCTTTGGTACTGTTTCCACCTCCGGTTCCATGCCTGGGATTATCATCATTTCTGAGCTCCGAAACCTTTATCCTCGCACTCTCCTCCGGAGAAAACGCCGCCTTCAGAAAATCATGGTTCAGCCATTTCCGAAGATCACAGTTTTCCCATGTCATATCGACATATTTATGATGGTACTGCCTGCAGTCCAGCCCGTAACGGCTGATAAGAAGTGCCTCATTTCCCCTGACCTCCAGCACCAGCCATTCAATGGGTTCCTTTTGGCCATTGGCTTCCATGGGGTAATTTCCGAACTTTATCAGATCCCCCTTCCTTATTCCCGGGGAGTACTTAACCCCGTTTACACTGATGGCCTCCTCTTTCAGGACTGCTTTTGCGGAATTCAGAAGCTCTTTTGCCTGCGCTGCCGCAGAAGTGTTGCTTTCAAGTTCCGAGAGGGCTTTATGATACTCTCCTGCGAAATCAGATACCCGCAGTATTTCCTTACCGTCATTCCCGGCCAGTCCGGCTCTGAAGCTCTCAAAGGAGGCTGAATCCCTGAAGGCATACTCGTCAACCTCGATAACACTGTTCCCGGCATCCAGAAGAGGTTTTACCGCTGCGGAAAGAGTACCGACGCCGTTAAGTCTGGTCAGGGCCTTTTCATGAGCCTGAACAAAACGCCGGAGATGTGCCGGATCCTTCTCCCCGGTCTTTAGAATATCCGCAGCAAAATTCCGGAATTCCGTCATGGACGAAAACACATACTCGTCAAAAGCCACAATCCGGTTTCTGGCAGTCCTGAGTCCGGACAGAGCTTTCTGACAGCGACGGTCACGTTTCCAGAGATCCGTAATCTCCTGATGATGCTTTTCCGAAAAGGAAACCAGGAACCGCGGATCGTCCGCCCCCTTTTTAATAAGGCCGGAAATGTATTGCTCGAAATCCTCCGGGTCTGCAAAGATTCTGCAGTCAAAGAAAATGAGATTCCGGAAGGCTTCATTGAGGGGCTCCAGTATCTTTCTGACGGTATCATCGGTACCCAGCCGTTTCAGTGCTTCCTGGTGCCGTTCCAAAAAACCGGCCAGATATCCGGGATCGCTTTTCCCGCGAAACACTGCGGAATCAATAAATGTCCGGAATTCGTCCGTGCCGGGAAACATGTGCTCGTCCAGAACAATTACCCGATCTCCCGCCGCATACAGCTCCGAAACACATTCTCTGATCCTCGGGAATACTTTGGCAGCCTGATTAAGGGAGTTTTTGTGAGCCCTGATAAAACCAAGAAGGAATGCCGGTTCCGTTTTCCCGCGGGAAATTACCCCGGTCAGAAATTCCCGGAATTGCTTTTCTCCGGTAAAGAGGTGTTCCCCCACCCGAATAAAACCGGACACGATCCTTTCAAGCTGTGCCCGGGAATCGGTATTCCAAACCTTCTCGGAAACATCCTTAAGCGGGGTTTTATAGCGGTTCCAGAGGCTCTGAAGCTCATAGGGCTTTTCCTCGCGAACCAGCTTTTCAATGTAGTTCCTGAAATCCTCCCCGTTCCTGAAGTGGTATTCATTATCCCCGAACACTGCCCATTTGGAATCCTCCCGGGCTTTGGAAATGAATTCCCGGGATGCGGCATCAGGAAGCCTCTGTTCCAGAAAGTCCAAATCCGCTTTGGCCGCCTGCATGAATACCGTATAGGCCTTGCGATCCTTTTGGGATAGCTCCTTCATTTCGCGGCAAAACGCTTCGGGGCTGTCATACACTCTGCCGTGTACCGGGATTCGCCTTTCGTCACAGAGGGAATACCCTATAATCAGAGCGAGCTCCGTATCGGAATCAGGACGACTTTCCTGGTTCCAGAGCTTCCCGGTATTTTCAAAAAGGCGGGAGAGACCGGTGTTTTTAAGAACGATGACGGCATAGTCCTCGGGAATGCCGGACATCACAAAGTCCCGCACCGGCTTCGTATGTTTGGTATTCCTGCCCCGGAGACTGCCGTTTTCGGAAGCTTCCCGGATCCCGGCATCGATAAAGCTCTTCCCCAGATCCTGAATGCTTTCCAGAATCCCTCCGTTATAAGGAATATCCCGAATATCGGGACTGAGCCGATAAATAAGGGAAAAGAGCTGTCTCAGGTTCCCCGAAACATTGTTTCCCAGCTTTGTTTCGGCCGCATTGCAAAGTTCGCCCTTCTTTTCGCTGAAGGCATAGTAGTGATGCGAGAGAAATCCTCTTCCCAGATCCTTAAGAGCATCCTCAGGATGTCTCAGCATCGTGCGAAGAAGCTCTGTCTCCGAAGTATAGGTCTTCCCGCAGAAACGGTACGCCTGAAATGACGGCACTGTCGCAAAAGGCGCGTTTCCGGAAGCCGAGGCTTCGCCAGGGACGGGCACCTCCTCTCCCCGAAGCCACCTTTTAACCTCGTCATAGCCCCAGCGGCGGTTGGGATTGTCCTTTTCGTTACGGTGGGAGATATCCTTGTAAGTAAGCCCTAAAACCAGCTTTTTAAGGTCTTCC
>CACYPY010000041.1 GCA_902776415.1 uncultured Ruminobacter sp.
CTATCGGAAAATCTGTGCTGGTAACAGTCATGATTAAACTCCTTTTTGTTAAACAGCTCCGGCCCGGGCCTCAGTTCATCATCCGTAAGCTTCAATATAGCACATGAAAGCTTTTCCCGGCTATCCGGGAGGGGGATATATGACAGGACGGGAGGATTTTTCGGAGAAGTTCTGAACAGGTACAATAAAGCTTGCAGATTGCAGAATCACACTGCATAGCGGAGGAAGCCCCCTGAAAAATCGGATGTCTCTGACAAATTCATGGCCGGTGCCGCGTGCAACCGGATAATTCCGAAACCCGGACACATACTGCAAAACCGGCAGAATAAACCAGGAAATCCGCCGTACAGGAAACTCTTCATATCTTTTTTGCGAATTTAAAAAGGCAGCCCCGGTATCCGGGACTGCCAGGTGTTTTCAGGATCCGGTCAGACCTGCCGGTCTTTCCGGAGAGCGGGATTTTCGCTAAAAGCTTCTGACGCAGTTAAGAGAGCCGCCGTTCAGCGTCATTACATAGCCGTTTCCGTTAAACTGGATCATATTTGTTCCCGAAGTTCCCACTGTCTGCTGGTTGGGAGACTGCTGCACGGTATAGTTAAACTGAGAACCGTTCAGAGTATAGCTTCCCACTTCGATAAGATTCTTGGGCATATTGCCCTGACTCAGATATACCCGGTAGACATTACCGGCAAACTCGTGAGTCAGCACCATCTGGGGATTTCCGGGAATCTGACAGGTGTAGGAACCGGAAAGACCGGCCTGAGCTTGCGGCTGTGGTGGCAAAGGCTGCGGAGCCGGACCGGCAGCTCCCACTCTCTGATACGCAATGTTCTGTCCGTTCACATTCAGATAAAGAACATTGCCGCTGAGAGCAAACATGAACTGATTGGCACCGGTGGAACAGTTGCGGTCATCACAGAGAATAAGCGTATTTCCCTGAATCCCGTAGAAGAAGTTTACCGACTGACCGTTGTTTATCACCATGCCCGTGCCGTCAGGATTAAACACGAACTCCATGGAGGCTCCGCCCATATAGGCTCCCCACTTGCCCAGAATGGACCCCTGAGGCATCGGCTGAGGCTGCGGATTCTGCACCGGAGGCTGCTGCGGCCCCGGAGACGGCTGCGGAATATAAATGCCGGTTCCGGTATTCACTGCGGTGCCGCCGGTCTGCCCGCCTCCCGGCTGCGGAGCGGTCTGCCCGCCGGAACCCTGCCCGGGAGCCGGAAAAAACGGAGGGAAATCATCGGCGGCTGCCGCAGCCGAAAAGGCCAGCAGCACTGCCGGCACAAGCTTGATCAAGTTATTCATAACTGAAAATTCCAAACGAAATTAAAATCCGAAATCAAAATCATCCGGCAGCTGTCAGTTGCCGAAACCCTGCTGCCCGGGCTGCGGGAGCGGTCCCTCATATTTCACCAGATTATAAGAAACATTGTTTATGGTAATAACCAGCACATTGTTATTGATGACATACGGAATGACATACTGCTGTCCCTGCATGTCGGAAATCATCAGCTGATTGTTCTGAATGACATAGGTAAAGCCCATGATCTGGCCGGCATACCCCAGAGAACCAATGGACTGCTCTCCCAGCATCAGCACCATGGGAATACTCGGATTCTGGGAAATCCAGAAACCGTGCATTCCGGAATTGATCCCGGAAAAAGCCCTGCCGATATTCGAAGTTCCCCGGTTCTCCAGCTTTTTAAGAGGTGAAACTCCGGGATTGACACCTCCGGCAATTCCCTTCTGAAGGTTATTAATGCCGCGGCCGGCCTGAATACCGTTCGCGGAGTCTGCCATGCTCATAATGACATCATTGACGCCTGCAAATGCCGGAGCCGCCGTCAGGACTGCCACCATCGCAAGAGTACGCAATATGCTGTTTTTCATAAAAAAATCTCTCAAATTAAAAAACCTGAAATCCCGAGCGTCTCCAAAAGCCGAAAGCTTTTCCGAAATTACGGGGCGTATGAGACAAACTATCTGGTACAGTGAATGTCGTAATCCGAAAACTTCATCACAAAGCCGTCAGATGACGGAATAATATAACTTACCGCACTCTGCCCCACCAATGATGCTACGGGATTCTGAAGAATGGTATAAGTAAACCTGTCTCCCTCGACCTTATAACTGCCGTACTCCAGGAATGTGTTTCTGAGCCGTGTTCCCTTCATGGTGACATAAACCGCATAATTGGCCGGCATGAAGTCATAAACATAGAGAGCTCCCGGCACGGATCCGGAAGTGCACTGGTATTTTCCGGAAAGCTGCACCACAGGCTGCTGGGGCTGGGGCTGGGGCTGCGGCTGCGGTTGAGGCTGGGGCTGCGGCTGGGGCTGCGGCTGGGGCTGCGGAACCGGCTGAAGCTGCTGCCGCTCCGTCTTCTGAAGCGTTACCACCTTGTCGTTGAACATAAGCTGCAGGATGCCCTGTCCCACGGCAAACTGAAAGGTCATGCTGGAAACACTGTCGGAAACAGTCATCATATTGCCGGCAATAGTATATGAAAACTCCATCCTGGTATTGTTCTGAATCAGATACCCGGTTCCCTGAGGAGAAAAAAAGAAGACAATCTCCTGATTCATATTATCAACGCCCCGCCAGAATCCTGTCAGCGCCGCCTGAACCTGCGGATTTGCCGGAGCGGGATTCTGCACCGGCGGATTCTGGGTTCCGAAAGGATTGAAAGGAGGAAGAGTATCGGCAACGCCGCCTGAGCACACGACAGAAAACGCCATGCCCGAAAGCATGCACGACAGTCTGGATTTTTTCATCTGGAATTTCCTCATAAACGCGGCCGTAACCCGCCGCGGGTGCCAAAACAATCCGGACGGAACACTAAACTTGCAATGGTCTGAAATGGCAGGCTGCTTCTTTAACGGCACTTTGCCATTGAACAGGTCATGTACTGCTCAGAAATCACATCTGACAATGCATGTCTCTGTTACCAAAATTCAGCTGCAAAAATATTAAAAAATCTGCGATTTAAATTTAAAATAATTTTTCCTGAATCGAAGATCTCATGCAGTGCGATGCCCTGACCGCAAATTTCGGGCCGCAGAACACATCAGCATTTTATGTGATCACGCGGTTGCTTTTTGTGATCCGTTCCGTTTTTTGCACGCAAATAATCTGATATATTCGACAATAATTAATAATTAATATTTTTAAAATTTAATACCTGAATCACCAGTGCCATCCTGTACGGACGCCCCGGATTATCATTTCCCGGTTTTCCGTCAAAAAGCGTTGTTCAGGAGAGTGTTATCGAAGTCCTTTGGATCCGGGCATTTACGCCGCTCGCGGACATTCCCCGGAATCATGTTTTTTTACCGGACGGAATGTTCCGCCCGGAAACCGAGAGGTCTCCATGTCCAGCAAAAAAAAATCCCCGACGGAAATATCCGCCCTGTGCATATCCGTTTTCCTTGCGGGAATGACCGTTTCCGCATGCAACGATGACGGAACTCCATTGCCCGACACCGGAAACAGTGCCGCACTCAGGAAATCCGAAGCCCCTTCAGACGTCCCTGACGCTCTTCCGGAAAACTACAGACTGGATCCCTTCCGGCCCCGCTCAGAAAAGCGCTCCGAAGCCGCGCCGGAACAGAATGCCGCTGTCGCGGAAGCCTCCGGCTCCGGACTTCCGGAAGTATCCCCTGCGTTTTTCCCCTCCAAAAACAGCGGCATTGCCAGAACATCCGGAAACGATTCCGGCAAAAAAGCCTGGACAATCATGGTCTACATGTCCGGAGACAACAACCTGGAAGGACAGTCCTTTCAGGAAATTCTGGAAATGGAAAAAGCCCTTCCCGACGACGCGGAAATAATTCTCCTTCATGATCGCAGCCCGGAATTCTCCACCGATTTTGACGATCTCAGAGGAGCCCGGATCTACCGCATCCGGAAAACCGCAGCCAGCTACGATATGGAGCAGTATTATCAGACCATGAACCGGGCACTCCTGCCGCCACAACTCAGCTCCGAGGTAATCCGGGAACTGGGGGACATCAATATGTCGGATCCCCGGAACCTGGAGGATTTTGTCAGGTTCGTGGCCGAAAACTACCCGGCAGAGCGTTACGCCCTGGTCGGCTGGGATCACGGAAACGGCTGGTACGGGCTTATGGGAGATGAAACCTCCGGGGACTACATGACCATCCGCGAATATACCGACGCCGTTGCCCGGGCCGCTAAGCTTCTGCCACGAAAAAAATTCGACCTTGTAATGTTCGAAATGTGCCTCATGGGCCAGCTGGACGTGCTCTATGAAACCCGCAAAATCACCGATTTTGCCGTTGCCAGCGCTCCCTCCATCCCGGCCTTCGGGTCCGACTACATTGCAATTCTGCCCCTTTTTACCGGAGACATCTCCGTGGAGGAACTGGGAAGGGAAATCGTAAAAAGGAACGTGGCCTTCTTCAACAGACACAATGCCGTCAGCGACCTGGCATCCTACAGCTTCTACGATCTGAGACATCTGGACGAGGTCACCGCCAAAATGAATGCCTTGGCCGGGGGACTCAGAAAACACGTAACCGGGGATGCCCTGAAACTCACCAGAAGCACCATCGACGCCCTCCATTACGAGAGCTCCGGATTTGACGAGGTCCGCCGGGGACTTACCACGCCCTCCTCCGTGGATATCCTTGACTGGCTGGACATTATCGACCGGAATTTCAGTGACCTCCGCGGGGAAACCGGCGATCTCCGCAGTGCTCTCCGAAAACTGATGCCGCACACGGAAAGCACCCGGGGATTCGATTATGCAAAGGGACTTTCCGTGTTTCTCCCGCTTACCGAAAATAACATGCCCACCCCGGATAATCCCTACCCTGCCGTATGGGGACTGAAGCATGAAAGAGACTATCCCCGGACGGAATTTGCCGTTAAATCCGGCATGAAGGACTATCTCACCGATCTCTACCGGGAACAGAAAAACATTAAAATTCCGGCACCGGTGTTTTCAAAGCCGGAAATCGGAAGAGTCCGGGCGGATTCCGGAAAACGGGAGCTTCTGGTCGAAAAGGAAAGCACCATCACTCCGCTGAGTCAGTATTCTCTCAGCTTTGACGTTACGGGAAACCAGATCCTGTGGATAAGATTCATGCAGCTGATATCGGACAGCGCAAATCCTGAAAAAAGATACGTCAGCTTTCTCCAGAACATTCTGGATCTCAAAAGGCACACCCCCGAGAACATCAATGATCCCCGGAAATACATGCCGGAGTTCCGGGACGGCACCACTTCCTTTGTCAGGGAAATCACGGGACAGGCCTACGAACTGAGTGACGGCATGAAATCCGTGAAGGTTACCGTGGATCATTCCAGCCTTAATCAGGACGAAATCAGAATCACCGGTCTTTACCGGGATCAGTGCACCGGGGGCGAGGTTCCCGTTACCCTGGTAGTGGACAGCAATACCAAAATGGGTTCCCAGCTTCTGGATCAGCACCGGCATCAGATGATTCCATGCTCCCCGGATGCCGAATTCAGACCGCATTACGGTTTTGTCGATGCCTCCAACAAGTATCAGGTCCAGATTCAGGACGGCATAAAGCTGGGATCTGCAAAGCTGATCCTTGTGAATCTTCCCGATGATACCCATGTGCAGTACAACCTGACATCGGAGAACATTTCCGGTGCCACCGGCCGGACCATAAGCTCCGGAGATCACGTCATCAGAAACAGCCCCGAGCAAGTCCGTCTCATGAACAATGCCAAAGACGGACTTATGGAAATTGCCGACAGCTACGCCGTGGGACAGTTTGCCTCGAATATGGACAGCGATCTGGATCTTTTGCCCACCCGGGGGCTTATCTCCTTCAGACCGGACGGCTTCAGTGTCAAAGGCTTGTCCCTGCCCTCATGGAATACCTCATCCGGGGAACAGGGAATTCTCAATCTGACCCCGAATCTGAATGTCCCGCTGGCTCCGGCAATACTGGAAACCTTTGATGCCAATGGCCGGGTGGACAAGGTTTTCCGTAACGCCTCCTCCTTTCAGGTATTCATGGATCGGGACGACAGCGGTCATAAAATCTTCTACCTGGTAGCCCAGGGCACCGGTGACCGTTTTGCCCTCTTCCCGCTCCGGGACATTAACGAAAACACGCTCCGGGGAACCTGGATCGGCGAAAACCAGCTCTGGTCCTTTGACAATGGCCGGGTGACCTTCAGCTACAGCGGCACCAAAGTCCCCCGGAATGTCGGCACCCATAACGGGAGCTACACCCTTAAGAACAACGAGCTTTCAGTGCAGGGACTTCCGGACAGCAAGTACTACATCATAATCGATCGCCTTCATGACAGGCTCTGTCTCATGTCCGAAAGCAAGGTGCACGCCATTGCCGAAAAGGCGGTTCGGGACGGCAGCATGACGCTCCGGGAATTCAAAAATCGGGTTCAGGGCAAATGGCTGTACCGGGATGCCGCGGGATCCTCTGCCGCTTTGGATATTTCACCCGCGGGCCAGGGCGGTCTTCTGAGATTCCGGTTCTCCGGTTCCGGGAAAAACTCGGAAGCCATAGGATCTCCGGAATCGGACCGCATTCTCATGAGCTATGACAACGGGGCCCGAATAAGTGCCGGTTACCGTTTTGTCAGAAACGGGAATACGGAAACCCTGACGCTGATCTTTGAAAACGGCGGCGAATTCACCTTTCAGAAACAGTAACCGCTGCTGTCCCCCGGGACGGCAGAACCGCATGCGAGGCAACTATGCTTGTTAAAATGCTGGAGAAGGCTTTTTGCAAAACAATTCTGGCTATCGGGATTATGGTCATGGCGGGAACGGCTCCCGCCCGGGCCTCCGAAGAAGAAAACGCCCCGGCCCGGGAATGGACGGTGATGGTCTACATCGCCGGCGACAACAATCTGGAAGAGGCCGTCATCATGGACCTTCTGGAAATGGAGCAGGGCAAAAACGACGATACTGAAATTCTGGTATTTCTGGATCGCAGCAGGGGCTATTATCAGGGCTGGCAGAACTGGCACGGCGGCCGGCTGTACCGCATCAGAAAGGATCCCTCCGTAAATCCGGAGCTGATTTACGGCAATCAGGTCCCGTATCCGGACAGCATTTCCTCCGAAATGCTTCAGGATCTGGGCGAAATCGATTCCGGAAACCCGAAGGTACTGGAGGAGTTCGTCAAATATGCCGGAACCTATTTCCCGGCAAAAAGATATGCCTTTGTGGGCTGGGATCACGGCGGCGGCTGGCCTCTTATGCTTCAGGATGAGGGAACGGGACATTTCATGTCATCCGTAACCTTTGCGGATGCTCTGCGCCGGGGCAGTCAGGTTCTGCCCTCGGGCCGGTTCGACCTGGTGCTTCTGGACATGTGCCTTATGGGACAGCTGGATGCTCTTTACAATCTCCGGGATGTTACCCGTTACACTGTGGCCAGTGCCCAGATTGTACCGGGACCGGGGGCTGACTACGCCGGTTTTCTGAAATATTTCCACCCGGAGGTGCCCACCAGAAAAACCGGCGAGGCCATTGTGGATGCCAGTGTGGATTTCTACAACAAATACCCGAAGGAAGCCACATTTTCTCTTTATGACATGTCAAAGATCGATCCTCTCGCAGAGGATCTCAGAGATCTGACCGCAAAACTGAAGGAAGACAGTGCCGGAAACACCTACCGGCATACCCGCAATATCACCGACAGCTTTCATTACGGGCAGCAGAAGATCTACAGCGACTTTGAGGATCGGGACAGCGCCTTCTCATCAATTGATCTGGACGACTGGCTGAATCACATTCAGGTGTTCAGCCCTGACTTCAGCGCCGGCATCGCAAATGTCCGCAGGGATATCCGGGATTTCATGGTGTACACCAGGAGCAGCGATACCTACAAATTTACCAAGGGGCTGGCCGTATATGCTCCGGTATCCCGAAACGTTCTTATTCCGGGGTATGAGAACACCCCCTTTGCCCGGGCCTCCGGATTTCTGGAATACCTGACGGAGCTCTACAAGCATCAGGAGCTCAGGGGGCAGAAGGATCCCTTCTTTTCGGATATTGAAATCGGCATTCCGCACCCGCACAGAAAGGCAGACCCGACCAAACCGGAAAACTTTGACATCGAACCGGTTGACACCATCGTTCCCATGAGCCAGACCGCCATCAGGTTCGCCGTGAACGGAGAAAACATCCTGTGGACCACTCTGAGCGAGCTCATAATGTATCAGGAGAGACCGGATCGGATATACATCAATCACGAACAGCTCCTGGTGGATATCACCAAACGGGAGCGGCTGGACAAGTCCCTGATACAGGACAACCTGAACGATATTCTGCCGGACTACACCGACGGAAAGACCATGTTCCTGAGAGAATTTACCGGACAGATGTATCGGATCTCCAACGGATCCGAGATTCAGGATATCACCGTGGATCACTCCAATACCGCATTTGACACCATTTCGGTATCCGGATACTACTACAGTCCGTCCCTGGGTCAGGAGGTGCATGTTATCGCCACCTTTGATACCAGAACCATGCTTCTCAGCGGTATCTATCACCATGATCTGAAGAAGGAAATCACCGTAAGCCCCGGAGGCTATTTCCGGCCGGAGGTGTTCTATCTTGCCGAAGAAAACGGACAGCTGACTCAGAAAACCGAGGTGCTTTCCCCCGTACCATTCGGCAAAAACGATGAACTGTTTCTCCTGCTTTCCAATATCCCCGACGGCAGCAAAATCGGTTATCTTTTCAAAACCGAAACCATGGGCGGCAGAAACAGCTCCGGTGTTTCCAGTCTTATTCCGGTGGCAAACTCTCCGGAGCAGCTGGAGCTCATTAACGAAACTGTAAGTAATCTCGCCGGGCTTAAGGGACGCTATGCCATCAGCTACTATGGCAGAACCACCAAATCCGGTCTGAATCTGCTGCCTACCTTCGAAACCATAGCATTTGACTTCGACACCTCACGGACTCCCCGGATGATATCCTGGAGCAACGGGGAGAAAACCGGCATCGGGCTTCTGAACTATCTCCTCAAGCCGCAGAATCTTACTCCGCCCCAGCTGATTCTCTACCGGAAGCCGGAAGCCGGCAAGGAACTGGAAAACATGGGATCCTACGAGCTCTTTGTCGGATCCCGGGGATCAGACCGGGTGATTTATCTCATCGAAATCGGGTCCGCCACCCGCATCGCACTTTACCCCCTTGAAGAGATGACCGAAAAGGATTTGGAGGGCACCTGGGTCGAGGAAACCCAGAAATGGACCTTCGGCGATCACCGGGTAACCATGGTGTACTCGGGAGATGCCGGAGAAAAGGGCACCTATACCGGAACCTACGAGGTCCGGGACAATGTTATCCGGGTAAACTGGAAACTACCCTTCAAAGAATTCTGTTTCATTATTGACAAAAACCAGGACAGAATTGTCCTGAAACCCCGGGAAAAACTGCTGTTCGGCGGCGAAAGGGTCATTCCGGGCACCGGGGAAACCGCCTCCGCCATCGGAAAAAAGCTGGCCGGCAGGTGGACCATGCATAACGGCACCTCCCCTGCATCCCTGGAAATCTTCAGGATTCCCGGCAGGAAATACCTGAGATTCCGCTTCTCCATGAACGGCACGACTTCCGAGGCGGTAGGTGCCATCAGTGCCGGAAAATTCCTGATGAGCTTTTCGGACGGTCGCCGCCTGGATCCGGAATATACGCTGAACGGCCCGGATCTGATCCTGAAAACCGGAGAAAACCAGACTTTTACGTTCCGGAGGGATTCCGAAAATAAATAGCTTTCCGGCCGTTTCAGAAACGCAGAAATCCCTTTCCGGGATGAGAAAAATCTCATCCCGGAACGGTTGACCTGTTTAAGTCGGCACGGTACTGGTAAAATATACTCGTTCAGCATTAAATCACATTCTCGGTGCGGCAGCGTTGCCGTCGGCAAAAAAAATGAAAGAAATAGAACTTTATTCAGACGGTTCCTGTCTCGGGAATCCCGGCCCCGGAGGCTACGGGGTAATCCTGAGATACCCGGCACTTGATTACGAAAAGGATTTTTCCGAAGGCTTCAGAATCACCACCAACAATCGCATGGAGCTTCTCGGAGTGATTACCGGACTCTCCAGTCTCAGAGAAGCCTGCCGGGTTACCGTTACCACCGACAGTCAGTATGTCATCAGGGGGGTTACCGAATGGCTGCCCGGGTGGATCAGAAACAACTGGAAAACCAGTGCCAGAAAGCCGGTGGTAAATCAGGATCTCTGGAAACTTCTGGCCGGAGAAATTTCCCGGCACCAGGTTACATGGAATTGGATTAAGGGGCATGACGGACATGAATACAATGAAAGATGCGATAATCTGGCAAGAACTGCAGCAAAAGACTCCCCTGACAGCATTGATGTCGGCTATGAAATCTAGAGGCCTGCTCCTCGCGCTCTGTTCCGCCGTCCTGACAGCGCAGCTTTCGGGATGCGCCGCCACCACAGGTACCTCTCAGAGCGAACCTCCGAAACAGAAAATAGCCGAAACTCCTGAAGCGGATCCGGAGGTGACACCCTACGCCGCCGTCATGCTGGACGGCTTCCGAATCACGCCTCCCCAGGAAATTCCGATTACCGATCACGAGAAAAGCGGCTATTATCAGGCCTACGACAGCAAGTACGCCAACGACAATCTCTGGCTCCATGCGCTCTATCACATGAACTTCGTAAAGCCACCCCACAAAAGCACTCCGGTGGACAGAAAAACAGTCAACCGGAATCTGACGGAGGGGCATCTCTTTGCATACTACATCATCAACGAGCTGAAAAGACGCAACATGCCCCTGGAGCTCATTGCCATCCCCATGATTGAGAGCACCTTCAACCCCCATGCCGTGGCACCCTGGGGCACGGTGGGAATCTGGCAGTTCACCTCGGGTACCGCCCGGGTGTTCAAACTTCACACAGACAGCAACTACGATATGAGAAAGGACGTTATCGCCTCCACCAATGCCGCCCTGGACTACATGGAAATGCTTTATAAAATGTTCGGGGACTGGAATCAGGCCGTGGCGGCCTACAACTGCGGTCAGGGTACCGTGAAAAACGCCATTGACAGAAACAGAAGCACCGGAAAGCCCACCGACGTGTGGAGTCTTTCAATTCCCAGACACAGCAAGGAATATGTCAGCAAGCTGTACGGCTTTACCGACATGATCCGTCGCGGACAAAATGCCGGAGTAACCATCCCCGACATGCCCTTTAAGCCGGTTTTCAGAATCGTCAAACTTGACGGCAAAACTCTGAGACAAATCTCGACGCAGACCGGGGTAAGCACCGAAAGACTGCAAAAACTGAATCCGGGCTTCCGATCTGCCGATGTAACCACCACTCTGGTTGACTATGTGCTGCTCCCCATAGACAACAACGATCTGCTCTCCGATTACCGTATGTCCAGGCCATCTGGTTCTGCCGCTTCGTCTGTCAGTACCTCCCGTCATGAAAAAACAGCCCCGACCAAAAAAACCGAATCTGCCGGAAAGCCTTCAGTGAACAAAAAGCCTGCTCAGAAACCTGCTCAGAAGCCTGCTCAGAAACCTGCCCAGAAACCTGCCCAGAAACCTGCCCAGAAACCTGCCCAGAAACCTGCTCAGAAGCCTGCTCAGAAACCTGCCCAGAAGCCTGCCCAGAAGCCTGCCCAGAAGCCTGCCCAGAAGCCTGCCCAGAAGCCTGCCCAGAAGCCTGCCCAGAAGCCTGCCCAGAAACCTGCCCAGAAACCCATAAAATCCGGCACTTCCCAGAAAAAGGGAAATTCCCCGAAAAAGAAATAGCTGAATCCGGTAATCCTTTTCTGCGTAGCCTGTCATCCGTTTTTTCGCATGACGGGTTACGTTTTTCAGCTTGTTCTGATAATTGCTGTTCAGCCCGGCGCGTTAACTTCGGATTCCCGGCAGTTCCCGGGAAGCTCCAAAGCCTGTGTACTGTTCATACGGCCTGTTTGTATACTGCAATTTCAGCTCCGCCAAAAGTCCCCGGAATATCAGCAAAAACACCATAACTGTGATAAAATCAACACAAATGCAAAATAATTCTTTGTAAATGACAAATATGGAATTCTGCGGCCCCTGCCGGGTTCCGGAGCGGGAGCATTATCCCGGAGACACCCCGTTTTTCAACTTCGTGTCCGCTTCCCGTCCGGCGGGGTCCCTTTTGAGAAAGCCACAATGCTAAAAGATACTATCATCACCAAACTCGAAACCATAGTCGAGCGCTATGAAGAGGTTCAGGCGCTCCTGTCCCAGCCGGAAATTGTCGGGGATCAGGATAAATTCAGATCTCTCAGCAAGGAATATGCGGATTTGGAAAACATTGTCCGGGAATTCCGGGAATACCGTACCGCCCTGGAGGATTCCAAAGCCATCCGGGAAATGCTGGAAAGTTCGGACGAGGAAACGAGACTCATGGCCGAGGAAGAAGCTCCCCTGAACGCCGAAAAGATCGCTGCCGCCGAAAAGAACATCCAGATCATGCTCCTGCCCCGGGATCCCAAGGACGACAGCAACGCCTTTCTGGAAATCAGAGCCGGCACCGGCGGTGACGAAGCTGCCCTTTTTGCCGGAGATCTCTACCGGCTCTATACAAAGTATGCCGAAAAGAAGGGCTGGAGCGTTGAGATCATGAGCGAATCACCCGGCGAAATGGGCGGCTTCAAGGAAGTCATCTGCAAGGTCAGCGGCGACGGCGTCTATGGCATTATGAAGTTCGAATCCGGCGGTCACCGGGTACAGCGGGTTCCCGTAACTGAAACCCAGGGCCGGGTTCACACCTCCGCCTGCACCGTGATGGTGTTCCCCGAGGTTCCGGAATCCGAAGCCCCGAAGATCGATCCCAAGGACATCCGGATCGATACCTTCCGCTCCTCCGGCGCCGGCGGCCAGCATATCAACAAGACCGATTCGGCCATCAGAATCACCCATTTCCCCACAGGCATTGTGGTGGAATGCCAGGATGAAAGATCCCAGCACCGGAACAAGGAAAAGGCCTTCGCCGTTCTGGCCGCGCGTCTGGCCAGACTGGAAGAGGAAAAGAGAGCTCAGGAAAAGTCCGAGGAACGCCAGAGCATTCTGAGCTCCGGAGATCGCTCGGATCGCATCCGCACCTATAACTATCCCCAGGGCAGAGTCAGCGATCACCGCATCAATCTGACCCTGTACCGTCTCGATGAAATCATGAACGGAGATCTGGATGCTCTCGTCATGCCGGTTATCGAAGAACATCAGGCCGCACAGCTGGCCGAGCTGGCAAAAGCCAATTAAAAACAGAGGCTCCCCATGAAAGCAGGTGATATCTACCGCGAATCAGAACAGATTCTGAGACCGTTTACCAATTCCAGAGAAGTATCCTCCATAGAGGCCTACTGTCTGGTATCGCACGTTCTTAACCGTGAAAAATCATATCTGCTCACTCATCCGGAAGAGGAAATTCCGGAGGATCAGGTAACGCGGATCCGGGAAATGACTCAAAAGCGCCTTACCGGAGTACCCATCGCCTACATCGTGGGCTGGAAGGAATTCTGGTCTCTGAAGCTCAAGGTCACCCCGGCCACCCTGATACCCCGTCCGGATACCGAAACCGTAGTGGATCAGGCCCTGATCAAAGCCAGTCAGCTCAAGGCCAAAAATCCCCGGCGCACCCTCAGAATTCTGGACATGGGAACCGGCAGCGGAGCCATTGCCCTGGCTCTCAAAAAGGAGCTTCCCGATGCGGAGATCGATGCCATCGACTACTCTGACGAAGCGCTTCGGGTGGCTCAGGAAAACTCTGACACCCTGGGACTCCCGGTGCACTTCTGGAACAGCGACTGGTTCAAGAACATCAAGGCCGGACATCAGTATGATATTATCGTGTCCAACCCGCCCTACATCGCCAGGGGGGACGCACACCTTGCCGAAGGAGATCTCCGTTATGAGCCCCGCACCGCGCTGGTGGCCCCCATGGAAGGTCTTATCGACATTCTCAACATTGTCCATCAGGCAGCCAACTACATGCGTCCGGACAGCTGGATCATTATCGAGCACGGTTTTCAGCAGGGACCCGATGTCAGACACATGTTCCATGATGCCTGCTTCAGCTGTGTAGATACCATCCGGGATCTGGGAAACAACGAACGGGTAACCGTCGGTGCCCTGATTCGGGAAGAACAGGAACAGAAACCGCAGAAAGAGGAAAACGATCAGTAATATGAACAACACAAGCAAAACTGTAAGAATCGGAGAAATCGAGGTAGCCAACAACAGGCCGTTTGTGCTCTTCGGCGGCATCAACGTTCTGGAATCCGAGGAACTGGCGCTTACAGCAGCCGAGCATTATGTGACGGTAACCGGGGATCTCGGCATCCCGTTTGTGTTCAAGGCCAGCTGGGACAAAGCCAACCGTTCCTCCATTCATTCCTTCCGCGGCCCCGGACTGGAAAACGGCATCCGAATTTTTGAAAAACTGAAACAGGAATTCGGAGTAAAGATTATCACCGACGTGCATGAGGAGGATCAGGTGGCTCCCCTGACCGAAGTTGTTGACGTGCTGCAGCTTCCGGCCTTTCTGGCCAGACAGACCAACCTGGTGAAGGCCATTGCCGAAAGCGGGAAACCGGTTAATGTAAAAAAGCCGCAGTTTCTGAGTCCGAGTCAGGTGGGGAACATTGTGGAAAAGTTTGCCGAATGCGGCAACGATCAGATCATGCTCTGCGAACGCGGATCTTCATTCGGCTACGACAATCTGGTGGTGGACATGCTGGGCTTCGGAGTCATGAAGGAAGCCTCCGGCGGGGCTCCCGTCATCTTCGACGTTACCCACTCGCTCCAGTGCCGGGATCCGAATGCGGCAGCCTCCGGAGGCAGAAGAAAGCAGGAGGCGGAACTGGCCAGGGCCGGCATGGCTGTGGGCATCGCCGGGCTGTTCCTGGAAGCTCATCCGAATCCGGATGCCGCGAGGTGCGACGGTCCCAGCGCCCTGCCGCTGAACCTTCTCAGGCCGTTCCTGTCCCAGATCAAGGCTATCGATGATCTGGTCAAGAGCCTTCCGGCACTGGAAATCTGCTAGCTTTTCAATAAAAACGCAGTCTGAGGCCTCGCGGCTTCAGATTTTTTTTCAGAATAAATCAAGGATTGCAATTCCATGGCTACTCAGGAATTTCTGGACGAAATCAACCGTCGCCGCACCTTTGCGATTATTTCGCACCCGGACGCCGGCAAAACCACCATTACCGAAAAACTGCTGCTTTACGGCCGCGCCATTCAGAAGGCCGGAACGGTAAAGGGACGCGGCAGCAGCGGCACCTTTGCCAAATCCGACTGGATGGAAATGGAAAAGGAGCGCGGCATTTCCGTTACCACCTCGGTAATGCAGTTTCCCTATAACGGCTGTCTCGTGAACCTCCTGGACACCCCGGGCCATGAAGACTTTTCGGAAGACACCTACCGGGTGCTGACAGCCGTGGATTCGTGCCTGATGGTCATTGACGCCGCCAAGGGCGTGGAGGAAAGAACCCGCAAGCTTATGGAGGTAACCCGGCTCCGGGACACCCCGATCCTTACCTTCATGAACAAGCTGGACCGGGAAACCCGGGATCCTCTGGAGCTCATGGATGAGGTGGAAAAGGAGCTGGCCATTATGTGCGCCCCCATCACCTGGCCGGTGGGCTGCGGGAAGCGCTTCAAAGGCATCTACCATCTTTACCGGGACGAGGTTTATCTTTATGAATCCGGGCACGGCTCGGAAATTCAGGAAAAGCGGGTGATTCAGGGACTGGACAACCCGGATCTGGCACTTGCCATCGGCGAGGACATGGTAACCGAGCTTAAGGAGGAAATCGAAATCGTCAAGGCCGCCTCCAACGAATTCAGTCTGGAGGACTTCCTGAAGGCCGATCTCACTCCGGTGTTCTTCGGAACCGCCCTGGGCAATTTCGGCGTGGATCTCATGCTGGACGGGCTTACGGAATGGGCTCCCGCTCCCGGCTCCAGACATGCGGAATCCCGGGATGTGGCCCCTTCAGAGGAAAAACTCTCCGGCTTTATCTTCAAAATCCAGGCCAATATGGATCCCAAGCACCGGGATCGGGTGGCATTTCTCCGGCTGGTATCAGGACAGTATCAGAAGGGCATGAAGCTCCGCCATGTGCGCCTGGGCAAGGATGTGAACATCTCCGATGCGGTGACCTTCATGGCCGGTGACCGGGAACAGGCGGAAACCGCCTATGCCGGCGACATAATCGGACTCCACAATCACGGTACCATCCAGATCGGGGATACCTTCACCCAGGGAGAGGATCTGCACTTCACCGGTATTCCGAATTTCGCTCCGGAACTCTTCAAAAGAATCCGGCTCCGGGATCCCCTGAAGCAGAAGGCTCTTCTCAAGGGACTGATTCAGCTTTCCGAGGAAGGTGCGGTTCAGGTGTTCCGGCCGATAATCAACAACGATCTCATCGTGGGTGCCGTGGGCTCCCTGCAGTTTGACGTGGTGGTATCCCGGCTTAAAAACGAATACAACGTGGAAGCAATCTACGAACCGGTATCAGTAACCACGGCCCGCTGGATCGAGAGCGACAATCCCCGGGCCATTGAGGATATCAAAAACCATGTTCCTCAGAATATTGCTCTGGACGGATCGGACAATCTGACCTACATTGCCCCCTCCATGGTTAACCTCAATCTGACCATGGAACGCCATCCGGATATCCGCTTCAACAAAACCAGAGAGCACTGACGAAACACCGGACCCAAAGGAGTCTCCTCTCATGCCAGAAGCGCCCTTTCCGCTGGCGGACACCCACTGCCATCTGGATCTGATGACACCGGAGACTCTGGCTGCCGTGGCCGCAAAAGCCCCGGCGGCCGGTGTTTCTTCCTGTTTCGTTCCCGGAGTTTCCCTGAGCTCCGGTTCATCCTCTTCCCGGATTTTGGAAAACTTTAAAAGTTCTGCCGTGAAAATATTCTTCATGCTGGGAGTCCATCCGGGGTATCTTCAGGATTTTTCCGAAAAAGATTTCCAAAAACAGGCGGAACTGAGACGGCCCTTCATGATCGGGGAAATCGGACTGGATCGCCGGTTCGAGGATCGCTTTTCCGGAGCATATCAGGAACAATGTCTCCGGAGCCAGCTCGTAATCGCCCGGGAATCGGATATCCCGGTCTCTCTCCATATTGTGGGAAGACATGAGAGGGCCCTCGGGATTATCCGGGAGTTTCCGGGAATCCGCGGCATTGTGCATGGCTTCTCCGGAAGTCCGGAGCTGGCCCGGGAATACCTTCGGTCCGGATTTCTTATAGGGATCGGCCCCCTGGTTCTGAATCCTGCCTGCCGGAAGCTCCGGAAGGCCGTCGCCGAAATTCCCCCGGATCTCATGGTACCGGAAACGGACGCCCCTTTCATGTTCCGTAATGACGGCATCCTGAAAACCCCGGCTCTTCCGGATCTGCTGCCGGATATCATAAGAGAAACGGCAGCACTCCAAAAAAGAAGCCATGAGGAAACTCTGAAAGCCGTGAGCCGCGCCATAGCAGGATTTCTTCCCGAAGAAGAGGAAAAATCCCCCGCTGTCCGAAGTTTGACCACCTGAAGCCAAATCAGGTATCAAACGCGTTCAAAGTGATCCTATGGCAGATACCTTCACACAAACCATTTGTAAAATCATCCGGCAGGAAATTTTCGAAAACGCCTTACCGGCCTTGAAGTCTCTGCTCACCGGCAACACCATTCTGGTACTGAAGAAGCCAATCATCTTCAGCCGGAATGCATGTTTGAACAAAGTCCGGGAAATCCCTCAGACTGCAGGTAATTGATTGGAACTGGAAAAAGCATGACAGTAAAATGATGACTGGTGATCGTCATGAGTCTGTTTTACTGTTCGGAAACTTCGCTGATATCAAACTTGCCATCATTGTAAGAATTCTCCTGTATCATGAAGTAAATCTCCCGTAAAACGCCAAAGGAGTAATCTATGCTAAAAGTGCCTCCCACATCACAAACATCTCTGCCGGCAATTATTGATAAAAATCTGGTCTTTATAGACAAGACCGCATTTATCAGTACCTATGAAAAAAGCCAGCACGCCGTTTCCCTGTTTTTAAGACCCCGGCGTTTCGGGAAAACCATGTTTACCGAGATCCTGAGATATTACTATGACGCGGCACTGGAAAAGGAAAGCTCCGGAATCTTCAGCAGCACCTATATTGCCACTCATC
The DNA here is from genome assembly GCA_902776415.1 of uncultured Ruminobacter sp. Lineage (GTDB taxonomy): Bacteria > Pseudomonadota > Gammaproteobacteria > Enterobacterales > Succinivibrionaceae > Succinimonas. Next base: position 18,195 of record CACYPY010000041.1, read on the forward strand.
CCACTCCTCTCAAAAGCGCTTTCCATGTTGTCAAATTCGATTTTTCCGGAATTGATACCTCCGGCGGAACCCGGACGGTACTGGATTCCTTTAAATACAAAATCATCCAGGGCATTGACGATTTCTTCTGTCGTTATCCTGACACAATCCCGGGAGATATCCGGAAACTGGCGTTAAGCGGCGAAAAAGGCGAATTAAGCAAGGCCGTTTTTAAGTATTATGGCGATACGTCCCTTTTTCCCACAGCAGGAAGGGTGACAGATGATTTCATAACCTACCTTAAAGCCTTTCCGAGGAAGGTAATGGTGATTATTGACGAGTACGACAATTTTACCAACGACATCCTGAGCCGGGATGTCGGGGCCTTTGCCGAAATTGCCAGGAAGGAAGGCGACGTTTCAAAGTTCTATCAGGTTCTCAGATCCCGTCAGCAGGCAAACATCATAGATCGCATTTTCATCACCGGCGTTCTTCCCATCACCCTGGACACTTCT
>CACYPY010000042.1 GCA_902776415.1 uncultured Ruminobacter sp.
GTATTTTTGACACCCGGCGAGCCTTTGTGACATAATGGCCCCTGAACGGAGGAGCCGCAAAGGGGCCAACCCTTTCGCGGTATTGAAACCTTGGTCTTCACAACAGGATGGTTAGCGACCTTCTCAGGCCGCAAAGGGGCCAACCCTTTCGCGGTATTGAAACTTCAAGGCCGAGGTAATAGAATATTCCCCGTGTCCAGGCCGCAAAGGGGCAAAACCTTTCGCGGTATTGAAACTTCATACTCTTGATAAGTTCACCGAGAGTGAACTGGTGGCCGCAAAGGGGCAAAACCTTTCGCGGTATTGAAACCAAGCTCCCACCAGGTCAACTGGACCTTTCATGCTGCGCCGCAAAGGGGCAAACCCTTTCGCGGCATAGAAACTATCCTCAGAGATATTCCACAGACAACAACAAAGACATTGCAGCAGAGATTACCAAATCGGCAGTGCAGCAGGATGTCTAATCAACCGGTAAGTACCTTGTAACAAAAGACGGCGTCAGTAACGTTGTGGAGCCTGAGGAATTCAGTTCTGACGCAGACTTGGCATGGAAAATCTCTGACGTAAGGTTCGTACAGATTCCTATCAGAAAACCTCAGTCTGACTGCATATTTGTCAGTTCCAGCAAAGTAATTTTGGAGGGAATTGGAATCATGAATACTGAATATACTCACAATGACTTGCTGTGCATGGCATTTATGGGATTCAGTCATTTTGAAAACACTTTGACATGGACACAAAGTCCTGTTGGAGCTGCCATGACCAAAGCAACAAAACCATATTTCTTTGAACGTTTAAATGAAGTTTTACAAAAATTAGACTTTGACTGTTCCGCAGTTAAAAACGTCACTATGGATAACTACCAGTCTTACCTGTCAGAGTACACGGCTTTGCATGAATTGTTTGAAAACAAATACGGCGATATCGCTCAGGATGCTCTGATTGATTGCATGGAACACACCTTCGATAAGTGTGCAGAGTTTGTGGATTACTTGGGTTTGAACAGCATGTGAGAAATTTTGTGCCGGTTGAGGGCAGGCTTACAATGACGGGTGAAAAGCAGTTTATTGAGAATCATCAAGCGCGGGTATATCTCGGGACCACAAACCCGGCACTACTGACCGGCACCTCACAAAGCCTTATTATATACTAAGACTTTGTGAGTCCATTGTAAGACATATAATCGAAAGTCCCGCTAGGACTGCTGCCCGCTCTTTCCTCCTGTGCAGTTAAAGGTGGCGTGCATCTTTTTCAGGGTGTTCAGAAGCTCGCAGAACATATTCTTGAATATTTCCCTGTCTCCTTCGGTTCTGCCCAGTCGCACCCCGCACAGCGAAGGAAGTGCCGGGTATTCACCGCCAAGATGGTTGGCCCGGGCATAAACCGGAACCTGATCCAGAGCACCGCGGGAATACAGTGCCCAGACCGCCTGAACCGGATTATAAAAGGGGAAGCCCCGTTTCTGATTCAGGGATACCATATACTTCGATCGCAACAGCGGCAGCGACTGCTTTCTGACGGTTTCATCGGAGCTGTACTTGGCATCCATGATCAGCCAGTCCTGAACCCGGGAATCCCCCTTCCAGCAGATCCGGAACACAAAATCCGGGGTCAGCACATAGTTCGGATCTCCGGAAAAACTCTCCACCACGGCCAAATCCCCATCGCAGGTCTTTTCCACCATGTGAATGCGCGGTTCGTACCAGAGCTCCAGGGTAAATTCCCCTTCCGGGCCCATCCAGCGGTAATAGTTGAAGGGCTCCTCGGCCGGCCGCTTTCCGGGAACGCCTCCGAAGGGCTGTTCCTGAAGGGCGGTGTTTTCTGACATGTCGTGCCATTCCATCGTCTGGCTGGAACCGCCCAGATCATTAATGACTCCCACCACCGTAGTAAGCACCTTGAACTCAAAAAGCTTGTCCAGCTTGATAAAGTGCATGGCAAAGTCGTTCAGAGTCAGTTCCTGGCGGCTGGTCTCGTACCAGTTTTTTATCAGCGTGAACAAGTGCAGATAAATCCGGTTCCGGGCCACAAACGGGGTGATTTTCGGCATGGCCGGACGAACCCCCGCCCTGATGCCGGTGATTTTCCGAAAACTTGAATACAGACGATAAAGCCGATCCTGAAGCTTAACAATCCGGCTTTCCTGCTTTTTCAGCTGGTCGAAGCCGAATTCCCTGACGATATCCACATATCTGATATATCCGGGATATGCCGAATTGATTCCGGTGGCCTGATGCTTGTTTTTGGCGATAAAGCTGAGAACATCCGACATTCGGGTCTGAATATGCTCGAAGAACCCCAGAATGACCTTGTTTTCATAAAGATCATACTTGGGAACCACCACCTCCTCGGCGGCATAGTCCGTTCTTACCGGAAAACCGTGCAGCACAAAATCCAGTTCCTCGGGCTGGCAGTAGCTCAGCGCCCGGGGATTTTCACAAAGCCAGTGAATGGCCTCCGGCGAATTCGGAATGCCGTTGGGAGCAACTCTGAGCTCAGGACCGAGAACCCTGCGGAGATTCTTAAGGAAGGGCTGCCACAGTCCTGTCAGGTCCTCCACAATATCCTCCGACCTGTCAATAAGGTTCAGAAGCGAGCTTTTGCTCATGTCGGAATCCAGGCACATGCTGGAAATTTCGTCATAATTGTTGTTTATGGTTTCCAGCATTTCACGGATTTCATTGGCGGAATTTCCGGAAGCCAGAAACTCCACCATTACACTGAACCGGCTGACGGAATCGCCCCGGGTAACCCGGAACACCATCTCATGACGTCCGGACAGGTTGTAAAAGGGGCGTCCCCGATGCTTGGCATTGCTGCCCCACACCGGCTCCCAGATATCGGTACCGTCCTGAACTCCCGTCTTGGCGAAATAATAGGTCTCGTCGTTGAAATGCACCGAAATGTTCACTGACTGCCCTTCTTCCGTTGCGGGAATTCTCAGACGGCAGTCGATATGAATATAGTAGTCATCAGGGATCTGCAGTATTCCGTCGGGATTGGCGGAGTAGCATACCGGCTCCCCGTTTTCAAGCAGGGTAAAACACCTCACGCCTTCTCCCGTAAGAAGATCCCTGCTGTACAGTGACGTCTGCGCCACATAGATATCGGCATCAATCATAGGTTATCTACCCTGCAGCAGCAAATTAACCCAGGAACTGATAGCTGTTCATGTGATCATCACCGGCAGTGACCATGTCATCCAGAAGATGCTTCGAATCGGTCAGGTTGTTGCTTTCAAAAACCGCTCCCAGACTTTCCAGACGCTTGCGGAAGCCCTCGCCCATACCGGCAATCATCGGAAGCACAAACTGCTTCACCGCATAATCCATGGCCCTGTCGGATTCCATCATATCCTTGGCCACCGACAGGAAATTCAGGATCTGCTGATGCTTGCGGTACGAAATCACCACCCGCTGCCCCATCTCGTGATTCGGATCGTAAAGAGTCTCCTCGATGCTGTTAAGGGCCTGGTAGAACAGATTGTCCACCACGGAGGTCGGACTGAACAGGGTAAGCCAGTTGGCAGCGCTGTAGGTCTTCATGATATCCGGAGAGCCGGAGGTCTTCCTCATGTCGGCAGCCTGGCTGGGCTTCTCGTCAAACAGAATTACCGCCGAACGGTCAAGCATGCGGGGCGACAGAATATTTACGGTATCGTCGCTGTTTACCGTGCCGATAAAATGGAAATATTCCGGCACGTTGAGATAGCTCTTTTCCGGAACCCCCGTAAAGATGCGACGCTCGGACTCCCCGTCGGCCAGATCCAGGAACGAGGAAAAGTAGTGCTCCGGGGAAGACAGGTTCATTTCATCCAAAAGAAGAAGTGCCGGAGTCACTTTGGAGGGATCCGTCTCACCGTCAAGGGTGGTCATCAGTTCCCAGAGTCCGGTAGGAGCTCTCTGAAAGGTTCCTGCGAGGGAATTCCAGTACCCCAGAATATCGCGCTGCGAAGTCCAGCCGCGGGCCACGGGAATGGTATGGAGCCGGCTCCCGAGATTCAGGGCCTTGCCCATGCACTTCACGAAGGATGTCTTGCCGGATCCCGGAAGTCCTGCCAGGATGGTGAACTGGTTCTGCGCAATGGTGATGACCATTGAAATCAGCTTTTCCTTGTCAATGGGGCGATCCATGCTTCTGAGGACTCTGTGGAGCTCCTCGATATAACGGTTCCGGCTCTTGGACAGATTGTCCAGATTAAGCTGGGAAACCTCATGCGAATCAAACTTGAGTCCCCTGCCGGCGGATTTAGGCTGCGAAGTAAAGGCCTTAAGCATGGAATGCATTTCCAGATACCGGGCATCCAGATCCTTGATATCCGAATTCAGATCCGCCCTGATGCTGTCTCTGGTCTTGCTGAGACTGCCCACCTCCTTCTCCAGAACCTCATGCTGCTTTCTGAGCTCCCGGTACCGGGTACTGAGATTGGTAAAATCCTCCGCAGGAACCTCGGTTCGCTTTTTGAGCTGCTTCAGATACTCGGGATCCGAAAGCTTCTCGTAGTCCTTGTTAAGCCTGGAAAGCTCGGATTTGCGGGCGGCAATCTGCCCTTCCAGCTTTTCCAGCTCCTGCTTCAGCTTTTCGGTATTCTGGTTGATTTCCTTGAGCTTGGACTTTTCATACTGGGACAGAATGGCTTCCCGATGCTCTGACACGTAAGTGCTGATGAAGGTGTTGCAGGCCTGGCTTTTGCTGAAATCGGCATAAAGCTTCTGCCGCTCGGTGTCATACTCGGCAGCGACAGAAATAATCTCCAGGGCTTTTCTGGCGCGTTCCTGGTGATCTTTCAGGAGCTTGCTGTTCATCAGGGTGGCTCTGAATATTCCCATGTTCTGGGTCTTCAGCGCCGAAATGCCCGATCCCTGGAATATTGCCTTGCAAAACTTGTCAACAAGCTTTTTATCATCGATGACGTCCAGCTTCTCGCCGCTCATCTGCCAGTTTTTCATCTGCACCACATAGCGTCGCTCCTTCCCCTCAAAGGTAAAGGGAACTATGTATTCTTCCACGGTGGAAAGGTCGATTCTTCTGGTGGTGGCGTTGCAGTCCTCCTTGATCCAGAAGGTTCCGCGATCCGGCACGGCGATGGTAAAGCAGAAGGAATCCGTCATTGAGGACGGGGTGATGTTCTTAACCACAAAGGGGCCCACCAGCACCTTCTTGACGCGGATTTTATTCAGATAATCCTGGAAACTGGCATCTCCGGCAGGAGAATCATTCCGCTTCTGCAGCTTGTCATAACGGTTCTTATCCTCAAGCCACCTCTTACGGGCCTCCTGCATGAAGCCCGCAATCATGTCCACATACTGAGAGTTTCCTTCGTTGTTCTCGGAAAATGAAACGGCGGCCAGTTCCCGTACCCTTTCCTCGTTGTACTCGCTCTCCAGTCCGACATCCCGGACGTAAGAATCGATGACGTTGTCCACGCGTTCGTTGAAGGCGTCCATGAGCGTGCATTCCTCATCGTCAGAAAAAAAATCATGCAGATCCGTGGACGGCGGAATCATCCCGGAATCACGATACTTGTGCCAGAGCGTTTCCTTGGCTTCATCATAAGAAACAAACACCTGACGGTAGTTCTCCCTGATGAAGAAAAAATCGCTGCTGTTTATCTCGTAAACGGAAGATTCCAGCATCACATAGGATGTGGATGGTCTGACGCTGCTGGTTACCGCGGGCTGATTCATGTCAGGCACCGGGGACTGGATTATCTCTATTATCTGTTCTGAAGGGAGATCCCTGATATTCTTGCTGTCTACCGTGTAGGCGCATTCCTTTGTCTGATCCGGAGATTCCCCCACATCCATTTCTACCAGCATCCCGCCGTGCTTTTTCAGAACGTTGTCGGCATCGGCAGTCAGAAACACCTTGGGGTACTGACTGAAGAACTGATCCATGTTGATCTGGCGGTAAACGCCGTTTTTGGGATTCCTGTCGTCCGGAAAGCGCTCAAAGGCTATATCCGCATAGGAACATTTGTTGCCGTTATTCGTGCTGAAGGTTTTGTTTTCGATAATGCCCACTACCGTTCTCATGCCGGAATTGCTCATAAATACCTCGTAACCTGAAAAGCTGAAAAAGGAAGACAAGCCCGCGGAAGGGCTTTCAGAAACGGTGAACAATATAGCATACTTGCCTGTTATTGCCTTCATTAATGAGAACTTCTTTCATGCCTAATGCCAAAAACGGCACAGTTTTGACGGCCGGAAGCGCATAATCAGGCAGTCGAAAAGCCTGGTGTCGCGGAAAAGGTGCCTGAAAAGCCCCGGAAAGACGGATTTCAAAGCGACTCCGAAAGGGCGGTCCGGGAACGGCGGACAAAAGGGGGATTTAAATTTTCCGGCGTCTTCCGGCAGGCTGTCCAATCAATTATCGTGACTGTAATCACAAAATTAAATTTTGGTTATGAAGAAGCCAAAACCCTTATAAACAAAACGCCGAAGCCTCATCTGCAAAATTGTCCGACATGGATCATAATCATTAATTTGGATTAATATCCGGGATTTAATTGTGATTAATGTTGCATATTAATCACCAATACAAAAATTTAACCTTATACCGGGGCACAAAAACCCCCTTACAGTCGTTATGGCACAACACTTTATGAAATAAGGGCTGAACGAATGTTAAACATTTGTTAAAATCACTTTTGTGAACGTTTTCACAGATACACAACAAACTTAGGGGAGAAATTTGCAATAGCCATCAGGATTGGAGAAAATAAGAATGTGTACGAAGGGATGCGTATACCGAATGGTGGACGCGCGGAAAAAATGACCACTGACTGCGCGCCGAAGATTAACCATAGAATGGTAAGCAGTAAGAGAAGGAGATATGTATTATGGCTACCAAATTATATAAATTAAACCTGGACGTACTGGGTAAGCTCATTGAGAGTGAGGTTGCATCACAGAATTTTGTTGAGTCGGTAATTAACGATCTGCCCGAAAGCAAGGTAAGCTCGATTTCCGACGTTCAGGTTGGTGATCTTTCTTCCAGCCGCATTGCCGCCGGCTCTGCCGAAGGGTATGACAACATCAACGGCGTCGTATTCAACTGCAAAATCGAAGGAAAACCTGCCGAAGTTATCCTTATCAACGAAGGCGTATCCTACCTGTCCTTCTGGCATGACATGAGCTTCTTCAGCTACAAGCTCTTCCGCCAGCACACCCAGGTAAACGACGGCGTCCGTCGCTATCTGACCTTCGTTATAACCGACATGGAAGTAAAGGCTAACAAGTTCCATTCCATCAGTCATTTCAACGACAAGAACGGGTTCAAGGCCGATTCGTTCCAGATCCACTACGTGGTCATCGACAAGCAGACCGGTAACGAAGATTCCATGCTTGAAAACTGGATTCGTGCCCTGGTTGCCGAAGACGCCGGAGAAGACGGGGGAAACGTGTCGAGCATCTCCGAAGCTTACAGGGTAGCCTAGCTGGCTGAGAGATGTTTTAATCTGCTTTCCATTGTGGTCTTTAAGCTCGCAGAAATGCGGGCTTTAAGAGATCCTGGAAAGCAAACACCCCTCCCCTGCCCTTTCAAAAAGCCATCCGGGGTGCATTTTTCCCCTCTTTCTTTCAGGTTCTCCGTTTTCCGGCATGTTCCCCTCCTGAAATCAGTATGAACCGCCCTGTCCGTTAAAGTTTTTCCATGTCAGAAGATTCCTGGTGCGCTCCTTTATCCTGTCCGTTTTCCCTTATTCCCCGCCGCGTTCCCGCAGTGCTGAAAAGACTCGCATCTGTCCCCCCGCAAACCCCGTCAGGATACCCCGGAAAGCTGTTCCTGTTTCCATGAATGCCGGTGAGAGAATAAATACAGAGGCAAACCAGGGCCGTCTGGACGTTTAAAAAACACCCCCTGAACATCACATCCGGCTACCGAAAGAACCGCACCTCCGGCACCGGAAAACCCCCGGATCCCGCCTCCGCCAGGCCGGAACCGGAATATGTCCCTAACCCCCGTAAAATCCGCAGCGCTCCGGAGAAATCTCAGACCATGAGCGAGACTCCGTCCAGTCCTGTTCAGGACAGTAATAAACCGCAGAGAGCCCTGATTCCCGGGCGGTGTCTGACGAATATCCTCCCGATACGATGCATCCTGCTTTCCGGCTCCGAAGCCAGTCTTTCGGAAATGCTGAAAGACTCGGTTCCCCCGGCAGGTACTCTCCGTCTTCCCCTGTTTCCTGAATAAAAGGAGACCTCCGGATTAAGGGAGCCCCTGGCGCTCCCGACGTCCGGGGGACTCCGAAGGATTCTCCGCAAACGAAGAATTTCCGAGAAGATCCTCCGGGCACCAGACCGCCCCTGAGATTCCGCCGGAGCTTTGGCTGCAGAAGATTCATTTTACGGAATCCCCGCAGGTAAGATTCACCGCTTCCGGATCGCACATAAACGCCCGTGAACAGGCTGCGGGGACGGGAGTGCAGTACAGGGCGGCAAAATGACAGAAGTGCTGTCAGAGCGAGGTTTTTGTGATTAATGGTCATGGACTGTCATAAATCGCATTTTGGACATGATAAAAGGGGGCTGACAGGTTCTCGGGGCGCTGAAAAATGTAACGCATGTAATTGTCTTCAGAGGGCGAATCCCGGTGATACTCCCTGCCGGTATATTGTGTGAAAGGAAACTACATGTCTGGCAAAGGTATAAATCACCTCAAAATGTAGTAAACTTTCATAAAGATTAATTTTGCATATTTCGTATTGTATTCTGGTGATTAATGCATACATGCAGTTATGCATGTAATTTTATTTCGCCTTATAAGGGCTTATCATACAAGGCTTTGCTTTGACATACGGTCATTAATCAGCAGTTTTGCAGTGCTATAAATCAATTATTACTTTGATAAATCAGATTGATAACATTTAGCCGGCATTAATATTTATTATTTTTGTTATTTTTGCTACATGAATTTTAATATGACACACATTGCAAGAATTGCTAAATTTTATCAGAGATCTCTCAGATTTATTTATAGCCGGGGATCATCTCAGTAAATATAAACTGATACGGGATGATTTAACGGATTAATGTAAGCTATTTTTATTAATGATTTTTTGCCTGTCATTGGCCGGCACCCTGTTTCCCGGGGCAGGGGACCGGTAAACCTATTACCGGATTTGTAATGTGTAACTGTATTGTAATTTACACTGTAAATGTAATTCAGATATTACACTCCCCTTTTTTATCAGGCCGCGTATCCTATTACACTTTATATGACAAACTGTAATTACACTCCGGGCGAATCCTCCCTTCCCCGCCCTCGCTTCACTCAGAATCCAAAGACTCCCCGGAATTTCTGCCCGCCTTCTTTTCCTGACCGGTGGCGGTATTTCATTTAAGACAGTGCAGTCTGAAGCCCCGGAATGATTAACGAAGTTTTCTTAAATCTTCAGGGACGGCTGAGGATACGGCTCCCCCGCTGAAGATTTGCCAGATCCTCCTCAAATCTCCGATAACCGGTTCTGGCAGATTGCCTGCGGACCAGAGCCGAATTTCGCCCCTGAAAATTCCCGTCCGGGAAATGGGATAACGTGCAGTCTTTAACAGGAAATGAAGGCGCAGGAAACAAGGGGAAGTCAGCCGAGAGCGGGGTCAGCAGGAAGGAGAAAACGTCCGGAATGAACAGGCCTTCCAGGACAAAGGAACAAGTATTTCAGGGGATAAAAAAAGCCTCTGCAGGAGAATACGATCCGGCCGCAGAGGACAAACGACTAGCCTAAGCTATATTGAGAGTTTAAAACCGTTAAATTAAAGCGCTACCTTCCTGCTGAACCTGCCAGGATGTCTGCGAATGTAGCCAATGGTTGCCAGCCTGGTAGGAGATACCTTTACGCAGGCTCCGCGGTTCATCTGAACCTTTGGCTTGATAAAGAACGGCCTGCTAATAAGCATGCAATAGCAGTCGTTATTTTTCTCATCAACGCCGACAACCTGAAAATTCTTGCCGTTATCACTGTTATCCGGATTATAGCCGGGGTACATTGTGACCACTTCCCCGACCTCCGGAGTCCGAGCTTCCGCTTCCGGCATCAAAGACGCAAAACACTGATCCAGTTTGGCAATTGCTACTGTATAATGCTTCAATGCAGTGGCATTAAGTGCCAGATAGGTCATCTCATCGGACTTGAAGGAGAAATCCGCCAGACGAGACCTGAAATTGAGGTAATCCCTGACATCATCACTGGTAAAAGCGTGCGTGCCCTGCAAAACCTTCTGCACCAGCAAGTCCCTGCCCAAAGGAAGTGCACCTTCGTAGTTCACCCCCGCAGCGGTCTTAACTGTCACGTAGAGACGGTTCTTGCCGTCATTAAAATGCCAGGACCAATTGCTTGGGGAAGAAAGTGAGGAAACCTTTTCAGAACTCATACAGCAGAATTTCTTACAGCGACAACTAAAACATCTTTGTTATTTATAATTCTAAGTTCTTCCCGGTGATATTTCAAAACGAAATTTGCAAACTCTGATTAAAATCCAATTTACTTCACGATTTTTAATCTCATCTCCTCCAAATCGGGCGATTTTTAGCCGTTTTATTTATTTTTTTCCCGAATTCAGGCAGTACGCATTCAAACTGTACGCGTTTTCGGGGCTTTGCCATTAATCTCCGTATTCTCCCCCCGTATCCGATCCATGTCACATAACTCCGTGTTTTTCGAAACCGGAATGTCACTTTCCGATCATCACTTTCACCACCCTTCTGGCATCTCTGTTCCGCTGTTCCGAAAAATCCGGCTGACAGAAGGTCCCCGGATGTTCGGCCCTGCCCCCTGCTCTTATGTAACAGCATCTCTGGTTTCAGATAATTTCACTCAATTACATACATATTTCAAATTATGTTTTTAATGAAAAAGGATGAACTGCCCCGTCATACCCCCGTCCCGCCCCGGCACCGGGAGGTGTTTTTCGGAAGTCTTTCTTCCCTGCCACGCTTTTCCGAAAAACCTGGATGAGACCCGTTACCGGAGTTCGCCCGGGACATGACACTTCTCATCCTTATTATCCTTTCCTTTTATCCGTCCCCTGTCCGTTATCCGTCCCCCGTCCGTTATCCGTCCCCCGTCCGTTATCCGTCCCCCGTCCGTTATCCGTCCCCCGTCCGTTATCCCGTATTATCCTGTTCCCCCCCTGGCTGGCTCCCCTGTTCCCCTCATGCTTTTCCTTCTGCAATGTTTTCGCTTTCCCGGTACCCCCGCTTATCCTGCCCGCGGAGAAGCACCCCCGCTTTCCCGCGCTCCTCCCGGGCCGCGAAAGAAAACAGCCTTCTGAAATCCAAACGCCCTGATCCCACGACAGAGAAGTCAATAACGGATCATCCAAACTTCCGAAATTATCTCCGGGAGATCTGAGCACCGGATAAATGATGACACCGGAATCAGGCTTCTCTCCGGCTTCTCTCTCTATATATATAAGGAAGGAAAGGAACAGTCCCTTTCAGTATCCTGAAGGATACCTCACTACACGGTATCCCGGCTGGAATCCCCGCCCCGGCTCCCCTGAGGATAATCGCTAAAAAAGCTATGGCCCCTCATTTCCGCCGCCTCCCGTCCGGGAGCCTGCCATTCCTTCCCCGGGTTTGTCTTATTGCATTGGGGGCTAAACTGTCATCAGGCTTCCCCGGCATCAGAACACCTTCCGGAAGAAAATGGCTTCACCGAGGTTCTCCCCCGGAGGATTTCCGGTAATTCTTCCTCAGAATTCCTTCGCCGGTCTCCGGAAATATGAACTCCTTTCGGAATCAGGAAACAATACCGCCCCGAAAAAACCGTATTTTTTTGCAAAAGTTCACCGTTTTCCGCTAAAAATGCCGCAAAAAGTAAGCCGCATAACGGGATGCCGGAATTTTTTTAAGAACCTGTTTACATTTTTTAGAGTTCCCCGGTCAAAATCACCGCAGATCCTGTAACATTGTAAGAACGTATTATTCAAGCGCCTGAGTTTTTTATGAGTACGGGCTGTTTGCATTGTGTCCTGAAGGAGGTGGAGTACTCATGAGCCAGTTTGATAAGCTTATTTCCGAGCTTGCCGCCTTTTCCGGACTTCCCCTGGAGGTGGATGGCAACAATTCCTGCGCCCTGAGCACTGATGATCTGTACATTACCATGCTGTACCGTTCCGATGCCGGTGATATCGTGATTTTTGCTCCGGTAACGGATCCCGATGACGGAAAACCCGGAGAAGCCGTTCTCAGAAAGGCTCTGGAGCTCTCATATAACGGCAGCGGCACGAAGCAGCATTTTCTGGGGCTGTTTGACGACACCCTGGTGCTCTCCGTCCCGGTGCCCGTCAGGGATCTTACTGCCAAAGCCCTGGGCCAGAAAATAGTTGCCTTTGCCAATGCGGCCGCCTCCGTCAAGACGGAGCTTGCAAACAGCCGTCGCGGCTGAAGCTTTTCCCGGCCGGCAATTCCGGGAGGGGATGTTCCTGCCCGGTTCACAACCCCCGGAACGGCATGCGGTTTCCCTTTTTGCGGGAAACTGAAAAGTCCTTTTCCATGAAAGCGATATCTCTGTTGCCAATTATTTTTTAAGCTATAAAATACAGTTTCCGTAAAGCCGGTTTTCCTTTGCGGCCATGTTTTTCGGGCAGAGTCATCACTATGATGCCGGATGCCGCCTGCCGGGAATTTGAATAACGATAATTGAGACAATTATGACCGATTTAAAGATGACAGATCTCCAGTTTTCAGAAAGCAGCCGTACCGGCTGCTGTTCTGCCGCAGACAATGATACCGCCGCGGCCGGTGTCTGGAACGCTTTCAGAGCCGTTCCGAAAAACGGTTCGGACCGGGATAGCCGGAAGGCCTTTGCCGGTGCCGTCAGCGCCGATCTTCTGAAAGATGCCGGAAACCGCGGCAGCGCCGCTTTTTCAGGGGAATCCGCTTCCGGGGAGGTGTTCGGAACTCTCGCGGCGGCATTCCGGGTTGCCGGCACCGCGGCTTCCGCAGGTCTTGCTGCCGGAATGACGGCCGGCGTAATGACACCGCCTCTTATGGAGAAGCTTCCGGAGCGGGATCTTGGCAGACACCCCGTTTCTAACGAAGAAGCCTTTAATACGCGGGTCTGTGCCTGATATCGGGCCGGGCCCGGTTTCGGACCTTCCCGAAATATTCGTTCCCCTGATGCGAAGGGCCGTGACGCCTGTTGCCCTTCCTCATTCTGTGTGTCTTTCCGACGGCTTTTTGTCCGTCCTTTCTCCCGCTTCTTTCCCGCCCTTCATTTCTGACCTTTTCCCCCGCCCCTGCATTTCCCCATTTCATAAAGAAGAGTCCCGAGATGATTGTTCATCATGGTATCCTTTCTGACGTTTAATCTTTAATCAGAGAACCGTCCGGGGAACCCCGCCTCATGTCGCCTCCGTTTCCTCTGATTCTGTCTGCCCCTTCTGTCTGCCCCCGACTCTCTTCCGTACCGGGCGCCGCCGTTTTCCGGAAATGCCTTTTTCCCCGGAAAAATCCCGAAGGTCCGGGGCTTTCCGCTTTTCAGAGCTGTTTAAATCCGGATTTTTGCGGTTTAGTCAAAAATAGGACATGACAATGGACAACCAAAGCCACAACCTGTGATAAAATCAGGAAAACAGAGTTCTCCGTTTTTCCTGCCTTCCTGCTGCGGCTTCGGGAGAATTCCGCTTCGTCTGAGGTATTATCAATGTTTTTTGCCGTTATTGTATTCATTATCATAATACTGGTATTTCTGATCATCGCCTACATGATATACAGCGATTATCAGGTACAGCAGGAAATGGACAAAAAACTCATTATTTCCCGGCAGAAGAACGTTATCGACGAAACTGACGATATTCTGATGAACGTTACCCAGATTCCGTTTTCAAACCGGATGATCATCATTCTGCAGAACCGGATTCTAAACGCCCTGCAGATCATTGCCTCGGTACAGTCCAACATGCAGGTGCAGCAGCGCATCACCGATATGTCTGCGCAGATCGAGAACACCAAAAGCTCCCCCTCCCGGGATTCTCAGTTCATACCTCCGGGAAATCCGGATCAGTCCCTGAAAATGATCCGCATCATGCGACGTCTCAGAAAAATCATCCGCATCGAATTCAACCGGGGACGCATCTCCAAGAACGATTTCGTTGACGAGGACAAGATCCTGGAAGTCAATATCTACAAGATCCAGTTCAGCAACCTGATGAAAAACATCGAGGAAGCCCATATGAACGCCCAGACCGGTACCGAGAGGGAACTCATCCGCGGCGGTCTCAATTCTCTTAACAAAATGCAGTTCCGCGATGCCTGGCTTGAAAGTCTCAAGGATCACCTCCAGGAAACTCTGGACAATCTGAACGCCGAGGCCGAAAGGAAACACGAGCAGGAAATTGCCAACGAAAAGGCCAAGGAAAGCGACATTGATGTTCTTTTCATGCCGAAGAAGAAATGGTAACACAGGCTTTTCTGCGTTGCATTTGTCTCCGCTTCTTCCTGTGCCGGCGTTTCTGATTTTCATGTTCGCCCCCGGCCGCCTTCCGCTTTCCCGGGTTTTCCGGAAAATCCGGCCCCCGAAGCCGGCACGAATCCTGTCCCCGGAGAAATCGTCATGAGCAGGAATATGGCCTCGCTTCCGGGACATGCGGCCGCTCTGTTCACCACCGTAGTCTGGGGCATTACCTATGTTTCAACCAAATATCTCACGGACAGCTTCGACCCCGTGGAAATCCTGCTGTTCCGACTGACTCTGGCCAACATTCTCCTGCACCTGGCTGCCCCCGGAATCAGCCCCCGTCCCGGCGAAGAAAAATATTTTGCCCTGGCCGGACTTACCGGGATCTGTCTCTATTTCATGCTGGAAAACACCGCCCTTACCATCACCACGGCATCCAACGTGGGAATCATCGTATCCTCGGCTCCGCTCTTCACTGCCCTGCTGGCTCTTCCGGCTTACCGGGACCGCCGGGTGCTGTCCCCGGGATTCATCACCGGATTCATCCTGGCCATGAGCGGCATCGTAATGCTGAGCACCGGCGGTTCCGATATGGAAATCCATCCTGCCGGAGATCTCATGGTGGTGGCGGCCTGCCTGGCCTGGGCCGTCTACTCTCTTACCGTAAAGAAAATCGCCGCCTTCGGCTACGGCAATCTGGCTGCCACCCGCCGGATCTTTCTGTGGGGGCTGCTGTTTGTCGCCCCCTGGGCCTTTCCGGCAGATATCAGAATGGATGACTTTTCCCGATATGCCAGTCCTCAGGCCCTGGGCAACCTTGTCTTTCTCGGGGCTGTGGCCTCGGCGCTGTGCTTTGCCACCTGGAACTACGCCGTCAGGACTCTGGGACCGGTCAAAACCTGCGTTTACATTTACGGCGGTCCGGCAATAACCGTGATTTTTGCCTGGATTTTCCTCTCGGAACAGCTTAATGCCGTCGGAATCACGGGATGCCTCATGGCCATTGCGGGACTCCTGCTGTCATCTCTCCCGGAGAGTCATTCCGATCTTAAGGGCGTCATCAGGAAAAAAATGCCAAAGATACGGCGCGACAGGAAAACAATTCCCCGGGATTCAGAGGGAGCTTTCCCGGAACAGAAGAAATAACAATGAAATACGGAAACAGAAAAAAACGAAACTTCACGGGACAGCGGAAAACCCCCGGACAGAGCCCGGGAAACCACCGCTGCAAAATGTAACTTGTTACCGGCAATATTTTAAATGTCAGCGAAAGCGCTGTAACTGTTACCGAATATGTTTTAAGTGTTAGCAGTACTGTCGTAACTGTTAGAGAAAATATCCTCCACAACCACGTTAACAGTTACGGTTCACCGGAATCCTGGCTTTCCGAAGCCCCGCTCCTGCCGGAGACCGCCTTTTCCCGCACCTCCAGCCGGAACACGTTCATGGTATCCGGATCCGGACAGCAGAACCTGGCGGTTCCCGGCGGCTCTCCGGGAATACGGCCGCCATAGCGCAGGATATCGGCATAGAGAAAGGCCACATGCATGGCCAGGGGACATAGTCTGCCCCGTTCGGTATCAAAGTCAAAGGTATCCCCGGGCCTGTGATGATGCCGGCAGGGACAGGATCCCCGCCTTTCCGTGAGAGTAATGGTAATTCCCGGTCTTGCCATCGGATCCTCCCTGAAACAGAGTCAAAGTCCCGGCCGCTTTCAGGACTGTGTCCGGCCAGTAGCCCCGGACGGAGCAGGCTGCCACTTCCCCGGGAACACCCGAACCACCCTGGTCAGAGTCCCGGCCTCACTGACAAGCCCGGATTTGCCGGAAACCACAATCCCCTGAGAAACGCCGCGCCAGACCCGGAGATCCGTCCGGGAATTGCCCGCATAGCAGACCTCCTGCCCTGCGAATTTCTCCTTTATAAAGGCCAGCTTGGCATCTCCCACCAGATTCACTCTTTCGGAAGAACCGAAGCCGTCCCTGAAGAATCCGTGCCAGGCGGCGATTTTTCTGACGATTTCCGAAGTGCTGCCGGAGACAATATAAACTTCGTTTCCGGGAATCTCCGCTTCCTTTTTCAGAAAATCCAGAAGCTCCCGGTTCCAGCAGAGGTTTGCGGGATCAAAGCTGTAATACCTGGCTATATGGTATTTCAGAAAGGCCCGTCTGCCGCCGTCTCTGAGAAACCAGCACAAAGCCGGAAAAAGCATCAGAGGATTCTTTCCGATAACGGAAAAAAACGAGGTCACCGACATGTCATTGGGTATAAGGGTCCCGTCCAGGTCTACACAGTAAATCATCAGAAGGCCGCAAAAAAAGCAGAAGAGAGCAGAAAAAAAAAAAATGGCGGGAGCCGTTCTTGTCAGGCCTCCGCCGTTTCGGATATCAGAAAAGAACCTTGTTCTTCACATCCTTCTTATGAGCAACCTTCTCATAGAAGAAGTTGAACTGATTGCGGAACTCCTTGACGCAGTCGGCGAACCTGGAAGCCTCCGGTTCGGTATTCTTGACATACACCGTTCTGGCCACCTTCATGGAATAGTGAACCCCGGCCCAGCAGAGACGGATAAAAAGCTCGGCGTGGAAATTGATAAGCGTGCCCAGATTGTGCTTCTGCATGCACTCGTAAGCAATTCCCACCGGATAGATGCGCACCGGAGCCTCGAAATTGAAATTCTTGATCACCCGGAGATCCCGCTTGTACCACTTGAGTTTGATCTTTTCCCGGCGGGTTCTGGGTTCAATATAAAGCTGGTTTACTCCGGCAACAATGTTCTCCGGGTGCTCCTGTGCCAGACTCCACATGGCCTCAATGTCCTCGTAGATCAGCTGGCATTCCGGAACCCACAGGAAAGCATGGGAGAATCCCCGGGTATGGGCCTCGCGGAAACCGTCACAGATGGCGGCATAGGGAGAGGAATCGGAAAGACGCTGAATCAGGATTATCTGCTTGTAGGGGCCGATAATTTTTTTCAGATTAGTGAGTTCCTCTTCGGAATTTCTGTCATTCACAATAAAAACGGAATAATCTCTGTTCGACATGAGCGGCATAAGCTTTTCCATAAGATCAGCGGCGGAAAGATCACGCCAGTCGACAATGTAACACGGTCTGGTAACGCCAGCCATCGAAAAACCTCCCGTTTCTCTTCAATTATTCAATTCTTCTGCATGTCCGCGCCGCAGTGATGCGGAACAAAAACACCGTCCGAAGCGGAGCTCCGGAACGGATAACAATGATGCTTCTCCCGGGACGCGGGAATTCCTGTATCCTGGGAAAATCCCCCGCCGGGGAATGCGTTTCATCCGGCCCCCGCGGGAAGTCGCCCCGACCATCCCCGGCGGCAAGGATTATAACACATTAATGGCATCCTTGTATTCAGGGATGTTTTCCGGCCGGAGCGGGAATTAACGCTTCCGTTGCCCGGTCCGCAGCATTCCCTCATGAAA
This sequence comes from uncultured Ruminobacter sp., assembly GCA_902776415.1. Lineage (GTDB taxonomy): Bacteria > Pseudomonadota > Gammaproteobacteria > Enterobacterales > Succinivibrionaceae > Succinimonas. The sequence goes on from CACYPY010000042.1 coordinate 17,851, forward strand.
GGCTGCGCAGACGGGGAATACTTCCCTCATGCCGGCATATCTCTGAGCTTCTTTCTTTCTCGCTTGTTATCGTACATCAGCTGATCGGCACGGTGAACCAAATCATTAAATGAACTGTCAGTCTGCGGATCATACACCGCAACTCCGGAAGAAACACTGACCTTA
>CACYPY010000043.1 GCA_902776415.1 uncultured Ruminobacter sp.
TGCGCTGTTTCCCAACATGACGGTGTATGAGAATATTCTCGTGAGTGTCAGAAAATCCGGTATCCGAAACTCCCGGGAGCGGATTCAGAGAGCCCGGGACATCATTGACAGAATGCAGCTTTCCGGAGTCATGAACAGCAGGGCCACCGAGATCTCCGGAGGACAGATGCAAAGGACGGCACTGGCCAGAATTCTGGTAAACGATGCCGACATCATGATGCTGGACGAACCGTTCTCCGCGCTGGACGAGCATCTCCGCTTCAGCATGGAGCGGGAGCTTCGCGCCGTTATCAGGGAATTCGGCAGGACGGTGCTTTATGTTTCCCATAACAGGGATGAGGTCTGGCGCATAGCCGATCATGTGGCCATTATGAATAACGGCATTATCGAAACCATGGGAACGGTCAGGGAGGTTTTTGAAAACCCGGTGACCGTTAACGGAGCCAGGCTTACCGGAATTAAAAATATAGCACCGGCCGTAGCTGACGGAGCGGGGTTTCTCATGGTTCCGGGATGGGGACTCCGGGTTCCTCTGCCATCCCGGACCGGAACCGGAGTCCGGCTTCCGGATCCTTCCCGGATCAGTGCGGCCGGACTTCGCATGAATGATATCAGGACAGTGCCGGAGGCTGGTGTTCCGGGAAGCTGGCACACCTTTGTGACGGACGCGGTGACACCGAATCTTTTCGGGTTCACCCTGGAATTGCATAATGCAGGCGTTCCGGATCCTCTTCCCCTGTTCTGGGAAGTGTCCCGTGACGTGTGGCGCCCCGGGACGGAGCGGACGGTTTCCCTGTTCGTTCCGGATCGGGCAGTGGCGGGGCTGGTTGCATGACAGGAGACAGTACAGGAATGGATATGCATTTTGAAAAAAGACCTTTCAGGGAAAGCAGGGATCTGCTGCTTCAGAAGGTATCCCGGGTACCGGCGGAAACGGTGCCTCTCGATGAGGCGTACGGGCGCGTGGTGGCGGGAGACATCACCGCGGGGATGATGATTCCTCATTATGACAGATCCCCTTATGACGGTTATGCCCTGAGAAGCTGTGACATTCGGGGTGCCGCTCCGGAAAACCCGGTAACCCTGACCGTTGTCAGGGAAATCCGCCCCGGGGATCCCGCAGGACGGGGGCTCCGTGAAGGAGAGGCCGCAAAGATTCTTACCGGGGCTCCGATTCCCGAAGGTGCCGATGCGACAGTCAAATACGAGGATACCGTGTTTTCCGGGGAGACAGTTACTCTCAGCGCTCCTCTTGCCGCCGGACAGAACATTATCCGGGCCGGGGAGGATGTGAAAAAGGGAGACCTTCTGGCAGCGGATGGCACTGTTGCCGATACCGCCGTCATGGGACTTCTGTCATCTCAGGGGCTTTCCGAAATAGCGGTATATAAAAAGCTTCGGGTGGCCGTAATCAGTACCGGAGACGAGCTTCTGGAGGCGGGAGAGGAACTCTCCGGCAGCAAAATCTACAATTCCAACCGCTACACCCTGACGGCGGAGCTTCTTAAAAACGGTTTTGCGGCCGACTATCTGGGCCGGGCCGGTGATGACACTGACGGGATTGCGGATCTTCTTTCCCGGGCTCTTCAGGATCATGATGCCGTAATTCTCACCGGCGGGGTATCGGCGGGAGATTATGATCTGGTACCGGACGCCTTCCGGAAAATCGGTGCCGAAATTGTCATTCACGGGGTAAAAATGAAGCCCGGAATGGCCGGAGTCTACGGCTTTTATCAGGGGAAGCCCTGTATTGCCCTGTCCGGAAATCCGGTGTCGGCGCTTACCGGGTTTTACTGCATTGCGGCTCCTCTGCTTCGCAAATATGCCGGAATGTCCCGTTACAATCCCGAGATTATCAGGGTTAAAATCACCCGGGATTTTACGAAAGGCGGGCAGAAAGGCGGGCAGAAAGGCGGGCAGAAAGGCGGGCAGAACAGAATGGCAGAAAGGATTCTCCGCGGCGCCATGAGCATTGAAAACGGCACGGTGTGCCTGACGCCGTCCCGGGAACAGGGCAATGTGGTTATAAGCAGTCTTTCCGGAGCGCGAATTCTGGCCATTGTTCCCGGGGATCACGGTCCCGTGAAAGCCGGAGACGTTCTGGACGGTTTTATTATCTGAGGGGGTTGTCAATGAAAAAGGTGGCTGTGCAGGAGGCCGTCGGCATGCGGCTCTGCCATGACATTACCGAAATCAGGGACGGTTTCAAGGGAGTGGCCTTTAAAAGAAACTCCGTTATCGAAGCCGGGGATATCGAACATCTCCTGAATATCGGAAAGCGGCATCTCTATGTCTGGGATGATTCCATAAGGGAGATCCATGAGGATGACTGTGCGCTTCGCATGGCAGGCATGGTCCCGATGCCGGGAGCCCATTACGAGGGGCCTTCCGAAGGCAAGGTGCTTCTTATTGCCGATACGGAGGGACTTTTTCTGGTAAACAGAAGGCTGCTTTCCGCGGTAAATGAAATTCCGGATCTGACGATTTCCTCGCTTCCGAATCATTATGCCGTGAAAAAGGGCGCCCGGCTGGCCTCCATGCGGATTGTCCCTTTGGTAACCGCCGAGGAAAATATTCTCAGGGCCGAAGAGCTCTGCCGGAAGGAAAAGCTTTTTGAACTCCATCCCTACCGGCCCCGCAGAACAGGAATAATCATCACCGGTTCCGAAATTTATTCCGGAAGGATCGGTGATAAATTCGAACCTTTGCTGCGCTCCCGTCTGAAACGGTATCCCGGAGAGGTGCTGGGAGTGCGGGTGTGCGATGATGATACCGGCATGATTGCGGCCGCGGCTGAGGATTTTATCAGGGCGGGGGCGGATCTTCTGCTGTTTACCGGCGGCATGTCCGTGGATCCCGATGATGTTACTCCCCGGGCCATCCGGGAAACGGGGGCGGAGATTCTGACCCACGGGATGCCGGCCCAGCCCGGGAACATGACGCTTCTGGCATATCGTGACAATACGGTCATGCTGGGAGTTCCCGGGGCGGCAATTTCCCGTCCGACAACACTGCTGGATGTCCTCCTGCCGCAGATTTTTGCGGGGATTCGTTTTAATCCGGAGGATCTCCGGAATCTGGCAGAAGGGGGACTGTGCCAGTTCTGCAGTCAGTGTCACTATCCGAATTGCACTTTCGGAAGATATTAGCGGTCATTGGCAGGTTGCTGGCGGGTATTGACGTGCGGGACAGTTTTTCCAGGGAAATCAGTTATCTGAGGATGTCGGTAACCCGCCGGTGCGGTTTTGCCTGCATTTACTGCGCGGATCGGAAATGCCGGAGCGTTCCGGACGACGAGCTTAAGCCCTCCGAAATATTCCGGATTGCAGGAGTGCTGGCGGGTGCCGGCTGCCATAAGGTCAGACTTACCGGAGGAGAGCCCCTGCTCCGGGGGGACATTGCGGAAATCTGCCGGGGAATTCGGGATCTCCCCGGGGTCCGGGAGCTGGCACTGACCACCAGCGGCCTTTATCTTTCCGGAATGGCCCGGGAGCTTTTTGAGGCGGGGGTATCCCGGGTCAATATCAGCATTGACACGCTGGATCCCGTAAAATTTGAAATGATTACCGGGAAAAACTGCCTCCGAAAGGTGCTTACGGGGCTGGAGGCGGCTCTCTCCTCCGGCTTTGAGCAGGTGAAGATCAATACGGTGCTCCTTCGCGGCATTAATGACGATGCGGCTTCCATAAGAGCGCTGGCCGATCTCGCGGACCGTCATTCCCTGGATTTAAGATTTATCGAGCTTATGCCGGCAGGTGCTGCGGACTTTCCCTATGGCGAGCATTTTACCGCCGGGAGCACGGTGCTGAAGGCTCTCCCGGAACTTATGGAGATCCCGGAGGGAGCCGGCAGTTCCGGGGTGGCCCGGATGTACCGCCGGGAGGGGAGGCCCGGACGCATCGGCATCATTTCCCCGATAACCGGAAAGTTCTGCCAAAACTGTAACCGGATCCGGGTGCTTTCGGACGGCCGGCTTCGGACCTGCCTTTTAGGGGGAGAGGAATTTAATCTCCGGAAGCTTTCCGAACCCGAAATCGCTGAGGTGTTCCGGAAGGCCTGCGCTCTCAGACCGAAGGAGCACGGCATTTCCGCAGGCAGTACCGGCTTCAGAATTCCGATGCAGGGGATTGGCGGGTAGACAGGCTGCGGACGACAGGAGGATAATTTGGAGGATTTTACCCATTTTAATGACCGGGGCGGTTCCCGTATGGTGGATGTATCCGCCAAGAACGATACCCTGAGAACTGCAACGGCCGAGGGATTTGTCTATGTAAATTCCGGAACTCTGGCTCTTATCAGAAGCGGCGGGATTAAAAAGGGCGATGTTCTTTCGGTGGCACAAGTGGCCGGAATCATGGGGGCGAAGCGCACGCCGGATCTGATTCCCATGTGTCATCCCCTGTTTCTCTCCGGAGCGGATCTCCGGCTCTCCCTCGACGAAAATGCCTCGGCTGTCAGAATTGAGGCCACCGTGAAAAACCGGGGGGCCACCGGAGTTGAAATGGAGGCGCTTACCGCAGTGTCTGTGGCGGCTCTTACCGTTTACGACATGTGCAAGGCCGTCCAGAAAAACATGACCATCGGGAATATCAGACTTCTTCACAAAACAGGCGGGGTTCATGGAGAATATCACTGTTCCTGATATCGGCGCTGCGGTACTGACCGGCGGACTTTCCTCCCGCATGGGCACAGACAAGGCCGGTCTTCCGGTGTCTTCCGAAGCCGGATGCCCGGTGTTTTTTGAGAGGATCTGCCGGAGCGTGAGATGCTTTCCCGGACGGTATCTCTCGGAAAATGCCGCACAGAATTACCGTTTTCCCGGATTTCGGGCTGTCAGGGACGAGTATCCCGGAAGCGGTCCTATGGGAGGAATTCTCACGGTTCTCGGGCATGCGGAGCAGGACAGCGTGCTGTTTATTGCCTGTGACATGCCGGAATACCCTGAAGCCGAGGCCCTGAGAATCGCCGGTCTGTACTGCGGCGAGGATGCCCTGATTCCGGTGGCAAACGGTAAATGGCAGCCTCTGGCGGCGATTTATTCCCGGAGAATGATACCGGTGTTTCAGGAGGCGATCCGGAAGGGGGAGTTCCGGATCCGTGACGCCATTATGAAGACGGATTTCCGTCTTGCGGCAGTTCCCGAAGAACTGACGGAATTCTATCTTAACATCAATACTCCCGGAGATTTCAGGAAGTACCTGGAAACCGGGGCTTCGGAGCGGGGGCGGGTTCCGTGCCCCTGACCGTCAATACTTCACTTTCCCGGCGATTTCCGGATCAGTACCCCGGAAATACCTGTATTCGCTTTTCAAACAGTTTCATGATTTGTTTTTCAATATGGAAAAGTGTGAAACCGGTCAGTGACCTTCTTCAAAAAACACGTGCCGTAAAACCGTTTCCGGCGACAATCCCTTTAAAATTACGTCAGGAATGACGATTTGGCAGGATGTATTTTCTTCATGATCTTCAGTGTTCCCGGCATCAGGTTCGGCATCAGGCGGGGAAGCTCCGAATAAAACCGTCGGATTCCTGCTGTTTTTTTTATGGCGCGTTTCCGGCCCGGCCGTTCTTCAGTCCTTTATCGGGACAGTCCGGTTCGGAAGGTCCCGGATCTGTCAGCTATTCTCCTTCATAATCGAAACGGTAATTTGTATGGATCAGAAGCAAGAGCTTAAAAACACGCAGCGCGGTAAACTGATAAAAAGCTTTTTGGCTACATTTCAGAGGAGAGTGGCGGCAAATCCCCCCGGGGTCTGCTGCATTTCCACTCACATTGCCTATCTGCGTACAGCCCGCAGCCAGACCTGCGGCAAGTGTGTTCCCTGCGCCAAGGGCCTTGAACAGCTGGAGAACATGCTGCAGAAGGTTCTGGACGGTACCGCGGATATGGACATGTATGTGGACATGCTGTGGCTGGCGCAGACCATAAAGGACACCGCGGACTGTGCCATAGGATATGAAGCTGCCTATATGGTTCTGGCCAATATCAAGAATTTCAGGGACGAGTACCTGTATCACATCAACCATCACCAGTGTCAGGCCAGTGTGTCGGTAAAGGTTCCCTGCATGTACAACTGTCCCGCCAATGTGAATATTCCCGGGTATATTGCGCTTATCAGGGATGAAAGATACGCCGATGCCGTGAACCTGATAAGGGAGGACAACCCCTTCCCGACTGCCTGCGCCTTTGTCTGCGAGAGACCCTGCGAGGCCCAGTGCCGGAGAACCCTGATTGACGCGGAGATCAATATCAGAGGTCTTAAGAAATTTGCGGTGGATCAGATTCACGCCGACAAAATTCCCTCGCCGCCCCGCAATGTGGATACCGGAAAAAGAATTGCGGTGGTAGGGGGTGGTCCCTCAGGTCTTACCTGTGCCTATTTTCTGTCCCGCATGGGACACTCCGTGGTGGTTTACGAGGCGAAGGAAAAACTCGGCGGCATGCTCCGCTACGGAATTCCGGGATACCGGCTTCCCAAGGATCGTCTGGACGAGGATATCAATGCCATTCTGGCACTGGGAGGCATTGAGGTGCGTCTTAATGTCAGCATCGGGAAGGACATTGCCGCGGAGGACCTGGAGAAGGAATATGATGCCGTCTATCTTTCCATAGGCGCGCAGAAGGGGCGGGTCATTCCCATCAAAAACTATGATAATCCCAACGTGGCATCGGCTGTGGAAATGCTGGACCGCATCGGTCACGGAGATCTTCCGGACTTTTCCGGAAAGAACGTGGTGGTTATCGGGGGCGGCAACGTGGCCATGGACTGCGCCCGTTCCGCGGTGCGCTGCGGAGCGGCCTCGGTCACCCTGGCGGTACGGGAGCCGCAGGTGGACATGACGGCACTGCCATCCGAAATCCAGGGGGCCATTGAGGAGGGGGTGGAGCTCATGACCATGTACGCCCCGGCCGAGATTCGGGTCGACGAAAACGGGAATGTGAAGAGCCTGATTACGAAACCGCAGATTACCAGCTTCTATGACAGCAATACCGGCATGCCCATGGTAAGAGATGCTGACAAGGAGGAATACGAGATTCCCTGCGATGTCATATTCATGGCAATAGGGCAGGCCATTGTTTCGGACGACTTCGCCGTCTATGAGAGGTCTCCCCGGGGCAATTTCATCACGGATGCCACCACTGCTCTTAAAGATCATCCCGGAGTGTTTGCCGGCGGTGACTGTGTCAGCGGGCCTGCCACGGCCATTATGGCTATCGGTGCCGGCAAGATTGCCGCCATCAATATCGATTCGTATCTGGGATATCATCACCATTACCGTACGAATATCGGGATTCCGCAAAGCCACGGCAATATGCGTCATCATATGGGAAGGGTCAATCTCACGGAGAAGTCGGCCCGGGAAAGAAAAAAGAGCTTTTGCCCCGTGGAGAACAGCATGTCCCGCGAGGAAGCCATGCAGGAATGCGGCAAATGTCTCCGGTGTGATGTGTTCGGAAGCGGTACCATGAAGGGAGGCCTTTTGTAATGAGCGAAGAAGTGCGCCTGGTTATAGACGGAAGCGAGGTTTCAGCCCGCCGGGGACAGACCATTCTTGAGGTGGCCCGGGAGAACGGTATTTACATTCCGACGCTGTGTCATCTCAAAAATGTAAATGAGATCGGAGCCTGCCGGATGTGTGTGGTGGAAGTGGAGGGCGTTACCAGTCTGGTGCCATCCTGCAATACCAGGATCTGGGACGGCATGGTGATCAGCACCGGCACCGATAAGGTGCACCTGGCCAGACAGATGGTGCTTCAGCTGATGCTGGCACACCACGATGTCCGCTGTCTCAGCTGTGCCAAAACCGGAGACTGCGAGCTTCAGAAGCTGGCCAACGAATTTGAGCTGCCTTTGGAAAACCCCTACAAGACTCATGGCGATGTCAGGCTGCCCAACCTGGTGGAGAATCCGTTCCTGTCATATTACCCGGATTTGTGTATCGGCTGTCAGCGCTGCGTCAGCATGTGCAGCCGCATGGTGGGGAACGGCGTGCTCAACGCCTCCAAAATCGGCACCAAAACCTTTATCGAGGCTCCCTTCGGCAAGGACTGGAAGGAGACCCGGTGCGAGCTCTGCGGGAACTGCGCTTCGGCATGTCCCACCGGAGCCCTGGTGACCAAGAACATGCGCAAGTACCAGACCAGCAAGGTAAACAAGGTGCTGACCACCTGTCCGCACTGCGCCACCGGCTGTCAGTTTTACCTTCTGGTGAAGGACAATACCATTCTTGACGTGATGCCGGCCGACGGCCCCTCAAACAAGGGACTTCTGTGCGTAAAGGGCCGTTTCGGATCGTTTAATTTTGTGAATTCTCCGGACAGACTGCGCTATCCGCTCATTAAAAACCGGGAAACCGGGGAATTTGAAAGAGCCACTTGGGATGAGGCCCTGGACCTCGTGGCCAGAAAGTTTCTGGAGATCAGGGAGAAATACGGTCCGGACGCGCTGGCAGGTTTTGCCTGTTCCCGCTCGCCCAATGAGGACTGTTACATGCTTCAGAAAATGGTGCGCTGCGCCTTCGGCACCAACAATGTGGATAACTGTGCCCGGGTCTGCCACTCCGCCACGGTGGCGGGACTGGCCATGACCCTGGGATCCGGAGCCATGACCAATCCCATATCCGATATCACGGAGGATGTGGATCTGATTCTTCTGGTGGGATCCAATCCCGAGGAAGCTCATCCGGTTATCGGGATGCAGATCCGGCAGGCCGTCAGAAAGGGGGCGCATCTTATTGTGGCGGATCCCCGGAGAATCGGCCTTTCCAGAATGGCCGACATTCACCTGATGCTGAAGCCCGGTACCAACGTGGCCTTTGTGAACGGCATGATAAACATTATCATTTCCGAAGGACTGGCCGACATGGAGTTTGTCCGAACCAGAACCGAAGGGTACGAGGAGCTCAGCGAAATCGTCCGGGATTACACTCCGGAGAAGGTGGCGGAGATCTGCCATATTGATCCCGACCATCTCCGGGAGGCGGCCAGAATGTATGCCACGGCTGCCAAAGCACCGATTATCTACTGTCTCGGGGTTACCGAGCATTCCACAGGAACCGAAGGGGTGATGTCTCTTTCCAATCTGGCCATGATCACCGGAAAACTGGGAAAGAGCGGCTGCGGTGTTAATCCTCTCAGAGGTCAGAACAACGTACAGGGGGCCTGCGACATGGGGGCGCTTCCCGGGGACCTGCCGGGATATCAGAAGATTACCCGCGAGGACGTCATCGAGAAGTTTGAAAAGGCCTGGAATGTCAGGCTCAGCAGAAAGCCCGGGCTCCATGCCACGGATGTCTTCCCGGCCGCCATCAGGAAGGAGGTGCGGGGGCTCTTTATCTTCGGGGAGGATCCGGTGGTTACCGATCCCGACCAGGGGCATGTGATAAAGGCACTGGAAAGTCTGGATTTCCTGGTGATGTCCGAGATTTTCATGACCAGAACCACTCAGTATGCCGATGTGATCCTTCCCGGAGTCAGCTATGCCGAAAAGGAGGGCACCTTCAGCAATACGGAGCGGCGGGTGCAGCGGGTCAGAAAGGCGGTAACCCTGGAAGGGGAGATGCGGCCGGATACGGAGATCTTCATTGATCTTATGAACCGCATGGGATACCCGCAGCCGCACCTGCGCCCCGACGAGATTATGGATGAAATTGCCAGTCTGACCCCGAGCTTTGCGGGAATCAGTCATCGCCGTCTTGATGCCGGGGAAAGCATTCAGTGGCCGTGCCCTTCGAAGGATCATCCGGGAACTCCCATTCTTCATGTCGGAAAGTTCACCCGCGGTTTGGGCTGGCTCTATCCCGCCCGTTATTGCGAGAGCCAGGAGCTTCCTGACAGCGACTACCCGTTTATTCTGATGACCGGGCGCATTCTCTATCATTACAACACCATGGCCATGACGGGAAGAACCCGCGGACTTGTGGAAAAGGAAGGCCATTCCTTTATCGAGATCAATACCGAGGATGCCGCGCGACTGGGAATTTCCAATTTGGAGCAGGTCAGACTGACATCCAGGAGAGGTACCATTGAATCTCAGGCCCGGGTCAGCGACAAGGTGTCTCCCGGCGAGACATGGATGCCGTTCCACTTTGCGGACGGTTTTGCCAACATCCTCACCAATGCCGCTCTTGACAAGTACGCCCGTATACCGGAGTACAAGGTATGCGCTATCAGAATTGATAAGATTCGGTCTTAGTCAGGCGGCCGGAAACGGGGCTTCCGGAAGCGGGGCAGTTTCGGAAGCCCCGGCCGCAGAAGTTCGGGTATCACATTTCGGAAATCCGGGATGCGGAAAAGAAGTCTGGGAAACAATCCGGCCGTCCTGATTTTTTTTGGGGGACGGCCGGAAAAATAAACAGACAGCAGTTTTTCAGAAGTGCTCCGGGAACAGAGACCGGGGTTTGTCAGGGGAACCTTTGTCCGGGCAGTTCCGGGGCTAATTAAAGGTTACGAATTCGGATACTCCGGTAAGATCCAGCACTTCCATCACCGCCGGCGAAACGTTGGTGATGATCAGTTTGTTGCCGCGTTTTTTAAGTTCCTTGTAAACCTTTATGATAATGCGGATACCGGAGGAGGAAATGTACGAAAGCCTGCTGCATTCCAGTACATAGTCTCCGCTTTCCGGGATACCGGCAATTATTTTTTCTTTCCATTCCTCGGCGTTGGAGGTCTCAATTCTTCCGGTTAATTCCATGATTCTTCTCCAAGAATTAAAATGCCTGCAAAAGGAGTGTCCGCAGTAAAATACCTTTTTTCCGGCATCGTGGGGCGCCCTGCAGGTGCATTGCTAGATGCTGATGGTAAATATGTTGCAGTTGCCGTCCCTTTTGTAGGTAACGGACTTTGTCATCTTCTTGACGATGAACACCCCCATGCCTCCTTCTTCGCGTTCCTCCAGCGGGACGGAAGTATCCAGTTCCTTTGTCTCCGTTACCGGATTGAAGGGCTTTCCGTTGTCAATATAGCATATGGAACAGAAGGAGCGGCCGTCGTCGCCGGAGACGAACTTCAGAGAAATCTCCTCTGCGCCGCTGTATTTCACAATGTTCGACACAATCTCATCAGTGCAGATGTTGAGCTTCAGAACGATATTCTCGGGAATGCCGCAGTCTGCGGCCGCCTTGCTGATGAAATCCTGAATCTCGTCAAGAGAATCTATGTCGGATTTGAATTCTTTTTCAATTATCATGATCCGCGCTCCGTTATATCAGTTTTTTCTGATGGCAAGCATAGTGATATCGTCAAACTGTTTGGCATCTCCCCTGAAGGCGTCAATGGATTTTACGAGCGTTTCGCACAGATCCTTCATGCTTTTGCCGCGGGAGTCGTTAAGCGACAATACTGTTCTCTCGAATCCAAACTGTTCATTGTTTTCGTTCACGGCCTCGGGAATACCGTCCGTATAGACAAAAACAATATCCCCGGGGTTCAGTGCCAGTGCAGCGTCAGTATATCGGACATCCTCTATCTCCCCAAGCACAAAACCGGTTTTATTCTCCAATATTGTGAAATCTTCGTTATTTACGGACACAATCGGGTGATCATGCCCGGCGCTGGAGTATTCCAGAATGCCGGTAGTGAGGTCCAGTCTGGCGCAGAATACGGTAACAAACATGTCAGCCCGGTTGTTGCGGCAGATTTCGTTATTGGATTTGGTCAGGGCCTGTCCCGGGGTAAGACCGTCTTCCAGATTTTTCTGAATGATGATTTTGGAGACCATCATGAACAGCGAGGCGGGAATACCTTTCCCGGAAACGTCCGCAATCACAAAGCCGACCTTGTTTTCCCCGATTCTGAAGTAGTCGTAGAAATCGCCTCCCACCTGCAGGGCCGGGCGGGTGGCGGCGTAGAAATCCACTTCCCGGAATTTCTGAGGTTCCGGAAAGACGCCGTTCTGAATTTCCCTGGCGATATTGAGCTGGGTTGCCACCTTGGTCTGCTCCTGCGATATGGCGGTGAGCTTCATAATGTATTCTTCGAGCTTATGCGACAGTGTCTGGAACGATTTTGCCAGAGTTCCCACCTCGGAGTTGAATACCACGTACTGCCCGGTAACCGAATTAATCCTGTTGATTTCGTCTCCGATGTTGTTAAGCTCTCCGAAATCCCTGCCGATGGCGGCCAGATCCTCGATGGGGCTGGAAATCTGGTTCTCCACGTTCCGGAGCACGATAAGAGTGGGCCAGAGGCAGACATAAAGAACAATGCCGCTGATTATGTAGATGTAGCTCCACATGGTAGTCTGATCGTAGAGATTATAGGAGGTGAAGAAAACATAGGATCCGGCAGAAACGATCAGGGAAATAATCAGGGAGATCAGCAGAAAGAAGAGGATAAACTTTTCGGTAAGGGAGAACAGATAGGTTTTTCCGTCTGCCGGATGCGCCGCCAGGTTGTTATTCTGGAGATAACAGGAATACCCGACAAAAAACGGAATTCCGATGATGACGAAGAATATCAGGTGGTTCAAAAGAGTGCTCAGGAAGCCGAGACCGAAAAAAGGCAGATCGTATAATCTGTTGAGGGTGGTCCAGACCATGACGGTTATCACAGTGCTCATCAGAAGAATAATAAGCAGGTACTGAGCGATTTTGGAAACCTTGTCGAGACGGAAAATGTTGTTTTCCCGCCTTCTCATGAATTTCCAGAGCCGCGCGCCGCCGTAGCCGTAGATAATCTGGAAGCTGAAACCGAGAATGAAGATCTTGTAATCCATGCCACCGTAGTACATGTCGGAAAAAATGTTCCCGATGGCGGTGCCGATTGCCCCCGGAAGGCCGAAAATAAGGGACAGAAAAAAGGGAAGCACGCAGTAGGGGCGCACTTCGGTGGTTTCGGAAAGACGGAAAAAATCAATAAACGGCAGCGACAGGGAAAAATAAAAGAGCCCGCAGGCGAAAATTACCAAAAGCTGATGTCTTAACTGTCTGTAATCAAAATTCATTGACTTCCGATTCCTGAAAACGTCACTCCGGCTCCTGAAAACGCGAACGGTCGCTGTCGGGGCGTAACCGCGAAAGCGCAGGACAGGATTATTCTAGCATATTGCCGGATGTTTGTGGCCGGCAGCCGGGCATTACGATCCGGGAACGTGAAGAAAGCTACAGGCTTGACACCGTCCCGGTACCCTACTATAGTTGTCAGCTGTTCGTTTTGTTTGGTGGAAGTTTTTCTTCCGGTTCCGGGGATTATCCCCTTTTTTGCAAGAAGCATGCAGCGGTACTTGGTCCGTACCGGCATGCGTGAGGTTATATAAATGCCTGCAATTACTCTTCCTGACGGAAGCATTAAAAATTTTGACAAGCCTGTAACCGTTTACGAGGTGGCAGAGAGCATTGGCGCTGGTTTAGCCAAGTCCTGTGTCGCTGGGAAGGTAAACGGCAAACCCGTGGATGCCTGTGAGCTTATTTCGGAGGACTGCTCCCTCTGCATCATCACTCCGAAGGACAAGGAAGGCATCGATATTATCAGACACTCCTGTGCCCATCTTCTGGGACAGGCGATCAAGTCTCTCTGGCCGGAAACCCGGATGGCCATCGGTCCGGTAATTGAGGACGGCTTTTATTACGACGTGGATCTTGATCACAGTCTGACCGAGGAGGATCTGGCCACTCTGGAAAAGAAGATGTACGAGTGTGCCGAGAAGAACTACCCTGTAATCAAGGAGGTGGTTTCCTGGGATCGGGCTCACGAGGTGTTTGACGAGAGAAACGAGCCTTACAAAAAGCTGATTCTGGAAGAGAATATTTCCCATGACGATCATCCGGCACTTTATCATCATGAGGACTATATTGACATGTGCCGCGGTCCGCATGTGCCGAATTCCCGGTTCCTGAGAAATTTCAGGATCCTGAAGATTGCCGGAGCCTACTGGCGCGGCGATTCCAATAACAAGATGCTGCAGCGCATTTACGGCACGGCATGGGCCGACAAGAAAGAGCTCCAGGCATATCTCCAGCGTCTGGAGGAGGCGGCCAAGCGCGATCACCGCAAGATCGGCCCCCGCCAGGATCTGTTCCATCTCCAGCAGGAGGCTCCGGGACTGGTGTTCTGGCACAATGACGGCTGGACCATCTTCAGAATTCTGGAGAATTTTGTCCGCGAGAAGCTGCATCAGTACAAATACATCGAGGTTAATACCCCGAGAATGATGGATCGTTCTCTTTGGGTACGTTCCGGACACTGGGACAAATATGCCGAAAACATGTTCACCACCAGGTCCGAAAACCGGGAATATGCCATCAAGCCCATGAACTGCCCGGGACATATTCAGATTTTTAACTCCCGGCTCCGTTCCTACAGGGATCTTCCCATAAGAATGGCGGAATTCGGAAGCTGTCATCGCAACGAGCCTTCCGGAGCTCTTCACGGACTTATGCGCGTTCGCGGCTTCACCCAGGACGATGCTCACATCTTCTGTGCCGAAAACCAGATTATGTCCGAGGTCAGCGGCTGCATAAAGATGGTTTATGACATCTACTCGAACTTCAATTTCGAGAAGATCGACATCAAGCTGTCCACCCGTCCCGAAAAGCGTATCGGCGACGATGCCATGTGGGAACAGGCCGAAAAGGATCTGGCCGAGGCTCTCAGGCAGAACGGTCTGGAATTTGAGTACCAGCCGGGCGAAGGCGCCTTCTACGGTCCGAAGATTGAGTTCACCCTGCATGACTGTCTGGGCAGAGCCTGGCAGTGCGGCACGGTGCAGCTGGACTTTTTCCTGCCGGCCCGTCTTGGTGCCACGTACATTGCCGAGGACGGCAAGGAGCACACCCCGATAATGATTCACCGTGCCGTTCTGGGGTCCCTGGAGAGATTTATCGGAATCCTTACCGAGCAGTATGCCGGGGCATTCCCCACCTGGCTGGCTCCGGTACAGGCCGTGGTAATGGGCATTACAGATGATCAGGCTGACTATGTCAGACAGGTGGCCGATACTCTGGATCAGGCCGGTATCAGAGTCAAGACCGACCTCCGTAACGAGAAGGTCGGCTATAAGGTGCGCGAACATACCATGATGAGAGTTCCCTTTATGCTGGTCTGCGGAGCCAAGGAGGTCGAATCAGGCACTGTGGCTCTGAGAACCAGAAGCGGCAAGGATTTAGGAGCTTTTTCAATTGAGGACTTGATTTCTTTTATTAAAAAGGATATCATTTCGCGCGGCTTAGTAAATCGTGAGGAGAAAGACCATTAACAACGTCAAGAAAAGCGGCAACAAGCAGTTGGCCAACAAAACCCGGATTAACGACGAAATCAGATGTCGCGAGATCCGCGTTATCGGTGCGGACGGCAGTCAGCTGGGGGTGATGAGCCCGAGCGCTGCCCGGGAGATAGCTGAGAAGGAAGGCGTGGATCTGGTGGAAATCAGTCCCAGTGCCAATCCTCCTGTCTGCAAGATAATGGACTACGGCAAGTATCTTTACGAGAAAAGCAAGGCTCTGAAGGAGCAGAAAAAGAAACAAAAGCAGGTTCAGGTCAAGGAAATCAAATTCCGTCCTGGAACTGATGAAGGCGATTATCAGGTAAAACTACGCAACCTGGTTCGCTTTCTTGAGGATGGCGACAAAGCCAAAGTTACTGTGAGATTCCGCGGCCGGGAGATGACCCATCAGGACATCGGACTGGACATCATGAAGCGTATTGAAAAAGAACTTTGTGAGGAACGGGGCCTTGCAGTGGTCGAAAGCACTTCGAAATTCGAAGGGCGGCAGGCCATGATGGTTTTTGCGCCGAAGAAGAAGTGACAGATCAGGTTCTCAAGTATCTCAGGATCACCGAGTCTGTCGTGTGTTTTTAACAATGCGGAGTTTTTATACAATGCCTAAGATTAAAACCGATAAAGGTGCGCACAAGCGTTTCAAGAAGACCGCTAACGGCTTCAAGTGCAAACACTGTAACCACCGTCATATTCTGACCAAGAAGTCCACCAAGCGTAAGCGTCATTTACGTGCTATGTCCGCAGTTCACAAGTCTGATCTGCGCAACATTGTAAATCTGTTACCGTACGCATAAAGGGAAGGAGTAGTCAAAAATGGCAAGAGTTAAACGCGGTGTTACCGCTCGTGCACGTCACAAGAAGATCTTAAAGGCTGCCAAGGGTTATTACGGTGCTCGTTCCCGTACTTACCGTGTGGCAGTGCAGGCTGTTACCAAGGCTGGTCAGTATGCTTATCGCGATCGTCGTCAGAAGAAGCGTCAGTTCCGTCAGCTGTGGGTAGTTCGTATCAACGCTGCTGCCCGTCAGTGCGGTCTTTCTTACAGCAGATTTGTCTGCGGTCTTAAGAAGGCTTCCATTGAAATCGATCGTAAGATCCTTGCAAACATAGCAGTATATGACAAGTCCACTTTTGCTGTGCTCGTTGAGAAGGCAAAGAGTGCACTGGCAGCATAATGCTACAGGTTTTTAATTAAATTTATACAGGGGGGAGAACGCTGGTTCTCCTTCTTTTTTTTGTTTTTGGAGAAGATATGAAAATTTCTGCTGCATTATTCGGAACGGCTGCGCTGATTCTCCTGTCCGGCTGTCAGCCCCAGGTGGACTGTTCTTCCGAGGAGTTCTATAAGTCAAGTCTCAGCGAGGTTATCGGGGAAATCCGGAAACGGAATGCCGGCGATGCCGCCGATGTGGAGAAGTTCCTGAAGGTTAAAAACATGGTTACCTTCAACTCCGGAATGGATCGTGATATCTGCGGCAAGAATCCGGATCAGCTGAACAGCTTTGCCCACAACTATGTCCGGGATCAGATAGACAATGCCAAAAAGCAGGTCAAGGGGGCCCTGGATGATAGTCTCAAGGCCACTCAGGATGCTCTTGATGAGGCCTTCGGAGAGAAGAAGGAGGACAAATAATTCCCCCGGATCCCGGACAGATGCCTTTGCCGGGATTACGATCTTAATTCTCAGGTGAACTTCGGATGCTTCCGGATCCGGGTTATCCGGCAGTTCTTTATCACTGTTATGCACTCCTTACGGCAACATTCGGAAATGCGGGGCCGGAAAGTCCGGCGCAAACGGAAAGTTTTCGTCAGAATCCTGTCCGTGTGACGTCATGTCATTCGGCAGGTATCCCCCGAGGCTACGGATAACAGAGCCGCGTTTTACGCACGGGGAATCCGGACTGCTTAAGTGCCGGATCAGCCTAATGCCACGGATTCCCGGCATAACGCCTCCTTTTACTTCAATGTGATTCCGGTTGTTCTGTCATTGAGTTCGCTTTTTCCGGCAGATCCGGAGCCGGACTGCCGGAATTGCATTTTTCAGGGAGGCTCTGAATCGGGTGTCTGTAAATTAAGATTTCAGAGATTCAAATTTAAGGGACCGATGTGAAGACTGAAATGTACGGAAACGACCATCAGAATCCCCAGGATGATGCTCCATACCACGGCTTTCGATCCCGGTTTGTAAGGAATGTTGGCTCCGGAAGACAGTCTGATTATCGCATTGGTGACGGTGAACAGACGAAAGAAGCAGTAAAATTGAAGGATGGCGATTATCAGGGAGATAAACGGCAGGATCGGAACGATCAGAAGCAACGGGATCAGATCCTCTTCCTCATTAAGTTCCGGCAGCATTGACAGTGCAATGCTGTTGCCTGCAATGCCCGCAAGTACGGAAATGATTTCCGCAATGAGCAGAATCAGACATTTTGTATGAATACCGCCGACCATGTGGGCATAGGATGGGTGAGCGGTTCTCGCAAAAATGCTTTTTGCCCGGTCGGTGAGGGGCAGAGACATCACGAGAATCACCACAAGCAGCAAACTGCTGATAACGGTCGGGATAGTACCGTAAAAAATTTTGGTTCTAAGGAAATTTCTGTAGGCGGTTGATTTTTAACCAGTGCGATGTACCCAGTATCAAACAGTCTGGATAAGTTTGAAGAATCGAAAGTTATTGATTGAGAGGGAAGCCGCCTGCGGCGCCTTCCTGTTAATGATTGAAGGGGATTCTCCCCTTCTCACCCCTTATACTGCCCCGTGCAGAAATGATATGAGGATTAGAACCGGCAAAGACTGACAAGAAAAGGCTTTGATGAGTAAATGTTGTGGATTAAAAAGGCTTTCCCCCTTAGAATTGCGTCGATCAAAACAGTAACCCAAGGAGAAAAGCCATGTTTAATTCTATCACGATTCCTGCAATGTTAACCGGTTTTGTTCAAAGTGTTGTTGATAAGGCCACAATCGTTACGCGGGCATACAGATCTTTTGTGGCGAATATCCTGTCAATTAAGGGACAGATGGCAGCGTCCACGGAGAAGCATGTTTGCCCACTCTGTGGCACAGTAATGCATCAGCATGGCACAACCTCAATTACCCTGATTCATACCCCCGTGATGCACGTATTCGCAGACAGAACCGAAATTGAGGTTGAGCGAGCCAGGTATTGTTGTCCATCATGTGGCTGTACCAAACAACAGCCAATACCATTTAAGGCGCAGGATCATTGTATAACAACGGCTTTAGAGCGTTATGTCTGCTTGCTGATGGAGCGTTCCTTCACACTAAAGCAGGCCAGTCAGATAACAGGTCTTAATCCCAAAACGATCAAGGAGATTGATAAAAAACGGCTCAACAACCTTTACACGGTCAATGGTGAAGGCAAGGTTCTGAAGAAGCCTAAAAGATACTCCCGGTACCTTGCCATAGATGAGTTTAAGCTTCATGACGGCAACAAGTATGCAACCCACATAATGGATCTGGAAACCGGAGAGGTCCTGTGGGTTCTTCCCGGCAAAACCAAGAAGATTGTCTATGATTTTATAGAACATGTGGGCCTGGAATGGATGTCCCATGTGGTATGCCTTGCCTGTGATATGAACGCTGACTTTGCCAGTGCCTTCAAGGAGAAGTGTCCTCATATTGACATAGTTTTTGACCGTTTCCATATCGTAAAGCATTTCAATGAGGACGTTATTGCCAAGGTAAGGAAAGACGAACAGAAACGGCTTATTGATGAAGGCAGAAAGGAAGAAGCGGCCCGTCTCAAACGGTCAAAATACATTCTGGGCAAAAAAAAGGAGAACCTGCAAAAAGCTGATGAAAAAGCAGGGACAGTACGTCGCAAAGGCAGCGAGCTGTTCAACTTTCCGGAAACTCAGCGGTACGGGGGACAAGAAGCCCGTCTGAGGGGAATACTGGCAGACAATGAGCTGCTGTTGGCAACAGATGTTGTCAAAGAAGCTTTGTCAGAGGCTTATAATCCCATGGTTACGGAAGAAGGCATGCCCCCAAGAAGGAAGACGATGAAAGAAATGCAGTGGGAGATTGAAGTGATTATTATCATGTGCGATGAAACCAAGAACGAACATTTTAAGAAATTTGGCCGGCTTCTTAAGAATCACATTGATGGAATAGTGACGTTCGCAAAGTACAATCTGTCATCCGGGAAAATTGAGGGCTTTAACAACAAGATTAAGACTATAAGAAGAGCTGGTTACGGGTACCCTGATGACGAGTATTTCTTCCTCAAGATTATGGACGCTTCTCGTCATGGACATGCTCAAAAATGAATCATTCCTACAGGAATTTCC
>CACYPY010000044.1 GCA_902776415.1 uncultured Ruminobacter sp.
GGATGGCAGAATCATGTGTTTTATTTTTGCGTTCCGCCTTAAATTTGAAGCCATAGGATATGAGTTCCTGTTCAAGTGCCGGCAGCCAGGGATCCAGAACGAATTCCGGATCCGGAGCTTCCAGAGAAAAATCCAGATCCTCGGAAAAACGTTCAAGCCCGTGAAAGATTCTGAGTGCCGAACCTCCGTAAAATGCGGCAGAGCTGAAAAAGCCGGATTTGGAAAGTGCACATAGTACTATTTCCTGTACTGCTTCCTTGATGCTGTTTTTGCGATTGTTTATAGTCAGGCGGTCATTATTTTTTAACATCTCCGAGATTATATTGTTCATTAATTTGTTTTCCGCTTTTTGGTGCCATGATAATTGTAATGGCAGGTATTGAGAATCAGATTGTCAGATATTGTTGTAACTAAATTTATCATATTGTCACCAATAGCTGCAATAATAATGCATTTTCCGGTGAAAATATGTTTTTTGGTAACTTTTCCCGACAGGAAGCGAAGTGCCTTCAGTACGACGGAGATCTGACCAGGGGCAGCACATTCTTCAGGACAGCGGGAATGCAGGAGAGACCGGCGTCATGACAAAACTGAAAAAACCGAAGTCAGTCAGAGTTTTTAGTAATAACGCCCAGGGGGCGTGCCACAGCCGGTGCTGCGCTGTGGACGCAACGGTATT
The DNA here is from genome assembly GCA_902776415.1 of uncultured Ruminobacter sp. GTDB lineage: Bacteria > Pseudomonadota > Gammaproteobacteria > Enterobacterales > Succinivibrionaceae > Succinimonas. Next base: position 680 of record CACYPY010000044.1, read on the forward strand.
CGTGGTTATAGCTCTGGACGATTCTCCGGGTGAGATCGCTCCGGGGGCTGTAAATCATGGGTTCAACCCTTCCGAATTCCTCGGCTTTTCCGTGATCCAGAATCAGCACCTTGTCTGCCAGATGCTTGATGGCGCAGAGATCATTGAGGCAGATTATCAGGGACATCCGGTAGCGTTTCTGGAGATCCAGGAACATGTTGTAGAAATCCATTCGCAGCACCGCATCCAGCTTTTCCACAGAGGAGTCCACCAGGAGAGCCTGCGGTCGTAGCACCAGGGCTCTGGCCAGGGACAGCCGGAGTTTCTGAATATCGGTCAGCATGTGGAGATAGCAGTTCAGGTGTTCTTCCCGGAGTCCTACGTATTCTGCGGTCACACTGATGCGCTTCTTTATTTCTCGCGGGGAAAGACCGGTATTCATGGAAAGCGGCATTTCCAGGATTTTGTATACCCTGATGTGAGGGTTGAGAGCGGTATCCGGGTCAGGATACATCATCCTGATTATGGATACCCGATCCCGGCGGTCGTAATCCCGGATATTCTTTTCATAAAGCAGAATCTCTCCCTCGTAGGAGGCGGCATTGCTGTCGTTTAGTATCTGCAGCAGGGTGGATTTCCCGGAACCGGCGTCGCCGCAAATGGCCAAAGTTTCTCCCTGTTTCAGGGTGAATGAAATGTCGGAAAGGGCGTAGCGCTTTTTCTGGAGAAAGAAATACCTGCCGGTGCTGAAAAACACTGAAAGATTTTTTACCTGCAGAAATTTCGGGGTTATGGTGTAGGCCATGGCTGATTCCTAAGTATTGAGAGGAAAATGGCAGCAGTAGAAGCCGTTTTTAACCCGGGTCTGCGGGGGCTTTATATTGCATTCCCGATCCGCACAGGGACAGCGGCTTCCCAGAGGGCATCCCACCGGCGGGTGCTGAAAGTCCGGATGATCGCCCCCGGGAGCCTTGAAAAAGGATTTGCGGCGGGATCCGGCCCCCATGTCGGGGATGGCGTCCAGCATGATTTTGGTGAAGGGGTGGTGCGGATTCTTGAGGATCTGCTCCGTAGGCCCCTGCTCCACGATTTCACCGTAATAGATCATGTTGATGCGATCCATGAGCCGGGCTATTTGTCCCAAATCATTGGACACATAAATCACCGAAACGTGATTGTTCTGGTTCAGGCTGTCAATAAGCCGCAAGATCTGCAGCTGGGACAGTGCCGTCATGGTGCTTACGGGGTCGTCGGCAATGAGAAGTCTGGGCTTCCTTCCCAGAGCCATGGCGATGTTCACCTTCTGGCACTGGACATCAGAGAGTTCGCCGGGGTAGGCGTTCAGGATGGCTTTGGTATCCTTGAATCCCACCTTGTGGAGGAGAATGTCGATCTCGCGCTTCTTCCAGAAGAACCGTTTCCACAGTTTGCGGGGCCGGGCAGAGTTCGGAAGGTTCTCGGTCATCTGCTCCCGGATGGTCATCAGGGGATCCAGACTGCGGGTGCCGTTCTGCAGCATGATGGCGACTCTTTCCGACAGGAACTTCCTTCTTTGGGGCAGATCCTTTCCGGTAATGTCGATGTTGTCGAAGCGGTAGCGGTCAAAACTGATTTCCAGATCGCGGCTGTGAATGCCGGCAATGGCTTTGCAGATGAGAGTTTTTCCGGCACCGGAGGTTCCGATAAGCCCCACGATCTCCCCTTCGTTTACCGAGAAATCCAGATTTTTGCAGATGGGAACCAGTCCGTTTGGAGTCTTGAGAGAAATGGACAGATTTTTAATTTCAATCAAAGCCATTTTTTTTCTCCCATTGTCAGAACTCTGCCGATGCCGTGTCCCACCTGAGAGATGGCCGCAATGGTAATGCCGATGGCAATGCCGGGAATGATGGCTTTGGAGTTGCCGATGTAGATGAGGTCCATACCGGAGATGAGCATGCTGCCCCATTCCGGTTCCGGAGCCTGAGCCCCCAGTCCCAGGTAGCCGATGGCGCTGATGTCCAGTACTGCCACGGCAAAAGCCTCCCAGAAGTTGATGGTGATAACCGAAAGAATATTCGGGACAATGCATTCCATGGTGAGCCGGAGATATGACGAGCCGTCCAGATTGTTGGCCTTGATGTAGTCTTTCACGATTTCATGCTTGACAGCATTGTAGGTGGTGTGGATAAAGCGCGGCAGAAGCGAGATGGCGATGGCCAGGGCGGTATGGGGCAGCGTCGGGGAGAGGATGGAAACCACCACGAAAACTATCAGAATGGAAGGCGCCGCAAAGATGATGTCGAAGGAGTGCCTGACGAGACTGCTGCGAACATGATGTCTGTCGATGCCGGTCATGATGCCCAGGGCGATTCCGGCGACGGCAGCGGAAATCGTGGCCAGAAATGCGTAGGAAATGGTATTGGCGCCGCCGTGCAGCAACCTGGAAAGAAAGTCCCTGCCGAATTCGTCAGTGCCCAGAAAGTGCCGGAGTTCTCCTCCGTCAACCCAGGAGGGCGGCAGCAGTCTTTTGGTGATATCCTGGGTGTAGGGATCCATGTTCACAAAATACGGGATTACAAAAATCACGGTCAGTATCAGAAACAGCACAATAAGACCGATGACGTCGGCAGTGCTTTTTTTGTAGAAATGCCAGAATATCTGCCGGTCTGACAGCACTTTGTCATAGTTTTGGTATTTCATGAAAGTATCCTGATTCCGGGGGCCGGTTCAGGCATTCGGTGATGCCGCCGGTGTTCCCCTGCGAACTGCCCCTGTTAATTTTACCCCTGTTTTTCTGTTTCATACATTGCCGCCCGAAAAAAAAGCGGCATCTCCCGGCATCAGATATTGAGGTTGATGCGGCGCTTTTCCGGAAAGAACACCTCCCCCATGATATCTATCAGGGTGTTTGTCAGGAGAAAAATAATCGCCAGTACAAAAATTGCCGTTTCCAGCACGGCATTGTCGGAATGCTCCACGGCCGTGGAGATCCAGATCCCGGTGCCGGGCCATTCAAAAACCACCTCCACCAGAATCGTTGCCGAAAACAGATTGCACAGGATGATCTTGATTTTCGGGAGGATGGAGGGAATGATGTTCAGAAAAATGTGCTTTCTGGCCAGAAAAAACTGACTCTGTCCGCGTGAAATGGCCATTCTGATAAAGTCCATTTCCGAGATGGTGAAAGAAGCCCGCCGTGCCAGGAGATAGAACTGGGTGGCCGGCATGAACGAAAGCACGATCACCGGAAGTACCAGATGATTCAGCATGCTTTTGATGTTTTCGGGATCCATGGTGAGGAGCGAATCAATGAAGATGCTTCCTGTCACCAGGGGGACCTCGCAGAACAGGCTGATGTTTCCGGACGTGGGTACCAGCTTCAGCTCCACGGCAAAAATAGTTATCATCATCTGTCCCAGCCAGAACACCGGGAAGGAGGTGGTTAGCCGCAAAACGGCGGTTACTCCCTTCAGAAAAACCGAGTGATGGTTGAGACCGGCGGCGATTCCGGTAACGGTGCCTACTGCAAAGGAAAGAACAAACGAAAAGAATATCAGTTCCAAAGTGGAAGGCAGATACATTTTGAGTTCGTAGATTACCGGCAGCTTTGATCCGGTGCTGATGCCGAAGTTGCCGCGGACAATGGAACCGGTGAAGTACAGATAGTCCCTGACCAGTCTTTCGGCATCAAACTCGGTTAGTCTGATATGCATCCAGAAGAGGATGATGGTAAGAACAAAGAAGACAAACAGCAGAATAAGAATTCTGCGGGCAATAAACTTCAGCATCAGCTGCCTCCTTTGGCCGGAGCCCTGTTCCTGTCAGGAGCCGGAGCGGTACTGTCTTTGTCGGAAGCCGGGGCGGTACTGTCTTTGTCAGGGGCCGGAGCGGAGACGTCTTTTTGGACCTTTGCGGTCCGGCCCGGATTCTCGGGCGTTCCGGATCCGGAAACTGCCGGAGTTTTTGCAGGAGCGGTTCCGGCAGATTCGGCCGGTTTGTCATCGTCAAAGTAGACATTTCTGAAATCGAGACCGCCGGCTGCGGTGGTACGGAGTCCCTTGAGATTGCCCAGCGCCACGTAGCGGTTACTTGAATAAAGAAGCGGGATCAGCGGCATTTCCTCCAGAAGAATGTGTCTGGCATTCAGATACAGGCTCATTTTTTCATGATCGCTGAGTCTTCGGTTTTTGAGGGAGGTCATGATGTTGTCAAAATAGACATTGCACCACCCGGTGAAATTGTTCATGAACTCGGTATCTGACTGTCTGCGGCGTACTGTTTTCCGGCAGGCCAGGAGCGGGGCGATAACCGATTCCAGATTGGAATACACATTTATGATGGCCACATCAAAGTTTCCGCTGCGGAGTTTCCGGAGTCCGGTATCAGTTCGGTACTTGTGAATTTCCGACTTGACACCGATGCTCTCCAAATCTGATTTCAGAATTTCCGCGATCTTGATCTGATAATTGCCGCCGCCGTTTTCCGATTCGAAAACCGAGATCCTGAGAGGGGTTCTGCGAAGCTCCAGCACGGAGGCCAGCTTTTCCTCGCTGGAGGGCTCGGTATCCGGGGTGAATATGTTGTTGGTTCCGGCCCGGGCTCCGATTATGTAGTGTCCCAGTCCGAAATACACCGCTTCGTTAAGATCCCGGATATTGATGGCATCGGCAATGGTTCTCCGGGTATGCCGGTTCCTAAGAACATCCTTTCTGGTGTTGAAAATTATGAAGGTGGCGTTGACGGTCTTGCGGTTGAAGATATTAAGCTCTTTTCTGTCCCGGTGCTGTTCGATAAAGGTCAGCTGGCTGGCCGAGGGGTTGGAAATGATATGACATTCGTTGGTGAACATCTGGGAGAGTCTTTTATTGATCTTCCAGGAGCGGTTTATAACCAGCTTTTTAATCATTGGCTTGTCAAACCGGTATTCGGGGAAGGGCTTCAGCTTAACATAGCGCTCTCTTATGAAGCTGCTCTCCTGGAAGGGGCCGGTTCCCACGGCGTTGTAGTCGATATATTCCGGCGGCAGATTGTGCGCCAGGATGTAGTCGGCATATTCCTTGCTGAGGATGACGCTGTTGTCAATGGCCAGAAAATCCAGAAAATCCGGATCCGGCTCCTTCAGGATAAAGCGCACCACATGAGGCGAGATGGCCACTATATCCTTGATATTGCTCAGAGTTTCCGTCCGGGTGATGTAGGGGAAGTTTTCAAAGGGTTCGTAGAAGGGATTCCCGGGATCCCGCATTCTGTTGAAGGAAAATATGACGTCATCGGCCTGAAGCTCCCTGGTGGGAGTAAAGGAGCCGTAGCTGTGGAATTTTACGGTTTTGTCCAGTACAAAGGTGTATTCCACCTGATCCCGGGAGAGCCTGGTGAGCTTCCCGACTCCGGGGACGATTTCTCCGGTTTTGTTGTCCCTGCCGATCAGCCGTTCGTAAACCGCCTTGGCCAGCGTGGAGGCAATGGGGGAATACTGATAGCGCTGCGGATTCATATACGGGAGGGCGTGCTCCGAGCAGTAGATAACCCCTTCGTGCTCCGCGGCCGCGGCGCCATGCATAAATCCGTTAAGCAGGATCAGGAAAGTAATGAAGAGCAGAAATCTCATGGTCAGGGATACCAGTTGCCGGTTCTTGTCGGAAAACGGGGGCCGGATCCGTTTCGGAATGCATGACAGGAATCCGGAACCCGGTGTTATTTTATCATTTTTAGGCGGAGTGCCGTAAAAGATCCTTTTCCGCAGGAGATTTCTGCCGGAAAACGCGGAATGATATTTTTGCGCGGCTGATCGGGGGAGGGAGAGGAGCAGCTTCGTTCATTGTGCCGAAAACATTTGTTAACAGGAGATGCCTCAACACCTGGCTGCTATGGACAGTGCTGTACTGTCAAGGCAGACATTTCCTTCGGAGTCATTCATCTCCGGTTCCGAGGGCCGACAAATACCAGGAATAAACCGGCACAAACATCAGTCATTTTGCGGCAACATGGTAACACCGGCGATTTTAATTTGCGGATGACATCTGGGAACTGTTTCAAAAGTGCCTGTAACCTATACCACTCCTTCATAGAGCAGCTTGTTTCCGATACGTACTTCCCGGACTCCGCATTTCTTGTCCTTGTTAAAATTGAAACTCAGCATATACCCGGTGGAAAGACCAAAGTAATCCAAATACTCCATTATCTGTTTTTCGCCGTCAGCATTGTATTTCGCACCGCGCCAGATCTTCATTTCAATGATGTAGCGTTTTCCACGATAGTGGATAACCACATCCATTCTTTTATGATCCCTGGTTTGTTCTTCTATGCTGTAGGTTCCGGTTCCGTTGATGATCGGGGACAGGTAGGTAAGGAATCTTTCCCTTCCTTCCTGTTCCAGGAATTGTTCTGTATTGTCTCTGTGAATAACGTTGTGCTCACTGATGAAATGCTCCATGATTTTGATAACATCGAGCGTTCCGTCGTCGTTAATGAATATATTCCTGTTAGCGACTGCGAGTTGCCGCAGATCGTTATTTTTACCGCTTTCGCCAATGAAGTAGTTATAAAGCCGCATTTCAAATATGCGGTTGCTTACTGCTATTGTGTTATGAATGTTTGAGATAAAGCCATACATTCTGAGTATTTGCTGCTCTGTGTCATCCGGCAGGTAAGAAATGGTTTCACCTTTTAGCAGGATACAGCGCAGCTGATTTTTGAGATTGGGCATATTAACCAGTTTTCCCATCACAGAATCAAAAAAGGTGTTATCTTCCTGCAGGATGCGTTTTACAGCCTCGTCAACTCCTTCCTGTGTCCACGCTTCCGAAAGAGAGGCAAATACCCCGGGAATGAGTTTTGTATCAATAACCTGGCAGATACGGCTGACAAAATACGGGTAACCACTGGTATATCCTCTGATGCATCTGGCAATTGCCGGAGTATTTATCATGAGACCATGTTCGGTTGCGTATTCATCAAGCATGACTTTGATGCCGTTTTCCGACAGACTCATGTCTATGTCAAAATCTGCCGCTATATTCCAGGGACTGCTAACCTTGATGTCGGCATCAGGGCGAATTTTGTTCTTCAGATGCTTTATATCGGTTACCCCGGCAAGGATAACAGACTGAAAAATTTTAAAATTCGGATTTTTGGCATGCATTACATAATTTGCTCTCAGTTTCCCTAAAAAATCTAGGAATACCTGATTATTGGTGGCGGTATCAACCTCATCGATTATCAGAACAACCGGTTTGGGGTTCTCCCGACACCATTGGTTAAACACTTTGAAGATATCGCTGATTGTGGCTGCTTCTTTTTGTGCTGTGAGATAGTGCAGAAGCTCATAATATCTGTCCGGAACCGGAATATTCATGAGATCCCTTGAATCGCACAGTATTCGGGCCAGTCCCTTTGCAAATGAGTTCTCATCGGAAAAATCAGCACTGGTCATGGTCTGGAAATCAATACTTATTACGTCGTATTGTTCTGACAGTGACTTTTCCAAAGCATTCAGTGTAGTGGTTTTGCCGTACTGTCTGGCACGGTTTATAGAAAAATATTTTTCAGCGTCAACCAGTTTTTTTATGGCATCGGTTACAGAGGACAGATCTACCATATAGTGCTTTGAAGGTATACATACAGCATTTGTATTGAATTGCCTCATTTTTCGCCTCTGCTTTTATCCTGCCGGTAAGTTCACGTGTATTTTGCCAACTGTGATGTAATATTTCAACTTTGGTCATGAAGTCCTGTAAACTGCTTCTTTTTTCAGGTATTTTGACAGTTCCGGAAGTCAGCCCGGCATCCGGGGAATCCTCTCAGCGTCCCCGCACTTCTTTCCTGAGTTTCGGAGGACGGAGGGCTTTTTAAGGACTTCGGGGGTTGACTCCTTGCGGGAGCGAGGCCCCGGAGGATGAGTCCGCGAAGGATGGGCGGAATCCTCAGGGGAGGCGGGACGGCCGGTTCTCCTGATTGTATGCTTTTGTTTCATATCTCCTGGTGTCGAAAACATACCATTGTTAATGGGGCATGCCGCAGAAACTGCCAGACCTGCATGGGAACGGGAAGGAAAAAAGACGGCTGAAGTAAAAAGAAAATCAGGAAACGGAAGAAAATCAGGAAACGGAAGAAAATCAGGAAACGGAAAAAGGAAGGGACCTTTCACAGGCCCCGTGGATAGTGGAACGTCCCTGTTCCGGAAAACTGCCGGTGTCGCGTATTGCCTCCTGCAAATCCGCCCCGGAACATCCGTGTTCCTTCCACCGCACCGCTGATTCTATATGTTTTGAGGAACGGTTCAATGTGATGCATGTCCCGATTCTGCAATTATGTTACGCCGCAGGGACTGTTTACAATTTCGCAACCCCTTTGATTTCAAGGGTTTGTGATGAGATGATACCAAAATTTGCTGAAAACGTTTCCTATAGGATATCCGTATTTCATATGGCAAATATCTCACAAATCATCTGAAAATGTCTTACACTGTTTTCCGGATGTCTCCGGGGATTTGTCCGATTTCCGGGGACATAATCGGGAAAGCGTGCGGCGAATACTGTAAAATATTGTCTGTAACTGGTCTGAAAACATTAAGACCCGGGAATATTTCTTCCGGGGCTTTCTTTAGAAAACAAGGCGTGGTGGCATCATGTTACTTTTTGACAAGGTCGGCGCAACTATATCGGAGGGAATTTCCCTGGTGAGAGATCGGGAAATCCGGCTGGGCGTTACCGGACTGTCCCGGGGCGGCAAAACAGCGTTGATAACTTCCCTCGTAAACAACATTTCGGCCTTCGGTCTCAAGGGCTATGAAGAAAGGATGCCCCGTTTTCCGGAATACACCTCCATGGGTATTACCTACGGCGGGATTGCCAAAGCCCGGGATATGTCAGTTACCAGATTTCCCTACGGCTCCATCATGAAATCGCTGGAGCAGGATCCTCCCGTATGGCCGGAGTCCACGGACGGCATCAGCGAGATCCGGCTGGAAATCCGCTATAAAAACAGCCACTGGTATCTTCTGGGGGAGGAACAGCGGATATTCCTGGATATCTGGGATTATCCCGGAGAGTGGCTGATGGATCTCATGCTTTTGGACATGGAGTACGAGGATTTTTCGGACAAGTGCCTGGAAAGACTGCGGGTTTTGGACGGCGTGGTTCCCGGCGGTGATTTTTTTAAGGCGGCAGCGGCTTTGGACTGGCAGGGAGATCTTAACGAGGATGTTCTGCACGATGCGGTCGCGGCCTATACCTCCTGGCTTCGTAACTGCAAGGAACAAGGGTTTGCGCTTTTGATTCCGGGGCGTTTTCTGCTGCCCGGAGAACTCCGGGGAGCTCCGGCACTGGAGTTTATTCCCTGTCCGGTTCCCGGGGCCGGCCGGGACGCCGGAAGCTCCTCGCTGTATGCCGTCCTCAGGGAAAGGTACAACTACTACCGGGATCGCATCGTCCGCAAATTCTACAGGGAATGCTTTTCGAGGCTGGACCGGCAGATTGTGCTGGTGGACTGTCTCAAGGCACTCCGGGGCGGCCGGGAGACCTTTTACGACATCAATGATTCCTTTGACACGCTCCTGAAGCATTTCAGCTACGGCAGCAGCGATTTCTTTTCCAGACTGTTTTTTCCTAAAATCGACCGGGTGCTCTTTGCTGCCTCCAAGGCGGATCATATCACCAATGATCAGCATCAGAACCTGCTGTCGCTTCTGAAATCCATGGTGCTGGGAGCCATGCAGAGCGTTCGGGCTTCGGGGTCCCGGGCAGAGTTTGTTACGCTGTCTTCCATCAGGGCCACGGAATGCCGGCATTATAAAAAGGGCGATCTGGACACGGATATTCTGGTCACCGGATACGAGGATGACAAGCCGTATTTTCCAGGCAGCATTCCTGCAAAATGGACCCGGGCAGACATGGAATTTTTTCAGAAGAATTTTGATTTCAGATCGCTTAGGCCGCCCAGACTCGGGCCGGACAGGATTATTCCCGCCATGAATCTGGATGTGGTGCTGCACTATATTCTGGGGGACAAGCTATGAAGGAGGAAATGCGGGGGAGCTTTGTAATAGAGGACGAAAAGGAAACCCCGAAGGCTTTTGACGGGGATCTCCTGTCCCGGCTCAGGGGGGAAGACACTCCGGAAAAAACGGCTTCCGACAACATTGCCTCCTTCGAGGTGGATGCCGCTCCGGAAGATCTGGAAGCCCGAACCGGAGCGGCTGATACCGCTTCCGTGGCCACTACCGTGGATCTGGGCATTGAGGAGGATCCGGTGCCGGAAAAGGCCAGATTCTGGACCAGTCCGGTGCTGTGGGGACTTCTCTTTGTATTCGGGTGGGGGGCTCTTGAAATCGTCAGTCTGATTGCCGACGCCTATGCCAAATCGCCGTATCTGGGATACGGAGCGGGGTTTGGTCTGGGGCTTCTCCTTCTGGTAACCCTGTGGCTTCTGTACCGGGAGCTGGGCACCGTTCTTTTGTTCAGGGAGGCGGATCGCCACCGGGAGGAGGTAAAGGAGGCCCGGAAATCAGGCAGCTTTAACGAGGCACTCAGACTATGCGAGGAAATGGCCCGGGCTTCCGGGATTCGAAAGGGACGGGCATTTCAGGGATTTGTTTCCCGGCTGGAAAGCCACTTTTCCGCCGACGAGGTGTTCCGGCTGTATGAAACCGACATTCTGGCGGATCAGGATCGCCGGGCCCGGGAGATTATTGTCAGGCGTTCCGCGGAAAACGGTGCGGTGGTGGCACTGAGTCCTCTGGCCTGGCTTGACATGATTTTCACCTTTGCCCGGTCCCTCCGTCTTATCAGGGAAGTGGCCGAGGTTTACGGTTTCAAGCCGGGCGTCTGGGGGCGGATGCAGCTCTACAGGAGAGTCGCCAGAAATCTGGTGTTTATCGGTCTGGCGGATCTGGCCACCGATGCGGTGGTGGACGCCGTGGGGGCCGGTGTTACCGGAAAGCTTTCGGCAGCCCTGGGACAGGGTGTGGCCGCGGCGATTTATTCCAGCCGCCTCGGGTATATGGCGGTAAAGGCAGTCAGACCGGTGCCGCTGACTCCGGAGGTGCTGACTCTGGGTTCGCTTCGCAAGGATCTCCTTAACGCCGGGGTGCTGTCCCGGCTCATTAAGCGGGGAAACGGCAAAGACTCATCCGGGGCATAGTTTCCAGAAGATCAGGCAAAGCTTGGATTCATGGTTAACTGTGTTTTCAGGAAAGACAGTTTAAAGAATGAGGATTATTTTGCGTTTCGCTCTGTTGTAAAGCAGTGTTGATCCAGCTTTAAAACATTTCATAGTGATTAACCTCTAAAGGTTAGAAAGTTAATATATGTGGTCTGACGAATAGACCTTTACTGATTATCCTTTTTACAAAAGACTCATCAGCTACTTTTAAGAACTTTCTAACTATATTCAAAGCACCATTGATATCAGCATTTAAAACTTTACCTGTTGATGATTTGAATAAGCCTCTGAAAGTCCTTTTTCCTTTATATTCCTCGTGCTTTTCAACTGATTCCAATGCCAGAGAATCACACTTGGAGGTGTAGGATTCCTCTTGCTCCGCCAGAGCTATTCCTGCAAGTTTGCACTTGTACCTAAGCATATTTATAAATTTACAGAATGGAATCGAAACAAAGTTCTGGTTGGTCTTTTTTCCTAACTGAATGGAGTCTTTCCATTGCTTGTTTCTTCCCGGAACCACTGTACCGATTTTGTGTTCCACACAAAAGTTTACAATGTGCCTTGAGGCTTTGTGCAAATAGTCTTTTATCTTTAAATCCCGCTTAAATCCGAGTTTAAAGATATTGAATCTGTTATAATTAAAGTCCTGTTTATCTCCGATTAAGGGTCTTTCAGATTTTAACTTTGAAACTTTTTTGTTATAGAACTGATTTATAGACTTTAATGGTCTTCCATTGATTATAAAGCAGTCATCTTCTGAAACACAGCTGCAGAAGTTATTCAGTCCTAAATCAATCCCCAGATACTGATTTTGATTTAAATCAGAATTTGATTCTTCTGTTTCATAGGAGATACAGACTTTGATTTTATTATATTTTGGTATAAACTTTATTGTTTTTAAAGTTCTCTAACTTGACCTTGTATTCATTAAAGATGTTATCAGGAATATGGATTTTTACTTCTTTGTTTATAACAATGAACGGTCTTTGATTTTGATTGACTGATAATCAAAGTACAAAGCATTAGGACTTTCCTTGTACCTGGGAGGTTCAGGTTCTCCATTATATTTTTCAGGGTGTTCTTTAAAGTCTTAAATTGCCCTGAAGAACCCTGAAAAGTCCTGATATAAACGAATTACAATCATTTGAGCAAGTTTAGACTTACAGAGCTTTCTGTAATAGTTCAAATTCGGATCTTGAGTTCTTAAGGTTCTCTCTAAAGAAGTTAAGTTCAAAATAGTCTGATTTGCATTATACTGTTCTTTAATGAAGAATCTAGCCTGATTACGTAAGCATCGAGACTGTTCAAACTGGTCTTTAAACCAGCTTGTAGTGTTTATGTAGTAACAGATGCTTAAGATCATTCTAAATTCCTCATTTTGAAGCATTGTAAACTATTTATGGCCTGAGCAACTACCATGTACAACAGAGGCTTTCGTTTATGAACCAGCCATTTAAAAGTGATTACTTTTGGTCGCGGATCACCTATATAACGGTTCTGGCACTTCTTACAGCTTTCGGTCCGGTGTGTACGGATGTTTATCTGCCCTGTGTTCCGGAAATCACCGTTTTTTTCAGAAGCGATCCTTCGGCGGTGCAGCTGACCCTGACTTCATGCTTTCTGGGCATTGCCTGCGGGCAGTTTTTCATAGGGCCGCTTTCCGATGCCGTCGGACGCCGGGGGCCGATTTTGATTTCGCTTTCCCTGTTTGCGGTTTCTTCGGTGCTCTGCGCTTTTGCCACAGGCATTCCCATGATGGTGGCCTGCCGTTTCATACAGGGAGTGGCCGGGGGCGGCGGTCTCGTGCTGGCCCGGGCCATGGCGGTGGATGTTTTTCGGGGCAGCGAGCTTACCCGTACCATGTCGGTGCTGATGGGCATTCATTCAATTGCTCCGGTGCTGGGGCCTCTGGTCGGATCCCTGATCATTCATTACTGTCCCTGGGAGTACATTTTCTTTGCCATGGGAGCCTGGGGAATTCTCCTGACGGCGCTGTCATTCTTCAAAACTCCGGAAACCTTCGTGCCGGAAAAGACCGGAGAGTCGACAGTTCATAAGATAGCGGGGAGCATGCTGGCTCCTCTGGGGGAATTTCGGAACCGGGATTTTATCATTCTGGTTTTTGCCAGCGGTCTTATGACTGCCGGCTTTTTCGGCTTTCTCTCCTCTTCTCCGTATCTTCTCCAGAATACCTACGGATTTACTCCGGGAGAATACGCGCTGTTTTTTTCGCTTAATTCCAGTCTGCTGGTACTGGCCTCGTTTGTTACCGGGTTTCTGACCCGGAAGTTTTCGGAAAGGGCAATAGTGAAAGCATCCCTGATGGCAATTCTGCTGCCGGCGCTGGAGATTTTTATTGTGGCTCTGACAGTACCCGCGAATCCGGCATGGTTCCTTACCGGAATCATGTGCTATACCTTTCTCAGCGTGCTGTTCAACACCGCTTCCTTTACCGTGATAATGAGTCTCAGAAAGGGAAAGCCCGGTGCCGCCAGCGGGATTTTCGGGGTGTTGGTGTATACCACGGGATCTTTGGCCATGCCTCTTATGGGAATTATGGGGGATACCTCCATGATCCCTTTCGGAATAGATATTCTGGTTACGGCATTGTGTGCGTTTCTGATTTTCATGCGGGTGCTGGGGAGAACCGGGCTCAAGACTCCGGAAAAATCCGAAAGTGCGGCGTAATGAAGCCTGTTCGGGGATTCCGCTGAAGGCAGGATGGCTGCCGTCAAATGGCAGTTTATGACAGCATGACAAAAAAAGGGGCCGCCGTGGCCCCTTTTCCGGTTTCAGTAACGGGAAATCAGAAGGTAAACCTGAGTCCTGCCATAAAGTCCAGGGAATCCAGGTCTATGTCATCAACATAGGTCTTGTTCCAGACCCTGCCCATGCTGGTGTAACGCATGTTAAGCTCTGCGGCCACATGCCTGTTAAAGTTGAAATTGACGCCGGCACCGACCTGCATGGCCAGATCATTCCGGTTATCGGAAATGTGTCTGTTCTGACTGTAAAGATCCGCATCATGCCAGACAATGCCCATACCGACTCCCGCGTATGGGGCGACGAGTCCGTCAAGAGTGTAGAAATCCACGTAGGTATTTATCAGGAGACCGCTGCTGGATACCTCCAGCCGGTCGTGATACACATTGCTGTAATCCCGGGAGTCGTAACGGTATGTGGATTTGGAATTAAAAAATCCTTCCACCTCAAAACGGCCTCCAATCACGCCGCTGGAAGTATAGGGAACATTTATGCCGACGTACGGATGGACAGTGAATACCGCATCGTCATCAAGGTTGCAGACACTGTAGTGATGGCACTCCGAATCGGCACTGGTGATGGCGGTTCCCAGCCGGGCCCCGAAATACGGCCTGAAATAGGTGTCATACCGGGATATCTGTTTTACGCTGTCATCGGCAGACGCCGTGGCCGGGAATGCGGAAACGGTCAGCGCGGCAACGGCAGCAGTCAGCGGGATAATCTTCTTTAGCATAGGAATTCCTTTATTATCTGGCAATCTTTGAATTAATGGGGACACGGATTCCATTATGGACAAAATATGCTGATATGAATGATTTTTATCATGAATCGGTTTAATTCTGTGAAGATACTCACGATCTCTGATTTCGGAAATCCGTAACCGGGAACATATGCTGGGGGGAAATGCGGTGATACGCCGTCCCGGGGCCCCGGGACGGCAGGGCTGTCTATTCAGGATAGAAGTTGGTGATAATAACCTCCTCTCCCATTCGTTTGGAGCCATTGCTGTTAATGAATCTTTTTACCTCGATTTCGTCAATAATGAAATCCTTGTAAAGCTCGTGAACCAAAGGAACATTGTGATTGCTCAGCATGGCCTTGACGCCCATTTCCGTAAGTTCCCGGAAAACACCGGCCAGTCTGCGGTGATCCTCCAGAGTAAAGCCGTCCCTGGTGTAGTCAGTAAAGCTGGCAGTGTCGCTGACCGGGACATAGGGGGAGTCCAGATATACGAAGTCCCCTGCGGAAACGTCATGGAGCGCCTCGGCAAAATCCATAAGCCGAATGTCGACATTGTTGTCCCGGAGGTAGGCACTGATGTTTCTCAGGTTTTCCTCGTCAATGGAAGATCCTTTTACCCGGTTGTTGTAGGGAACGTTGAAAAACCCCTTGCCGTTTACCCGGTAAAGGCCGTTGAAGCAGTGCTTGTTAACCCAGATCATCAGAGCCGCACACCGGGGATCCAGCTCGTTCGCCTGGATTTTGGCATTGTAGTCTTCGCGTACCGCAAGGTAGCGTTCCTTGTCGCAGGGTACGGCATCCAGCTCCTTGACCTCGGAGATCACCGCCTCGGCATTGTCCTTGAGCTGACGGTAGACATTGATGAGCTGCTCGTTGACGTCGCTGATTACCGCATGAGCGGGATGCATGTTAAAAAGGAGGGCGCCGCCGCCGATGAAGGGTTCGTAATATTTATTAAAGGTTTTCGGCATCCGAAGTCCCAGATCATGGAGGAGCTGGGTCTTTCCGCCGGCCCATTTTACAAAGGGCGATAGTTTATAGACCATGTAAAGATTCCGGTTAATATTCAGAATTCCCTGCCGAATACGAGTTTTCAGGAAGACAGGGAGAGTCAGAGAACAGTGGGCATTATAACTGTTTTGAGGCGGTTTTGGCACTTTGTATTGGATGCAGATTAACACAGGTGCTGTGACAGGATAAGAACTGAGGCAGTAATACTGCCGGTGTTCCGATTCCCGATATTGGACAATGAACGGATGTCAATTTTAGGAAAGAATGTTTTATACAGAACTCGGGTTTGACAGAGAAGCTGTGTGTACCCTGAGAGAAGGAAAGCCAGTTATTCCGACGGTTATTTATGTTTCAGGGGCTCCGGGGATATTTTGGCAGACCTGATTGCAGATGGTGGTTCCGGGCCGCAGTGTCCTGATAGGTTTCTGAAAACTCCCGCGGTTCCGAATAATTTCAGGACGACGAAGACAGAGTCAGCTGATTACAAGACCGGAACTTAAAAAGTCAAAAACCGAAATCGCCGAAAGCAGCTTTTCGGAAGCCGCATGACGAGTTCGGTTTTCCCCAAATGACAGTGCCTGTCCGCTAAAGCACTCCCATGCTCTTTAACCGGCTCAGGTTTTCCTCAGCGCTGACGTGAACAATTCCCGTGCCGCCGGCCGCTTCCCACTCGCTGATGTTATTCTCCATGTCATCAATCAGTATGCAGCCCCGGCTCCGGCAGTACTGGGGCTTATCTTCCCGTTTTACGATATTGACGGTGATATCGGAATCCAGAAGGCGGTGCATCCAGCTGATCTTGTCCGCCCCCGCATCGATGATGCCTCTTTTTTCCTTGGGAATTCCGGTAAGAATTTCGCACTTTTTGCCATATCTGCCGCGGACTTCATGAAACATTTCCTCTGCTCCCGGCATGAATTTCAGCCGGTCATAAAAATGCTCAACCTCCCGGATTTTGCTCCACATGAGATCATCACGTTCCGCATCAAAAGGCTTGGCATTAACGGGCTGCGGAATGATGTTGCACAATTCGGTCACCCCCAGCCTGAAATCAGCCAGGACGCCGTCCATGTCAAAAAAGATTTTTTCCACCTGAAATTCAGCCATGAAATACTCCTCTGATTAATCGGCAGGCAAATGTATTCCGGGATGATGACCAAAGACTATGGCAATGACAGAAAAACAGACCTGCCCTCGCAAATTACTCTTCAATTGTAGTCCGAAACAGTCTGTGCCCCTTCTCGGCGAATTCAAAATATTGAAGAACCTCATGATCCGCAGCTTTTGAGAAAACTGTCCATATCCTAAACTCTATGGCAGCGTATGACTAAACCATACTCGCTGTCATTTCAAATCTATCGTACCCCATTCCCTCAACGTCCTGTCATCCCTTGCAAAATAACCATTGCAGCCCGATAAATAGTTGTTGATTACTTGTCGTGTGCCGTGATATAATTTTAGTCATACAGTATGACTAAAGCAGGGTATGGCTATGCTGAGCAACGTTAAGGTTAAGAGACCGGAAGGGACAAAGTTATTCAAACGCAATGACAACAAGTATGTCTACCATGTCATCAGT
>CACYPY010000045.1 GCA_902776415.1 uncultured Ruminobacter sp.
CGGTAAGATCACCTGGAAGTACACCGCCATCAAGGCCGACAATACCAAGGACGGCGCTGTGGAAGCAGCCTTTAACCAGGTTGAAAACGCCTGAGATGACTAAATCCGCGGGGCCGGAATTCCGGGCCTCCGGATGCTGACAGACATTACGGCCGAAAAGACAGATTGCGAAAACGATCTGTCTTTTTTGTTCCGGGGAAATCTCCTGCCCGTTTTTTTCGGAATCCCGCGATATCGGCGCCGGACCTCCCCGCACGGCCCCCAGCCCCCGGGTGCAATTTTCAGGCAAACATAAGATCCCGCAAACATTTCCCGCATAATGTTTGGTAATGAGATTTCCGGTTATGCTATGATAATCGGGGCGGAATCCGGCCTCACCGGCATTCCCGATAATTCAGAGGTTCGTTTTTCCATGGTCAGACAGATTTACGCCGGAGACAGATACAAGCCCTGCAGTCTCTCCCGGCTCACTGAAGCCGAAATCCCCGAAAGCGACTGCTCCCCGGAGGAGTATTTTCAGAAGCATATGGAAGAGGAAGTGCTGACCAATCTCAGAATGATTCTCAGCTCCAGAATGCATCCCCGTCCCGAAGAGCTGGAAAAATGGCCCGAAATCAAAACCTCGGTGCTGTGCTACGGGCTCTCCGACTTCTGCGGCCTCGACAACAGTCCGGAAATCTTTGAAATGGTTCGCAAGGAAATTGCCTGGCAGATCCGCTGCTTCGAACCGCGACTCAATCCGAATACGCTGATCATCACAAGGTTTGAGGACGAGAACACTGACAAGTGCAGTTTTTCACTGCATATCGAGGCCCGGTTCGCCATTAAGGCTCTCAAGGACAGTTTTTCCTGCAACTTCTACATGGAACTGGAAACCGGAAGGTCCACCATAAAGACGGGTGATTAATAATGGAAAGGGATTTCTTTTCATACTACAGCGACAATCTATCCTATATCCGCCGGCTGGGCGTGGAATTCGCCCGGGAGTTCCCCAATGTGGCCTCCCGGCTGGATCTTAACGCCATTGAATGTCAGGATCCCTTCATCGAGCGGCTTCTGGAGGGCGCGGCATTTCTGGGAGCCCGGGTGGAAAACCAGATGGATCGCGGCTATTCCCGCTTTCTTGAGGCAATTCTGTATGCGGCATGTCCTGCGGTGCTGGCTCCGGTCCCCGCCTTCTGCAATGCCGGAATCGCCCGGCAGGATCTCTCCAGAATTCAGAACGGCAGCTTTCGGGTGGCTCCGGGATGCCGGTTTTCAAAAACCACGTCCGTAAGCACCACCCCCGTTATTTTCGAAAACTTTTTCGAAACGGAACTTCATGCCTTTTCCATAGGCGACGTCAGGGTTTCCGACCATGACACCGAAATAGCGGATCTTACCGATGAAGGCTACCGCAACACCCTGACGCTGGTTCTGAAATCTGAAGGATCGTGCACCCTGGGAGACATCTCCCCCGATTATGCCGATCTCTACATCAACATGACACCCCAGGATGCCTCCGTACTGGCGGAGTATTTTCTGACATGCCTCCGGGGGGTTTTTATCAGACTGGCGGACGGCACCCTCCGCCGGCTTGAAGGGGTCTCCCTGGAGCTGGCAGTTCTGGATACCCCGGAAAACGCCCTTTCCCGAAACGCTCTCAGCATTGCCGGCATCAGTATTCTCAGCATCTATATGAACTACCCCGACGTCATGAAATATCTGAGAATCCGGGGGCTTAAAAACGCCTTCACCGGCATCAGTGCCCATGAAGCATCGCTGGTATTTGCATTTAACCGGGAGCTCGGCTTCCGTCAGGATGCCAGACTGACCCAGGAATCACTTCTCCTTAATGTGATTCCGCTCATCAATCTGTTCCGGCACCGTTCTTCCAGAACGTTTCTGAACCGGGAGCACGAAATCAATCTCAGCGTTGACAGTACCCGGCAGACCGATTATGAGGTTTTCTATGTGGAGCGGACGGATTTCTTTGACAGCTCGGGGCTTCCGCTTTTCCAGGCCTATCCGTTCTTTTCCTCCCATGCAGTCCGGACGGGGAGCGAGGAATACCGCAATTTCTTTACGGTAAACCGCAGGCCCCGGCTGAGCGCCCAGGATCATTCCGGCGTTCGGGCCTACCGGAAGCATGAGGCCTTTCTTACCTTTTCCGGAAAGGACTATCTGGAGAACCTGCAGCAAAGAATGCAGTTTTCCGCCGAGTGTCTGGTAACCAATGCCGATCTTCCTTCGGTAATTTCTCAGGGCGACCGGCTTAACACCCAGTCTCTGGGAGAGATTCGCAGCGCGGACATCATCACCAGCGTAACAAAACCGCGGATGCCGCTGATCCATGCCGGCACCGCCGACGACTTCAGACGCCTATCCTTCATCATGTGCAATTTTGCGGCGGTAATTGCCGGCGGCGAGGAAAACCTGCTCCGCAATCTCCGGGAAATTATCTCGGTATTTTCACTCCGCGGCGAAGAGGAAACCGGCAGACTCAGGGCCTCACTCAGGAATCTCCGGATCACCAGCCAGGTATACCGCTTTATCAGCAGGGGCGTGGTGTTTTTTGAACAGGGCTATCACATACGAATGACCCTGGGACAGCGGGATCTTGACGGAGTCGGTTTCTTCACCTTCTCCAAAGTGCTGACATCTCTGATAATGTCCTATCGTGATATCAACATTCCGCTGACCATTGATGTCTGTTCGAACGAAAGAGGACTTATTTATTCATGCAAGACTCTGACAGACTGATCAGACTGTTCTCCGAAGAAGCCGAGGCAGGCCGGGAACCGGATTTCTTCTATCTCATACGTTTTCTGGAGAATCTCGCCCGGGATCTGCCGCGCATCGGCGAGGCGGAGTCACCGGCCCTGGAACCGGTTCGCTTCGGACAGATGCCGGCCCTGGGATTCACTGACCGGAACATTCATTCCGTAACCCGCGGCGCCTCCCCGGAAGGCCGGGAAATACTGAACGTCATGGTGAACTTTTTCGGCCTTCTGGGCCCCGGCGGCCCGCTGCCCCTGGAAGTCACCGACTATGTCTACCACCGCAGTCTTAACAACGCCGATCCGGTTATCCGGCGCTTCCTTGACATTATCAATCACCGATTTCTGACCCTCTATTACCGCTCCTTCAGCATGTTTGAGGCGGCGGTGGCCTATGACAGAAATGATGACAGGCTTCTGGACGCCTTCCGCAGTCTCAACCGGCTGACCATAAGATCCGGTTCCGCCCTGCCCGCCGGCACCGAGCTTGCCCGCACCGGAATTCTTATTCAGGGAAGCCGCAACAGACAGGGACTGGAAAACATTTTGAAGGCGCACTTCGGCAACAGAATCCGGGTCCGGGAATTTGTGGAAAAATTCCACCTGATGCCGAAGGATGTAAGGATGAAGCTGGGAAATCCGGACACCTCGGTACTGGGTCTTAACGCCCAGATCGGCACCCACTACCGCACCAGAACCCGTGATCTCTGCATTGAACTGGGACCGGTAACCTACCGGGAAAGCCTGATGTATATGCCGGGGAGCAGCAATTTCAGGGGAATGCACGAGCTGATTGCCATGTACCTGAAGAGGAACCTGTCCGTAAGCCTGGAGCTTCATATAGACGGCGGAACCATTCCCAGGCTGGTGCTGAACGGTTCCGGAGCTCTGGGGCAGGGAACGCACCTCATTTCAAACCCCAGGCCGGGAACGGTGGCAACCGTGACCATTGACATGTCATCGCTCATAAAACGGACTGATTTTCATAAACCGCGATAATTACCTGTGCGATAATATCCGAACCAAAATGAACAAGGGAGGCCAAAATGCCTGACAATCTTGACTGGCTCAATGAGCACTTTGTACTGATGAAGCATAAGACAGTACAGGAAGCAGTGGGCAATTCTCACTACAAAATCCCCTTTGAACAGCGCGAACTCGCCGCTCAGAATCCCCTGGCCGAGGATTACCTGAAAAAGCTGGCCGAAGGCGGGCTTTATCAGAAGGCTTCGGAATTTCTGGCCTTCAACATCCATCAGCGGGCGCTGGCCTGGTGGGCTTACTGCTGCGTT
The DNA here is from genome assembly GCA_902776415.1 of uncultured Ruminobacter sp. Lineage (GTDB taxonomy): Bacteria > Pseudomonadota > Gammaproteobacteria > Enterobacterales > Succinivibrionaceae > Succinimonas. The sequence continues at coordinate 4,052 of CACYPY010000045.1, forward strand.
CTTTCGATAAAAAAGGAGCTTCTGGAAAAGCCCCACAAGCCCCGGGACATTTCTGACATCGGTGTCAAAAAGGCTCCCGAGATCCCCGACTGGGCCAAAAAACCCGAGATCAAGCCCTATGACTACAAGTCGAATCCCGACTACATCAAAATGCAGACCGACCTGAGCACCATCAAGGTGCAAACCGAGGAGCTCATCAAAAAACTGCCGCCCGGGGTCTGGGAACAGCATGTGGAGCTTAAAAAGAAGGTGTATGCGGAATTCAAGAAAATCGTCGGCATGGATCCCGATGAAATGATGACCAAGGCCCTGTCGCAGGTGGACGAGATCCTGGCCATGCCCGCAGAAGCCGAACAGAAGGCCCCGATATACAAGATGAAGAAGGAGCTGGAAGATAAAATCGAAAAGATTCGTCTGGACACCATCGCCAAAATCAAGGAAGCAGTCCCTGTGAAATGCGAAGGAGAACTTCTGGAGCAGACTGAAAACGCCATGGATGCCATCTACGCCTGCATTACTGCTCCCACGGATCAGAACGCCACCAACTGCCTTAACTGCGGCAACGAATGTCCGGAAACCAATGAGGGACTGGCATCGCTCATCGCCTTCTGGACCTACGGCAACCTCACGCCCAATATGGATCAGGTGGTGAAGGCCCCGCCGGAGCTGGCTCCCAACGGCATGAAGGGGCTTCTTATGAAGTGCGCCCTCACCGAAGGCGGCACCCGTTCCTTCAAGGAAAGAATGCAGCTTTATTTTGACATCGGCCGGGAAGTGGCCTTCGGCCAGAACAACTGGTCCGAATTCATGAAGGATCGCGAGCCGCCGCACAAAAAGCCCGGCCTCTCCGAATTTGCCGGATTCCTGGGCCGGAAGACCGAGCCGGCCTCCGCTGCCGATCACCCTGCCGATGAGCCCCGTAAATTTGAAAGGTTTAAGGGATAGCAGTATGAAGAACATTCTGCTTTTGACAGCAGCTCTTGTTTTGGGGGGCGCCGTCTCCGGGTGCTCCTCCTCCGAAGGAACCTCCGCCAGCTTTGACGTCAGCATCTATCCGTCAAAGGATCTGGCACGGACCTACGGCTATTACCCCTCCTTCGAGGTTGATATTCTGGGAGCGGGACAGGAGGACGTCATCAAGCTCTCCAAATATTCTCCCGAAAGGTATTTCGAATCGGAAAGTCCCCTCCGGAAATACTTCAGCCCGGTTACCTACCGTTTTTCCGACAACAATCTCCGCATGAAGAAATTCCGTGCCGACTCCCCGGAGTACAGGAAACTCATGGGAAGATCTCCCGAGTACCTGATGGTGCTGGTAAATCTCCCCCTGGCCGGAGACCAGAAAAAGAAGGACGAGGACAAAAAGGACGATACCGGACTGGATCCTCGCAAGTTTGTCTATAAAATCCCCACCGGATTTTTTGATGAAAACCCGGATCTCCATCTCAAAATCGCCGGGACCGGAATTATCAGAACCACCAGGGAGGATGCCGAAGAGGATCTTCCGGAGGCCCCGGAAACCGAAAAGCAGCCAAAGAGCGTGGAGCTCCGCTGCGTATCCGAAAAGAAAGGCGGCAAGCTTGACTGCCGGGAGATTCCCCCGGGATCCGAGCCGCCCGACAATCACTAGGACCGCTGTAACCGGAATCTGGGTTTCTGCGTTAACAGAACGAAAGACATCCGAATCAGAGCCTCAGGACCCCGGAAGGTCCGGGAGACGATGCGGAGTTCCTTTCGGCAGCGCGGATTCCGTGCCGGGAATGCGGTCACAGGCAAACAGAATGAACAAGCATTAATAATTAAGGAAGAAGTTCATGAAATACCCCATGTTTCTTCACTGGAGCGAGGGGCTTTTTTTGCAGCCCCATCACTTTCAGCAGTTTCAGCGCGTGATAAACGATGCCCTGAACGCCCATTCCGGACTGGCCATTCCCTACAAGGAGGGCATCTGCGATCTGGAAATTGACATGGAAGCCCTGAAATCGAGACGTGTCATTGTAAACTCCATATCCTGCGTGATGCCGGACGGACTTTTTCTGTCAATGCCCGGCAACTGTTCCGTGCCGCCCTGCGTCATAGACACCGCACCCGGAAGCTCCTCACAGGAAATCATGGTCTATCTTGCGGTTCCCTTCTATTCCCCGCAGGAACCGAACCTCTGCGCCGAGGACTCCGAGGATCGCCGCCGCTACCTTCTTCATGAAACCACCTGCGCCGACGAAAACACCGGTGACAACGAAACCACCATATTCAAAAGAAGCATTAACGTAAGGCTGATTACCGATCCCCGCAAGGCCTCGGACTGCACGGTGCTTCCCATACTGAAGCTGAAATGGACTGCCGCCGACACCACGGCACCGCTGCTGGAAAAGGTGGCCTCCTATACTCCCCCGACCGTGATACTGTCTGCCGGCTCCAATATTTTCACCATGGTGCGGGATCTGCTCTTTGACCTCAGAAGCTGCAAGTCCCGAATCCTGGCCGATCTGGAAAACTCGGGCTTCGAGCCGGCCCTGGCCACCGGCGGCACCGTCCTCAAGGTCATGCAGCTCCAGTGTCTGAACGTCAGCATCAGCAGTCTGACCAACATCCTGGTGCCGGATCGTGCAACCCCCTTCCGGATCTACGAAATACTTTCCGGACTCCTGTCCTCCCTGAGAGCACTTTCGCCCCTGTCGGACAACGGAGAAATCATCGGCTACGATCACTACAATCTTTACGGAATCTTCAGCGAAACGATACGCCAGATCGGAATTCTGCTGAATGCCCGCGGCAAGGCGGAGTTCATCACCGCTGATTTCATACCGGACGGGGAGTCTTCAAGGCTCATTGCGGAATTCGCTCCGGAAATGCTCTCCTCTGCCGGGGACTTCTTTATCGCCTTCGAGGGAGATCTGAACTGGAAGGAGCTTGTCGGTGACATCGAATCCGGAGACAGTTTCCGTCTCATTGACAAGGGATCCATTGACAGCCGGGTTCGGGGAGTGCGCCTGAGCTACTCCAGATTCCCGCCCCGTTACCTCCCGGTAATGAGCAGCAACACCGCCTATTTCAAGGTAATGAAGGACGAGGCTGCCCGCATGTGGCGCTACATCATGGATGATCGGGCCATGGTTCTGGACTTTGCTCCTTCCATGAGCGGCAGATTTTCGGCAAAGCTGTATATCCTGATCGAAAACAGTCATAGCTGAAGCAGGGAGAGGTACCGGAAATGGAATCCAACGAAATTCTGGAAATTGTCAGCCCTGTTCTGTACAGGATCTGCGATTACTACATCTATGAGCAGAACGGCTATGAACTCCGCTATGAGGAGTTTTCCTCCGAAATGAACCGTCTTCTTTCGGAAGCCCGGCAGCGTGCCGAAAAAAGGGAGTCCCTGAATGCCGAATTCCGGAAGATCGAGTTTCCGCTGATATTTTTCATCGATTATACCGTCAAGGAATCCGGCTTCGCATTCTCCCGGGACTATGTTCCCATGGCTCACAGCTACAACGAGCTTTCCGGAGACGACAAGTTCTTTGATCTCCTGGATCGGGCTCTCAGCGTGGAGAAGGATCCCCGCATCATCACCCTTTACTACATCATGCTGGGACTGGGATTTGACGGTGCCTACAAAAGAGAGCCGGTGGAGGTCATAAAACGCATGCAGGCCTGCGCCGGAATTCTGGGAGATCAGCTCGGAAAAGGCTATGACGCCGTATGCATCGAGGGAACCCGCCACTCCTCGGAAGAAGATCGATCCTGGAGCTCCTACCGGAGCCTGAAGATTCTCTGCGTCATTGCCCTGATAACCATGCTGTGCTTCGCACTCAACCTGCTGACGGTGCATGTGAATACCGCTCCGTTCAGAAACAGCATCTACCGGGCCCTCAGAATGGCATCTCCAAGCCAGGACTATCTTATGAACACCCCGAACCCAATATTTCAGGCGGGAAGTGACCGGAATCCCGGGGAAGAGGAAGAGGACGATGCGGTCCCCGGGGAGGACGAAGATTTTCCGGTCCCCCTGAGAGAAAATCCTGAATCCGGTTCGGACGGCAATTCCGAAAACGACAGCGGCAAAACCACGGCAGTCAGTGCCGCAGGCAAGGAGCGGAAGTAATGGACAGCGTAACAGGCATCACAGCAGCAGAAACCTCCCGGCAGGGCACAGATCTCCTGTCGGCCCTTTTCGGGACTCCTTTGGGCATCCTGATTTTTATCATCATTCTCATTATTGCCGCCTTCATTCTCTATATCCTGATTCAGCGGTTCCGGCATCGCCGTGCCCTCAGGGAGGAGCGCCGTTCCCTCAAGGACGACCTCATGATCTGGTCAAACCTTTCCAGAATGGTGTCCGGTGAAAAAGGAGCCGCCAGGGGAAAACAGAACCTTTCGGCAAACTACGAGCTTATCAGGCTGATTTTCAGAACAGCCCAGGAGTACATAAAGGTTCACTGCCAGAGAAGAAACAAAACCCCCTGGTACGTGGTGCTGGGCGAACCTTTGTCCGGCAAAACCTCACTCTTCAGGGACGGTACCCTCAATACCGTATCCCTGCGCCAGGAACAGGATCCGGACAACCGGGAACCTCTGCACTTCCACATTCACCGGGATCGGGTGTTTATGGATGTCCGGGGAAATGTCTTCTTTGACAACTGGATGGGAGGCTCCTCCGCCGAGTGGTATTCCATCTGCGAACTTGTCAGAAGCAGCCATGCCGTGAAGCCGCTGTCCGGCATCATTCTCGCGATTCCGGCCGACGCCCTGATCATTGACAGCGAAAGCATTACCGAAAAGAAAGCCTCCCTGATATTCTCGGAAATGCTCCGGCTTTCCGGAACAGTCAGGATGAATCTCCCCGTCAGAATAGTGATTACCAAGGCAGACTGCATTCTGGGCTTCCGGGAATTCTTTGCGGGCGCATCTTCCGCCAGGAACAAAATGACCGGCATCGACCTCTCCTGTCTCTCCAGAACTTCCGGACGCTACAATGAGAGTCTGTTCCGGGGACTCTGGGATGAATATGTCGCAAACCTCAGAAAAACCGCTCTCGGACTTCTGATTTCCAAACAGACTGCGGAAGCCAGCTATACCTCCCGGGGCCGCATTGACCTGTCATCCGGTATCTTTGCCTATCCGGAACAGGTTAACAGGCTCTTCGAAAATCTCAGCCATTATCTCCGGATAATTTTCGATCCGGACTGCAATGTTCTCCCGGGAATTCCGGAAGGCGTCTATTTCTGCTCCTCCGCGGATCAGGGAGTATGCTTCAGCTCCGACTATGCCGCCATGAAACAGACCAAAACCGAGGAAGCCCCTGTTTCGAACCTGCACAGTCCGCTTAAGGAAGCCGTGTTCCGGGATGCTCTTCTGGGAGCCAATCTGGGGGATCTGGATCATCGGGCCGGATTCACCAGAAAGGAAATCATCAGAAGGAACGTTCCGGCCCTGGCACTGGGAATGGTTCTCTCGGCACTCTCCCTGAACTATCTGGCCGGGGCCGTGCTGGGAAATCACCTCATAACCCGCAATCTGGGCATGGACACTCAGTACTACAGACAGCTGGCTGCCCTGTTCAAATCCCATGACCTCATGGAATCGCCGCTTCTGGATGCGGATCCGAAGACCGGCGAGGGCTTTGAACGCTTTGACAGCATCATGTCCGGTATGCAGGGAGTTACCAGATTCAACTTCTTTGCCAACTCCAAGCTGACCCTGCTGGCCGACCGGCCGCTGCCAATCATCTATGCGCCGGGAAGCTATCTGTTCTATGATTACAATAATCTTTATCACCGTGAGAGAGAAACTCTTTACAACCAGATGGCCTCGGACATGATCTTCTTCCCGGCTGCGGTCTCGTTCGTGACCAATCTCCAGGCAGATGACTCCGCCTTTACGGAAATGCGGGCCGATGCCCTGCTGTCCTGCATGCACCTGTCCCTGGCCGACGTCGACCATCACCTCCATGAAAAAAGCACCAGGGTCATTCAGGAATGTCTGGAAGACATTGTGCTCTTCATGTATCCGACCGTTTCCGCCAAGGTGGCTCAGGAGCTCAGCCACATCACCGACGGCAGCGAGGTCTATGCCAAAAACGCCATCCGCCAGATCCTGCTCTACAGAGACTTCTATCCCGGCATCAATACCGGTATCCGGAATCTGGTGAAACAGCTTATCGATACCAAAGCCTATCCGGAATCCGACTATCAGTCATTCCGGGCCATTGTAAAGTACGGCAGCGATTTCAACGCCGTCATGGAACAGATGCGGGAATTTGCCCTGAACGAGGGAAAAAGCGAGCCTGAAATCGCCCTGGCCTCCTACCAGAAACTCCGGCAGGACATCTTCTATGCCATGAACACCGCGGATCTTCTGGACAAAAACTATCCGGAATTTCTGATCACCTTCTCGACTCCGCTGGTTACGGAAAAGAAAAAGAAGGACGATTCCGATGAAAAGGGAACCCTGGATCTGCAGAGAATGGCCATGTTAGACAAAAGCCATCTTTCCTACCGAAAAATGCTGGAGGATGATTTCCGGGAATTTATCGGGTATATTGATGCCAGTTCCGATATCGGCAGGCACCTGGACCGCACCTATACAAATACCGAAAGCCTTACCCGTTTCCGGGAGCAGGCTCTCGGCAACCTCGAAAAGGATTACCAGGCCACCAAAACCGGACTTCAGAACATCATAAACTCCCGGATATTCAACAGAAGCCCCGATTCCGGCCAGGCCCCGACCTGCAACTACAGAGTCTTTGCCGATCTCCTGAAAATCATCTACGTAAACGAGGATGAGCTCCCTGTCACCCTGAACAGTCCGGAAAACTTCGACCGGCAGTTCCGGGATCTGGAGAACATTTTCAAGATCAAGGCCGACAATCTCAAATCCTTTACCGAAAGCCACAAGGATCTGGAAAGCACCGTCCGCATTGCTGATGCCGCCGCCACCTTTCTGGAGTACGAGGAGTTTGTCTCCCGGGTGCACCTTGCGGAAAATCTCCTGAAATTCTATCCCGAGGAGGATGAAATCCCCGCCAGCGTTGCGAATATGGCCCGGAAAATCGCCGCCGAAGGAAAAGACGCGCTCCGGGAATACGTGGACACCGAATCGGCCAGACGGGCCCTCGGAAACTTCGAGGTCAACGAGGAATATGCGCCCCGGGCCCGGGAGATCCTGATGAACCCGATTGCCAGTCTCCTGGAATACGGTCCCGGAAAGGACAGCAAATCCGGAAGCAAAGGCGGAAAGCCCGGGACTGACGGCAAGGACGGAAAATCCGGCAGGAAGGCTTCCGTGATGTTCGCCTCCTATATTGAAAACGAGCCCCGCCTTAAGAAACTTCATCATTCGGTAACCCGCTATTCCGATGCCTTTGTCAATTACTGGATCTCCTTCGCGGACAGCGTCAGACCGGCCTTCCGCGACTACCGGAGCTTCCATGAATTCACCAGGGAAAGCCGGGCCTATGAAATCAATGCCGATCTCCGGGATATCTACAGCATGTCCTTTGACGTGCTGTCCGGGATAAAGAATTCCGTGCTGTCCTCCAACGGCATCGCCAACCGGGATCATGCCCTGAAGGTGATCGGAGCCCGCAAAAAGCTCCTGGATCTGGATTACAACCAGGCCTGCACCAATATTCTGAACTCCTGGTCTCTGCTGCCCGAGGATCCCATCAAGGCCAACAGGTATGTCTCCGGACTCAGCAAGAAGACCGTTCGCAACGACTACACGCTGCTCAGGGCTGAAAAAGGAGCAGAGAACACCATGCCCTGGTGGGACAGCTTCACCAGACAGGGAATTCATCTCCTCAAGTCCGAAGCCAGCAGCACGGTAGTGGCTTCGCTCTCGGAATTTCAGAACCGGCTTTACTATTTCCCGATACTCAGGAGCGGAAATTCCAGCGGCCAGGTGATCCCTCCGGAGGACATGCAGAAGCTCCGCATGGGACTCATGAGCTACGGCATCGTTAATACCGGGAAGGACTCCGGCAGGGATTCCGGAAAGGAGGCCGCCCCGGATACCGCAGGGCTCCCGCCGGAAGCCGCTGACGAAGGAGTCGATTCCATGCAGAAGTCCCTGTTCTCCGGAATTCAGGCCGGAAGATCCGGGGTGTCCGAATGGGCCGGGCATGTGGACTTTATCCTGAAAGCCTTCGGGGATCCCGAGAACCCGGTAATCGCAAAGATCGCCATTCCCGACATCGGCACCCAGAACGCCCTTCTGGAAAAGGTGTACGGCAAGGACATGGCCAGTGCGGCGCTGCGGTTCCGCTACCTTGACATAACATCCGGAAACCTGCCCCCGAAACGCTTTGGTTCACTGGTTACCGATGCTCCCGAAAAGGTAATCTACGAGGGACGGGCCGACACCGAAGGCCTCAGAATCCGCTTCTTCCGCTATTCCGATGACAGAAATGCGGAAACCGAGTACACCGTCAAAGGACGCTATGCCCCGCTCCGGCTGTATCTGGACGAAAACCTGGTGCACTATGACGAACAAACGGAAAACGCCGCTCACGGCAAGGACGGCAAGGACACCGGACAGGCCTCCTACGTCCCTGTCCGGGTCAGATCCTTTGACGGTGATGACAGCGTCATTTTCCTGAAGATTTATTTCAGCAGAAAAATGCTCACTCCGGAGGAATGGCCTTCCGCTGAAAACTGGCCGCTTCTGTCCGCCTACTGAGGATAACATACACCGCTGAGAGGCAACGGCACAGAAGCAAACATAACTTCACGTATCCATGTACTGTGGAAAGGAGTTCATTATGATGCTTAAGAAGGAAATCAAAATCTCTTTTATCAAGGATTGTTCTCTTAAGGACGCCGTGCCCTGCCGCTGTGCCCTCAACGAAGGAATAAGTCTGCCATTCCGGGCGGAGGTAGCTCTGTTTTCGGAAAAGCCCTTTTCAAAGAAAGAACTGGATTCCTGTCTCGGGATAAAAACAGAACTGACCCTGATGCAGTACAATACCGAGGGGCTTCAGAACCGCGGCCGGAAATTCCAGGGCATCATAACCGCCTACAGATCTGTCGGTCTGGTCTCCGAACTCGGGAGCACCGCCTCCGGCAAGGACTGCTACTGCTGCGAAATCACCATAGAACCGGAAATGACCCTGATGGGGATAAAGCGCCGTACCCGCAGCTTTGATTCCGGAAGCACCCCGGCCGACATCATCAGCGGAATTTTTGAAGAATACCATCTGAAATGCCGTTTTGACAATGAGCTCTTCGACAATCTTCCGACGGAGGGACAGATCGCCCAGCAGAGCAACGAAACCGATCTGAATTTCATAAACAGAATCTGCTTCAATTACGGCTTCAACTACTTCAATGAGCTCATCACTCCGGAAAACGCCGCCGAGGGGGATGACCCCGAATTTTCCGAGTCCTGCACGGTGTTTTCCAGAGGCTGGAAGGTCAGCAATGCCACCCAGATCATCGGAAACACCCTGACGGGACAGCAGGAAATCACCTGCACCGTCGGGGAGATGACTGCGAAAAGCTTCGGAAGCGGCAAGGTATCCCTGAACCGCCTGATAAGCTCCGGCTATATGGGATCGGGCAGTATCGGCGGCATAACGGGGCTCGGCTCGGAAGCTGCCGACAGCCAGGTAATCATGAACGGCTTCGAGACCAGGCGCGGCGAAGGAAGTGCCGCCAATGACGCCGTCTCGGCCTTTGCCGCTGAATCCTCCCAGGCCCTCACCCGGCTCTCGTCCGGTCATGCGCTCATCTCGGCCGGCGATTTCGCCATAGCTCCGGGACTGACTCTGAAGTCCGGCGACGACAGCTACCTTGCCGTTCGGGTTTCCTTCAGCTTTAATACCAGTTTCCCGCAGGGCTTCAAAGCCGCCCCGAAATACCCTGCGGAGGAGCAGGAGCTCCGGCTTCTTGCCGTGGCGGTTCCCCTGCCGGAAGAAAACACCGAAGATACCCTGGGCCCCCTGTGCTGCTTCGGAAGAATTCCGGAAAACCCTTCCAGCGATACGGCCTTTCCGTTCATCGGCATTCCCAGACCGGGACGGGGCACCGGAATGTCCGGAATCCGTCAGGAAATAGCCTCCCTGACCGCAGCAGCCGCACAGAACTCCGGGGAAAGCGACACTCTGATTTACAGGGCAACTGTGTGCAACGCTTCCGGGAAGTACGGCACCGGCACGGGGCTGGAGCCGGGAATGATTATTCCCGCCTCCGATGACGACACAGCATTCCCGGCCATGTTCTATGCCATCATCGACGGCGCGTCCGCTGCCGTCAAGGTCAACTATGTCAGCATCGCCGGCGGGTCGGCGCCTTTGGGGAATTTCCCGAAGGTCGCCCAGAGAATCCTGATCCTTATGACCGGCGGCAGCTACTATCTCCTGGGCTACCTCCCGGACAGAAACCCGCTTCCGACCTTCCACAGGGAAATGCGGAACGACCTCATGCACAGCAGTTTCCTGACCAGCGGGATCGCTACCGGGAAATCCGGCAATACCGACCGTCAGGTTACCAACACCGATCGGGATATCAATAACCAGTATCTCAGCTTTGTGAAATTCTCCAGCTCGGCGCTGCTCATTGAGTTCCTCATCATGCAGGATCGTCTCCAAAGCTATCTCAAGTGCATGAATCTCAGATTCAACACCCTGAAGCTTGCGGAAATATACGACTCAAAGAAGACAGACATCAAAACGAATCTCAAAGCCGTCAGGGATGCCCGCGATGCCCTGGAGACCGCCATTTCCAATAATTCCGGCATCAGCACCGCCAAGGGCAATCTTTCCACGGCCTATACCAACCTGTCCGCACTGGCCGGTATAATTGTAACCGCCATTAAGGAAGTCACTCAGGTATCCGACAAAATCGAACAAATGAAGAAAGCCGATTCGAATCTGACGGACGACACGGCGCTTGCCACCATTCTCGGACTTTCCGGAGGAGCCCTGTTCCTGGACGGCGCTCTCAGGGAATACGCCGGCAGCATTGAATGCGCTGCCAGTCAGGACATCACGTTAAATGCCACCGACAACATCAGTCTCAATGCCGGAAAGTCCGTTACCATCACTGCAGATAACTCCATAACTCTTCAGGTGGGCAACTCCAGCATCTCCATAAACGGCAATACCATTGCCGCCGCAGTGGCCTACTTCAAGTACAAGATCTCCCCGTGGGATGCCAAAATCACCCTCAGCCCTACCGGCGGGGTAAATATCTCCGGATTCCAGGTTAACGGCAAAGCCCTTATGTCCAGTAGCATCTCAGACAGTTTCGGAGGCAGTCTCGGAACAAAGGGCGGACTGACCACGGTGTCCGGTCCCACCGTCAAAGCCAGCAACATGAGTGCTCCTTCCATCATAAAAACCCTTGCAGGTCTGACCACCAGAACTCTGAATGCCGTAGCCGATATCCCCTGCCAGGCTGTCGATAATGACAAAGCCAAACTGGCTGACTCCATCATTAACGACATCATGGGATACGGAAACAGCATTGCCGGAATTGTGGCCGACAGCATCGTGGCCGTACAGGCATTCACCAAAGCCTCAAACGGCAGAACACAGGGTACAAAGGACGTGGTTAATCTGGCAGCATCAGTAATCGCCATTGCCATGGATGTGGCGGACGTTCTGGAAAATCTGATTGCCAATACCATCATCAAGAATTCCGACAAGAATTACGAATTTGTAAAGCGCACCAAGGATAATAACTATATCAGCGGTCATGACATCTATCTCATGACTACCAGCAGCATCAGGACTGCCGCACTGATAACAAAGGCCTCAATGCTTATGGTTTCCAACCTGAACTTTAGCAAAACCTCATCCATGGAACTCAATGCCAAGGGAGCCAGTCTTACCGGCATGGATGTAACCCTGGTAACCACCACTCACAAGGTTATGGTGGATCCTCTGGCAGGAAATGACATGAACCTGATAGTTGATGACAACGTCCTTATTGATCCCCTTAACCAGGATATCAGCATCGCAGATCTGACCAGTGCCGTGGCGAAGGTTACGGCTGAGCAGTCTAAAAACGCTGCTACAAACGTAGCCGAAAGAGCCACTGAACTGGCATCTTCAACGAATATTGATGAAAAGGATCCGACAGGAGATAAAAATGGCAAGGTGACCAAAGAAGACTTCTCCTCGCATAAGGGCGAGACCACCGGCATGAAAAACGAGCAGGCTGTCGGCAAGGATTCTGTCAACGCTCAGCAGGGAGACCTCGGTGGCAGCAAAACCAACGCCAATGGTGCAAACATCGAGACCAAGGCCACCAATGTCGATACCAAGGCCGTATCAACCGGCGCCGGAGCCCTGGACACCGACACCAAGGCCATGAAACTCAACTCTTAACGGTATTTTTCAGGAGGTTCCAAAATGCCCACACCCAAAGCATCACTTACCAACTTAACCGCCACCGGCGATCTGGTCACCGCCCCCGGCAATCCCACCAGGCTTGTCAACGGTCTTCCCACGGCCTGCATGGGCGACGCGGTGGCCGGGGCGGTATGCACCGGAGTAATTACTGCCACCACTGCGGTCACCAGACTCAGCATGGGGCGTCCCGTGGCCGTGCTCGGTTCAGTGGTAACCGGGGTTAACCCCATAACCGGAGTGCCGGTGGCCACCGCCCTTGCCGTATGCCCGAACTTTAACCGGATTGACTGAGTTCCGCAATGACTCCCGCCCGGGATACGGATTCTGAAGCGGGAGCCCTGCCGTGCCGCCGTCGGCCTTTTCGCCAGGAGCATTTCGGGAGAATTGTTCCTGTAAAAACAGAACCGCCCCCGAAATTTCGCTGAGTTCAGGTATTTTGCCGGAGTTCTCATCATTCGCAATGCGGAAAACAAATCCGGCAGGTCTCAGGTGACAAATCTGCGGTTAACTGATACCGGTGTCTCCGACTCCAATGAAACACCACGGAATCCGGAGTCCCGCTCCTTCCGTGCCTTTTCCGGAAAATCGCCGTGCTCATATCCGGAAAAAGTCAGCAAAAATGCCGGAACCATTCCGAGGCACTCAGATCAGGAGACTACCTCCCTGATAATAAACCGGCCATAAACATACATGATGACATAGCGGTGCAGATCCGGAACCCCGGAAAGACGGTCGTCCGTAACGTAGAAGTCAAGCTGTTTTACCGCTCTCTCATACAGGGTTCTGGTAACCCGCATTTTGGTGGCATCCCGGGCTTTGGTGTTTCTTTTGTACTTGAACTCAAAAATATAGCTGGGGCCCTTGGGATTGGTAATTCCTCGAACTCCCCTGCTTCTTCTGAATCCCCGGGAGACTTTTCCGGATCGGGAACGCCGGATCCTTCATTCACGGTATCCGGCTCGTCATCCGGCACATCCAGGTACTCCTCCTCGGAAAGGCCGTCCTCAAAAACGAATCTGCCGTCGTGCTTTACGGCATATTCCTTTGTAAGATCGAAGCTCCCTCCGGCGGCCACGCTTATGGCGGTATATACCGTGAGAGCGATTTGGTTTTCGCCTTCCCGGGAGACATCAGTCTGGGTAAAGCCGCCTGAAATCCGGCAGAGCATGTCTCTCAGTACGGAAATGTCATTGGAAACAGCCATCATGCCGAGATCCTTTATGGTCCCGATCGCACGGATCGCTACGGGCGAGCGGGTCAGCTGAAACCTGGCAAAAAGATCCCGGAAATATTCATTGGG
>CACYPY010000046.1 GCA_902776415.1 uncultured Ruminobacter sp.
AAATGTTCATCCTTTTACCGATCCGATCGTGAGCCCGGCCACCACATAGCGCTGGAAGAAGGGGTAGGCGCAGGCGATGGGCAGGACGATGAACACGACGACGGCCATCCGCATGGTCTGGCTGGGGAGCGAAGCGATGGCGGACGCGCCGGAGGCGCCGATCATCGAGGAGTTGCGGGCCAGGAATTCCGCATTGCGCTGCATCTCCATCAGCAGATACTGCAGGGGATACAGATTACGGTCCGTGACATACAGAAGGCACAGGAACCATTCGTTCCAGTAGGCCAGGGCGGTCAGCAGGGCCACGGTGGCGATGCCGGGTTTGACGATCGGCAGGATGATGCGCACCAGGGTGGTGTATTCGCCGCTTCCGTCGATTGTGGACGCTTCGATCAGGTCGAAGGGAACCGACGTCTGGAAGAAGGTGCGCATGATGATGATATTGAACGGGCTCACCAGCATCGGGACGATCAGGGCCGCGTAGTTGTTGCCCATGCCCAGCAGGTTCCGGCAGATGATGTAGGTGGGGATCAGGCCGCCGCCGAAGATCATCGTGAAGAAGCTGAGGAAGCTGAAGAACCCGCGGAGCTTGTAGTCCTTCCGGAACAGGGGGTAGGCGTACAGGACGCACATGCTGACGCTGAGCACCGTACCGACGATCGTGATAAAGAAGCTGTTGAAATAGCTGCGCCAGAGCGCGTCCCCCAGGTTGAACACCTGTTTGTAGGCATCCAGGGACAGGGCCGCGGGGGTGAAGGAATAACCGATCTGCCGGATGCTGTCCTCCGAGGAGAAGGAAATGATGATGACGAAGATGAACGGGATGATACAGGCCAGGGCAAAAACGCCCAGGATCAGGTGAAAAACGCTTTCGGTTTTCCGGCTGATCATGTTCAGGCGGAAGGCGCCGGCTTTTTTCTTCACTGCGGTCGTCATGACGTTTCCTCCTTCCTTTATTACAGTGTTTAAAATAAACTGCTATCCGCATCGAGCTTCCGGACAATCCCGTTGGCGGCCATGATACACACGAAGCCGACCAGGTTCTGCAGGAAGCCGGCCGCGGTGCTCATGCCGACATTGCCGGTGGAAGTGTAGGCGCGGTATACGTAGGTATCGACCACCTGGGTGACCGGGAACAGCGGGGCGGAGTTCATCGGGACGGACCAGAAGAGGCCGAAGTCCGCGTTGAAGATCTTGCCGACGTTCATGATCAGCAGGATGATGATCATGGGCTTCAGGTGGGGCAGGGTGACATGGATCACCTGCTGCCACTTGGTGGCACCGTCCACGGAGGCCGCCTCATACTGCGTGCGGTCGATGCCCGTGATCGCGCTGAGGTAGAGCACGGTGGAATAACCGGTGTTCTTCCAGATGGAGCAGATGGTGAGGATGTACGGCCAGTAGCCCGGTGAGTTGTACCAGTCGACCACATCGCCCCCGGCGGCCCGCTGCGCGCGGACGATCATGCCGTTGGTCGGATCCAGGAAGGCGAACAGGAAGTAGGAAACAACGACCCAGCTGAGGAAGTAGGGGAAGAACATCATGGTCTGGTAGGTCTTGGCCAGGAACTTCCGCGTCAGCTCGCTCATCATGATGGCGAAGGCGACGGAGATCAGCAGGCCCAGCACGATCCACAGGGCGTTGTAGCCGATGGTGTTGCGGATCATGGTGACGCTCTCGCTGGTGAAAAGGAACTGGAAGTTTTTCAGCCCGACCCAGGGGCTCTTCAGCAGGTTCATCGGGAACGGGATCTTCCGCGTCGGCAGCTTGTAGTCCAGGAAGGACATCATGATGCCGAACATGGGAAGGTACCGGATCAGCAGCAGCCAGATCGTGGCCGGCAGCATCATCGTGGTGAGCCAGAATGTTTTCTTCCGCGAGGCGGAAGGAGTGCGGCGCATGCGGAGATCGGCCTGGCGGGCTTTTGTTTGCAGCGTGGACATGGAACCGTTTGCCTCCTCTCCGTAGTGCCTGGTTTTCTTTGTCCTATCTGGTACCTGAATTCTACAAAAAAGACAGGAGCTGTGTCATTATCTCCGTTTGTGAATTCTTGTCTCCGGTTGTTGTGTTGGCAAAACCGGACAATTGGGTATTGAAAAGCAATGGAATCTGCGATACCCTAACAGCAGAAAACAGGACAGGAGTGTGGGAATATGCTGATCCGGAATGCTGACAGCAATATCACGGTGCTGACACATCGGAGAACCTTATTTCCGGCCCCGGAGCCGGACCGGGTTCACGGTACCGGCTGCGCTCTCGGCAGCGCAGCGGCGGTGTTCCTGGGGCAGGGGCTGCGTCCCGAGGAGGCTCTGGTGCGTGCCGAGATGTACGTTTCCGAAAGAATCCGGAAATCCCGGCCGGTGTTTTCAGGAATGAGAATCCTGGGGGATGGCGGCTCCTGTCCCGAATTGGAGGATCTGCCGCTTTTCTTCCCGTGCTTTCAGGAGTTCCGGAACAGGATTTCGGGCGGCACGCCGGCCTTTCCGGAATGTCCGGATAACCTGGGACTTTATCCGGTGCTTCCCGACAATGACTGGGTGCTCCGCTGTCTCAAGGCGGGGGTAAGAACGCTGCAGCTCCGCATCAAGAAATGGGACACTCAGGAACAGCTCCGGCTGGAAATAAGAAGGGCGGCAGAGCTGGGACGACAGTATCATGCCCGGGTTTTCATAGACGATCACTGGGAGCTGGCAGTGCAGGAAAAGGCCTACGGGGTGCATCTCGGACAGGAGGATCTGGAGGGCGCGGATCTGGAGCTTATCAGAAGCGCCGGACTCCGTCTGGGGGTTTCCACCCACAGTTATGCCGAAGCGGCGCGGGCTCTTCAGGTGAAGCCGTCCTATATTGCTCTCGGACATATTTTTCCGACAAACTCCAAGAGGATGCCTTCCGCGCCGCAGGGCACGGTCAGACTTGCGGAATATGCGCGGATTCTGGGCCGGACCTATCCTCTCGTGGCCATCGGCGGCATCAAGACCGGAAACGCCCGGGAGGTTCTTAAAACCGGTGTCGGCAGTGTGGCGGTGATTACCGCGATTACCGAGGCTCCGGATCCCGAAGCGGCCATCAGGGAATGGCAGGATCTTCTTTCGGAGTTCGGAATCCGGGATACGGACGAGGTATTTCCGGAAGATACCCCGGAATCGGAGAAAGCGGCCCGGAAGACTGCAAAGCCGAAACCGGAGAAAAAGGATTCCGGAAAGAAGACTTCCGGAAACAGCAGGGAAAAATCAAAATGAAAATTCAGCTTAACGGGGTACCCGCCGATACCGAGGCCGGCACTCTCAGGGAACTTCTGGATACGCTTCCGGATCTTCCGGAGCACTACGCCGTGGCTCTTAATGATGAAATTATTCCTAAGGAAAAACTGAGTGCCGCGGGGCTTCATGAGGGAGATACGGTGGAGGTGTTTTCGTTTATGGCGGGAGGAGCCTGTTAATGACAGCCAATAATGCAGACATGCCGCTTTCATTCGGCGGCAAAACATTCCGGTCCCGGCTTTTTACCGGTACCGGCAAATTCGCTTCGGGGGCCCTTCTCAGGGAGGCGGTGCTGGCTTCGGGAACGGAGCTGGTGACCATGGCGGTAAAGAGGCTGGATTTTCAGGGACATTCCGATGCCATTCTGCCGGCGCTTAAGGATCTTCCGGTAACCCTGCTTCCCAATACCTCAGGAGCCCGCACTGCAAAGGAGGCGGTGTTTGCCGCGCATCTCGCACGGGAAGCTCTCGGCACCGACTTTATTAAGGTGGAGATTCATCCGGACGTAAGATATCTCATGCCGGATCCCGTGGAAACCCTCAGGGCCACCGAGATTCTGGCCGGGGAGGGCTTCCATGTCATGGCCTACTGCGGGGCCGATCCCATGCTGTGCCTGAGACTCGCCAGGGCCGGAGCCGCGGCGGTAATGCCCCTCGGAGCCCCCATCGGGAGCAATCAGGGACTCACCACCCGGGCCATGCTCAAAATCATTATTGCCCAGAAGGAGGCTCCCGTTGTGGTGGATGCCGGCATCGGACTCCCGTCCCATGCCGCGGAGGCCATGGAGCTGGGAGCGGATGCGGTGCTGGTCAATACGGCGATTTCCGTGTCCCGGGATCCCGTGACCATGGCCCGGGCATTTGCCGGGGCCGTGGCTGCCGGTCGCATGGCCTGGCTTGCGGGGCCCGGAGCCGTTTCCGGGGAGGCTCATGCCACGAGCCCTCTGGAGGCGTTTCTCAGGGACACGGACGGAGATCTGTCATGAGTTTTTATGATGAAATCACCGCCGGGGGAATTGCCGGATATGCCGATGCGGTGGATGCCTGCACCGACGGGGAGGTGTCCCGGGCGCTCTCCAAAAGCAGAAGCGGGGACACTCTGGACCTCGGAGACTTCATGGCTCTGATATCCCCCCGGGCAATGCCGTACCTTTCGGACATGGCCGTTCTGGCGGAGCAGTACACGAGGAGGCGCTTCGGCAATACGGTCAGTATGTACATTCCTCTGTATCTCTCGAATCTCTGCCTGAACAACTGCCGGTACTGCGGTTTTGCGGCCCATAACAAAGTTCCCCGCAAGTTCCTGACGGCGGAGGAGACACTCCTGGAGTGCGAGGCCATTCACCGGATGGGCTATGAAAATATTCTGGTGGTGTCCGGAGAGGATCCCCGGCACTGCGGGATGGACTATTTCCGGGAGCAGCTCCGGATCGTGAACCGGTATGCGAGCTACATGTCCCTGGAAATTCAGCCCCTGGATACTTCGGAATATCGGGAGATGAAGGGCCTGGGAGTTGATTATGTCTGCGTTTATCAGGAGACCTATGATCCGGAATGCTACCGGGAAAACCATCTTTCGGGGAAAAAGCGGGATATGCGGTACCGGATGGAAACTCCGGAGCGGGTCGGGGATGCCGGCATCGACAAGGTGGGGCTGGGAGCTCTTCTGGGGCTTTATCGCTGGAAGTCGGACGTGGTGGCCCTGACCCGGCATCTTATGTACATGCGCCGGCACTACCCGGAAACCAGGCTCAGCATTTCCTTCCCGAGACTGCGTCCGGCGGAGGGGGGCTTTCAGCCGGAATATCCCCTGACCGACCGGCAGATGATTCAGTGTCTCTGTGCCTGGAGGCTTTTGGACCGGGAGCTGGAGATTTCGATCTCGACCCGGGAAAGTCAGAGATTCCGGGATGTGGTTACTCCGGTGGTTATTACCTCCATCAGCGCCGGATCCAGCACTCAGCCGGGAGGGTATGCCGCGGATCATCATGATCTTCCGCAGTTCATTATCAATGACAGCCGTTCCGTGACGGAGGTTTCCGCATCGCTCCGGCGGCACGGCCTGGAGCCCGTGTTCCGGGAAGCCAGAACCCAGATCCCGGAACAGGACGGCGGCGCGGCAGCCTGACCGGGAAGAAGTGCCGGAGAGAGCCGGATGAGACAGGACGGGATATCCGGTCTCCCTTCTTCCGGTGTCTGTTCCGAGGCGGCACCGTCAGCGTCGCCGGAGGCAGGCACGGATCCGGTTCTTCATGCCGGAATTCTTTTCAAAGTTTTTTTTCTTTTGGCAGTGCCTGATCTAAAATTACCCGGGGTCTCTTTTAATCTGAAACCGGCCGGCTGACTGTTCTGTTCTGAACACCGGCCGGAATACGGATCTTCCGATTCTGACATTCTGACTTCGGTTCACGAAAACATTACTAAACTAAAGGATTTTTATGTTTTTTGCTAAATTCGGGAAGCGCTTTTTCCTCTTCCTGGCTCTTGTGGCGTTAATGCTGTTCTCACCTTTGGCCCAGGCCCGGGAGAATGTTCCCTGGCTCATTTATTTTTATCTCGTGGGTTCCGATCTGGAGAGCGGGGGAGATGAAGGTGACGATGCCGGCGGCAGCGCCACGCTGGACCTTCAGGAAATTGCCGAAAGCATGGCCGGCAAGAATGTCCGGTTTCTGATTCAGACCGGAGGCGCCGCCAAATGGCAGAATGACCTGGTTTCCAGCAAGAATGTTCAGATATTCGAGGTTAAGGACAATGATCTTGAGCTCCTTAAAAGCTGGAATAATCAGAGCATGGGCCGGGCCGATACTCTGACGCGTTTTCTGGAATTCGGAGAACAGCGGTACAACCCGCAGCACCGGATGATCATTTTCTGGAATCACGGTTCCGGACCGGTAGGCGGTGTCGGTTATGATGAAAACTTTTCGGATGACTTCCTGAAAATGACCGAGCTGGAGCAGGCCTTTAAAAAGGTTTACGGCAATACCGTGAAGCCTTTTGACATCATCGGCTTTGACGCCTGTCTCATGGGATCGCTTACCTCCGGCTACTATATGAACCAGTGGGGGCATATGATGATAGCCTCCGAGGAGACCGAGCCCAGTCTGGGCTGGTTCTACACCCCGTGGCTGGACAAGCTGGAAAAGAATCCGAAAATGACACTCAGAAAGCTGGGGCAGACCATTGTGGATTCCTATGCGGAGGACTGTCATAAATACAAGCAGGACAGTTCCATTACTCTTTCGGCGGTGTCTTTGGACAATTTCCCGGAACTGATGTTTTCCTACAACCAGCTGGGTGCGGCACTGGTGGACAAGCTGGACGAGTCGGGCCGGCTGTTTACCAGTATCGGCAGAGCTGCCAACAAGTCCGAATCCTACGGACTGCACAGAAAGGGCAACTACTCTGATGTTATCGACCTCAGGCAGTATGCCGACAATCTTAAGGGACTGGCTCCCAAAGAGGTTTCCGACCTGAATCAGGCTCTTTCCAAATACGTGATTTACCGTAAAAACGGCCGCCTTAAGAAGGGGGCCGGGGTCTCGGTGTACTATCCTCTCGGCGGTCAGAAGGATCATTATAAATACGTGCTGGATGAAGGCGCTCCTTCCGTGCTGAATGTGGCCTACGGTCTCCAGCTCGGAATTCTTGACCGGAAAACCGCGGACAGGATGCAGAAGCGGATCGAAGACGCCAATAAATTCCTGGCCCGGATGGAACAGGTTAACCGGAGGTACGCCGGTTTTATCGACGGCGGTGCTTCTTCCGGCACCGAAACCCCGGTAACTCCGCCGGAAACCCCCACGGAACCTGATCACGGATCGTCCGGATTTTCTCTTTTCAGTTCCAACTTTCATGCCAACACCGGACACCTGGTGGCTTTTGCCCAGAATGCTCAGACTTCTCAGAAGAAGGACATTTCCAGTCTTGAGGATGCCAAAATCTCCTTTGACAAGGATAACAACGCCTTCGTAACGGTGCCGAAGGAGCTTCTTTCCTCCGTCAGCAGCGTGGAACTGGAGGTGATGCTGTTTTCCCCTCCTGATGACGATGCTCCGCAGGGACTTCTGATATACATGGGATCCGACATGCGGGTAAACGAGGACTGGGACAAGGGTGTTTTCACGGACACCATGGACGGAACCTGGGCTGCCATGGACGGACACATGCTGCCCCTGACCGTGTCGAACTCCACTGACGACTACATCACCTATGACTGTGATATCAAGATCAACGGTGTGCCGTACAACATGGTGGTGGCCTATGACCGGGATGCCGATACCTATGGCATTATGGGCGTTCAGAAGATAAACGAGGACGGGGTTCCGGGACGTCTTGCCAACACTCTCAAGCCCGGTGACAAAATCACCACCCGGTTCTACGTAACCTCCCTTACCGGGGATGACGAGCAGCAGCTGGCCGACATTGAGACCTTTGAATACCGCAAGGATTCCAAAATCAAGGACGAGGACCTGGGCGAATCGCAGCTGGTGTTCAGTTTCACCTTTAATGACGCCTTCGGAAATTCCGCTTCCTCCGAGCTCGTGGCTCTTGAAATCGATGACAAGAACGAGCTGACCATTCAGCCGTTTGATGAGCTTCTGAAGGATCTCGCGGAAGGCGGCAGTGATCAGAGCTCAGAAAGCGATGACGCCGATGAAGACGATAATGAAGAAGAGGATGACGATGATGACGAGTAACGTCTCATGATCGGCTGACGGCAGCGAAAAACTGCTGATTGCACGGGGGCTTTGTGACAAACGGAGCCCCTTTTTCTTTGGGGCTTCTGCTTCATAAACGCCTGCGGGGTCCGGGCCCTTCAGAAAATATCCGGCGGCAGCAGGGGCTTCCGGGAATTCCCGGGCCCCGCAGAATGCCGGAATCGGATACATTTTCAGAAATCATTATCCCCGGCGGGTGAAATGTGCCCGTTTATTTCCGGAAAAGGTTTGTCGGCGTTATCGGCATTGAAATCGATTATTCCACCATGGCAAATGAAGTTGGCAACATCACGCTTTTCGATAACGGGTATGCCTTCCTCAATGATGATGACGGCTACATCATTTATCACCCGCGGGTGGATGTCATGTCTTTGGACTCTCATCCCCGGGTACCGGAAGGACTTCTTGCCAGAGACAAATTCATCCGTTACGAATTTGACGGTGTCGAAAAGCAGGCCGTCTGGCTCCCGCTCAGTAACGGGATGCGCATCAATGTTACGGTTTCGGTGCAGGAGATTAATGCCGAGTGGCAGAACTGGATCTTCAAGATTGTGGCCGCCTTCGGATCTCTGCTTGTCGATTTTATTATTCTGGTCATGGCGTTTTCCGGACGTATTACCCGTCCAATCCGGGAGCTTACGGCCGCCACGGAGCAGATTGATGAGGGTAATTATGAATGTCAGCTGAGCTATGAAGGAAAGGATGAGGTTGGAGTGCTTACCAAAACCTTCAAAAAGGTTGCCGCTCATCTCAAATCCTACATAGGTGAGCTGAACGATCTGGCCTATGCGGATGCCCTTACCTCGCTGCGTAACAAGGGAGCGTTTGAGGCTAATCTTCGGAATCTCCAGGAAAAGCTTAATGACAGCAACGGTACTCTGGAGTTTGCCGTATGCTTTTTTGACTGCAATCGTCTCAAGAAAATCAATGATGAAAACGGACATGACAAGGGGGATATCTACCTTAAGGGTACTGCCGACATTATCTGCCGGGTATTTGATCACAGTCCGGTTTTCCGGATTGGCGGAGACGAGTTTGCCGCGCTCCTTCTGGACGGCGATTACCAGAAGCGGAACGATCTTTTAAAGACCTTTGACGACCTGTGTGCCGAATCGATGGTGTCCGATGCCGCCGAATGGGAAAAAATCGACGTGGCCCGCGGTCTTGCAGTTTACGGTCCTGTTCAGGACAAAAACGTCAGGGATGTGGACGCCGGGCGGACAAGCTCATGTACGAGCACAAGAGGGGTGGCGGGAGAGCACGCTCGCAGAGTCCGCAATGACCAGTTTTCCGGCGGTGCGGTGCAGGGTGCCGCATTCAGGAGGCTTTCGATTTCGGGAAATACCTGGCAGTGCCGGTATTTCCGTTATGACCGGTTCGGAGCGTGTCATCCCGGAGCCCCTGATTACAGCAGCGGTATTGAGTGAGGCTCCAGGCCGCGCGGTCATTCTCATATTCGAGTATTGCCGCCACCGGAACGGCCGTGAGTCTTCCGGGAATTTCCGCATGGTATCCGGAACACGGGGAGATTTCTGCGGAAACCTTCAGTGCAAACTGGCCGCAGGCCCTCATTTTGTGGTTCCGGACTTCAGGGCCTGGGGAAAAGTTCCCGTATTCTTTCCTGACCGGCAACAGTGAACAGCCCTGAAACTTATTCGATAATTCGTAACCATCATTTTTTGAAAAAGCCTCTTTGGTTTAGTACTCTTCATCCCGGATTCTCTCCCGGACTCCGGAAATCCTGTTTCGGATGGATTTCCTGATTTTTAGTGAAGATATGATCTGGAAAATTCGGTAACAAATCAGGGAATTGACAACCCCGTCAATAAAGCTATGATCTCCCCGCAATGTTCAATTATGAGCGGTACGCCATGCATAAGTCAGGCGGGAATGTTGAACACATGCTCAGGACAGTGATGAAACTCCTCCTTTTCTTCGGGCAGTGCGGCAGTATGCGCACAAATGATTATGAACCAGATTTTGTAAAGGTTTGAGATGATTATTAAAAAGATTACCGAGGCTGACGTACCCAGACTCAGGAAATTTGTTGAACTTAAAGACTTTTGTACTGATGAATTGCTGAAAAAGGCATCCGTTCTTAAGGTTCTCAATTACCGGCCGGCCTATTCCCCCTATTCTTATCGCGGTTCCAGTGAAAGAAAACCGAACGTGATTCCTGTTATCATCATGGGACAGTTTGAATATACCCTGACTGATACCCGGAGACGCAACAGAACACAGACGCAGCTCGGTGATTGCGAAGTACACAGTCTGCCCTCAAAACTTGGCGATGACGTTTCTGACATAAAATGTACATGTCGGATTTGCGGATTGTATTACCAAAAGAATCTGTGCGAACATGCCGTGGCTTTGCTGATGGAACTGATGAAGGATATTGATAACAAATTTGTTCTTCTGGAACAGATGTATCCGTATGAAAACCGCCTGGAGCATGAGAGATGCATTAAGTACTGCGAGGGGATCCGGAAATACCGCAGCAAATGTTCCGATAAGCTTCTTCCGGCAAAGAAATTCTATGATGACATGAATATCTCCCTTTTGCAGGAGGGGATTGTTTATTATGACATCCTGGGTTATGTTGAGAACTGTGTAACCTGCAAGGCGGCCATTGACATTGCTAAGGAAATTGCGTGCGACAGCGACTTTTCATGGGATCTCAAGGTGAATTACCTCAGAACCAGGCGCACCAACGAATACTCTCTTGAGGCGTCTCTGAGAACTTGCGGATATCCTCATTATTTCACCATTACCTGCGAAATGACCGGGAATCGTCTGACCTGGAAATTGCCGCAGTTCAAGGAATACCCGACGAATGTCAGCATGGGATGCATCCCTTATGACTATACCCCCGAGACTCTGGGAGGTAAGCCATTTCTTGATGAGTATCAGCTGGTTGCCCTGTCAATGCTTCTGAACCATATCAGAGAGCACGGCAGTTTTCAGGATTCCACTGACAAGAACGCCACCGAGTTTTTCAAAAGAATCGAGTTTTTTCGGGAAGCTGAGCTCGATGCCCTGGATGCCGATACCAGGTCCGCACAGGAAGAAAAGAAGAACCTCCTGGAGCTTTATCCGAGAATAGTCACCGATTCCAGTGATACCACGCTGGGCTTTAAAATCGGTCGTGCCGGCGAAAGAAGCTATGTGGTCAAGAATATTCAGAACCTGGTTTACTGCTACCGCCGGAAAGAGATGTTTGTGCTGTCAAAGACTGCCGGAATTGATTTTTCAAACGAGGATTTTACCGGGGAAAGTCTGCGACTCTTCCAGTTCATCATCAAACGGCATGACAGCATTGTCAATGTTACCTCCGACATTGCCAGCCGGCGCCGTGATTATCTGGAACCCAAAGTTCTGGCTCAGATGCCCTTCAAGGGACAGGATCTGGACAACTTCTTTGATGCCGCCAAGGGGATTCAGGTGGAGTATGAGGACAATGATTCCGGAATTCGTGGCACCCTGACAGTGGGTGCCGACGTGCCCATCAACTTCAGGCTGGAGCTCAATACCACCAAGGATGCCCGCGGGAATATCAGCGGCATCAGTCTTACCGGAGTTATCCCCAGAATCCGTAACGGCGCTATCGACAAGTACATTCTGGACAGCAAGACCCTTAAAAAAATTTCCGGAAGGGAGGTGCAGCTTCTGAAGCCCTTCTCGGACGTTGCCGATGAAAACGGCCGGTTCTACCTTTTTGTGGGCCGTCCGAATCTCAGCGAATTCTATTACCGGGTGCTGCCGGTTCTTATGGAAAACCCCTTTGTGGATGTGGTGGATAACTGCGAGGGGCTGGTAGACGGCTTCTTAAGTCCGGAGCCCGTGTTCGAGTTCTTCCTGGATTATGACGGTTCCCGGGTTACCCTGAAGCTGGTGGTTTCCTATGAAGACAAGTCCTACACGCTTACCGGCAGTAACAACCTGGACAAGTGCTATCACGACTACAAGCAGGAGAACCGCGTAATCAGGGAAGTGCAGCGCTTTTTCAAGAATCCGGCCGGAAACGAACTCTGGTACCGGGAGGTGGACGATGACCTCCTGTTCAGCTTTATCTCCGGAAATGTGGAGCGTCTGGAGCGTTTCGGAACGGTGCGCGGCTCCGCGGCATTCAGCAATCTCAAGGTTCGGAAGACACCGTCCATCAGAATCGGCGTTTCCGTGGACAGCAACATGCTGGACATTTCGGTAACGGCGGAGGCTTTGGACAAGAACGAACTTCTTGACGTCATGAACAGCTACCGTCTTAAGAAGAAATGGTTCCGCCTCAGGTCCGGAGAATTTATCGATCTGGCCGACAATGAAATGCTCCGGGAGATTTCTGAGTTCCTGGACAAGATCGAACTGGTTCCGGCGGACGTGATTCAGAAGAAGGCGAAGCTGCCGCTTTTCCGGGCCCTCTATCTGGACCGGCTGATGCAGGATCACGAGAGTCTGGCCATGAGCCGCGACAATACCTACCGCCGTCTGGTTCGCAGCTTTAATTCCATCCGGGATTCGGACTATGAACCTGCTGACGAGCTCAAGGATGTTCTCCGTGAATATCAGAAGCACGGCTTCAAGTGGCTGGAAACCGTGAAGCATGCCGGATTCGGCGGCATTCTGGCTGATGACATGGGGCTCGGCAAGACCCTGCAGATGATTTCCGTTATCAAGTCTGCCATCGATGAGGGGGCAAATAAGCCTTCTCTTATAGTATGTCCGGCCTCCCTGGTCTACAACTGGGCCGAGGAGTTTGCCAGATTCACCCCGGATATCCGGGTCTGTGTCATGGCCGGCACGCTGGCGGTTCGGAAGGCGAATCTTGCGAACCTGTCCGACAAGGATGTGCTGGTAACCTCCTATGACCTTCTGACCCGGGATATCGCGCTGTACCAGCCTTTGGAATTCGAGCTTCTGGTTATCGACGAGGCGCAGTACATCAAGAATCCCAAGGCCGGACATTCCAAGGCGGTGAAGGCCGTCAGTGCCGGTGTCCGCTTTGCTCTTACCGGCACCCCCATCGAGAACCGGCTTTCCGAGCTCTGGAGTATTTTTGACTTTGTGATGCCGGGCTTCCTTTACGGTTATACGGATTTCAACAAGAAGTTTGAGTATCCGATAACCAGGGCCCAGGATCCCGAGGCTACCATGAAGCTGAAGAGCATGATTTCGCCGTTTATTCTGCGCCGCCAGAAGGCCGACGTGCTGAAGAACCTGCCTGCCAAGATTGACGAGGTACGCTATACCAGAATTTCCGGCGAGCAGCAGAAGCTTTATGATGCTCAGGTAATGAAGATGAAGCAGATGATCCAGATGTCCGGAGACAGCGGCGAGGACAAGATCCGGATTCTGGCCGAGCTTACCCGGATCCGTCAGATCTGCTGCGATCCCTCCCTGGTTTTCGAGGGGTATGAGAAGGAAAGCGCCAAGAGAGATGCCTGCATGGATCTTATTGAAACCGCCATTGACGGCGGTCACCGCATGCTGGTGTTTTCACAGTTCACCTCCATGCTGGAGCTTCTGGAGAAGGATCTTAATGACCGGAAGATCTCCTATTACAAGATCACCGGCAGCACTCCCAAGGAAAAGCGCATCACCATGGTTCACGAATTCAACGAGGGCGATACTCCGGTGTTCCTGATTTCTCTCAAGGCAGGCGGCACCGGACTCAACCTGGTGGGGGCCGACACGGTTATTCACTACGATCCGTGGTGGAACCTGGCGGTGCAGAATCAGGCCACCGACCGCGCCCACCGTATCGGCCAGACGAAGAATGTTACCGTTTACCGGCTGATCCTCAAGGGTACCATCGAAGAAAAGATTCTGACACTTCAGGAGACCAAAAAGGATCTGGCGGAGTCGATTCTGGAAGGAAACAACCAGTCCCTGATGAGTCTTTCCTCGGAGGAACTCCTGGCACTCCTTTCCTGACTGGAAGACAACGAGATGTAACCGGCCCCGGGATTTTTTCGTTCACAATCCATGATGAAATGGTGAATCGGGATTCCCGGGGTATTATTTAATTTCAGACAGGAGCGGCAGTTATGGATCTTCTTAACAGTTTTGTCACCATTATCAACGATTTTTTGTACGGTTGGGTTCTTATTGCCATGCTGCTGGTTTCCGGCGTGTTCTTTACCGTGCGAACCATGGGGGCGCAGTTTCGGATGTTCCCGGAAATCTTCCGGGTAATTTTTGAGAAGAAGCGGGAAAGCCGGGGCGTTTCATCATTTCAGGCCCTGATGGTTTCCACTGCCTCCCGGGTGGGCACCGGGAACATCGTGGGAGTATCCTCGGCCATCTGCCTGGGCGGTTTCGGTGCCGTGCCGTGGATGTGGGCCATTGCCTGCCTGGGCATGTCTTCCGCCTTTGCCGAAACAGTGCTGGCGCAGATCTTCAAAAAGCATGCCGGGAATGGCGGCTTCTATGGCGGTCCGGCCCATTACATTGAATTTATCACCGGGAACCGTCTGATACCGTTGCTCTTTCTTTTTAGCCTGATCTCCACCTTTATGATCGGCTTTAACATGCTGGCCAGCTACAACCTGCAGGACTCCTTCAGCGGCTTTGACTTTTATAATCCGGAGACCAGTCCCATGTATATCGGCCTTGCCATAACCATTCTGACCGGGTATGTGATTTTGGGCGGCGGGCACCGGATTATCAGATTCACCACTTCCCTGGTGCCGGTTATGGGACTCTGCTACGTTATCATTGCGGCAATTGTTATTGTGAGCCACGCGGATTATCTTCCGGCCGTGTTTGAAAGAATGTTCCGGGAAGCTCTGAATTTTGAGGCGATCTTCGGGGGCTTTGCCGGAAGCTGCGTGATGTACGGCATCAGGAGAGCACTTTACAGCAACGAGGCCGGAATGGGATCGGCTCCTAACGCAGCCGCCTGTGCCGATGTTTCACATCCGGTGAAGCAGGGACTGGTGCAGGTGTTCTCGGTTTTTCTGGATACCATGATTATCTGCACCGCCACGGCGCTGATGTGCCTCTGTTCCGGAGTCGAGCCGGGACCGGAGCTTAACGGGGTTCCCTATGTGCTGAAGGTGGCGGAGTCGGCCTTCGGGGAATATGGCAATATCATTATCGCTGCCACCATCACTCTGTTTGCCTTCACCACCATCATCGGCAATCTGTTCTATGTGGACAAGGCGTTTATCTACGTTTTCAGAAAGGTCCCCAACCGGAGCTTTCTCCTGATTTACCGAATTATGGCAACCATCATTGTTATGCTCGGAGCTCTTCTGCCCAGTGCTTTGCTCTGGAATATTGCCGACCTTACCATGGGATGCATGGCATTTATCAACGTTATCTGCATTCTCATTCTTTCAAAATATGTGGCGAGAGCTCTCAGGGACTACCGGGAGCAGAAGCGGCAGGGGAAGAATCCCGAGTTCCGGGCGGCCTCCATCGGACTTGAGAATAAAACCGAGTGCTGGAATTAAGACCGGGAGGAGGCGGAACAGGGCTTTGAGAACGTTTCGGTCCGGGCTGTTTAAGGATTTTCTCAATGACCGGAAAGCCTTCGGAACGGAGCCTCTGAAACTGAGAAAGCCGGGGGGAATTCCCGGCTTTCTGCTTTTTGGTCCCTGTTTTCAGACAGCGTTTCCGGATTTTCTTCCGGATTAGTGTTCCACGGTGCTTTCCTTGACCCGGAAGGGATGATCCTCGGAGCGTTCGCTGCCGGCCCCCCGAAAAGTTTCCGGATTCCGGGGATCCCGGGCACTGTCCGATCCCCCGGTGTCGTTCCGGAATACCTCGTTCATATCGTCAACAATGCCGCTGTCAATCTGACCGTCTTTGGCCATGGAGCTCATGATCTCGATGGATTTCTGGTGGGTGAACCCCTGTTTGTAGGGGCGATCCTCCCGGAGTGCCTGATAGACGTCAATGCAGGTCAGAAGCCTTTCTTCATGCGAGAGCTGGCTGCCTTTCATTCCGAAGGGGTATCCGGTACCGTCCAGCTTTTCATGATGATGCGAGGCCCAGGCGGTTATGTCGCTCATCCCGTTTATCTTTCGAAGAATCACATAGGTGTAGAAGGCGTGGTTCTGCATCATGGCGAATTCTTCGTTGGTCAGTCGGGCGGGCTTTTCCAGAATGTCGTTGCTGACGATTAGCTTGCCGATATCGTGCAGGGCCCCCGCGAAGAAGAAGCGGGTGGTTTTTTCGTCATCCCAGCCGTAATGCCGGGCCATGAGCTCGGATTTCTGGGCCACACCCAGGGAATGGGTGCTGGTAAATGTCGACTTGTAGTCGGTGATTCTGGCAAACAGAAGGGCGATTTTCCGGACTTCCTCAAGGCCAAGATCCTCGGTTCTGGATGGCACGGTTTTGCTGATGAGCTGATCCAGACTCCCGGAATTCAGGGATTTCAGGAAGTCCTCGGTCAGCACCTCCGATGCGGCTTCACCCATTTCCCTGGTAAAGATTTGTCCGGACATGCTTTTCAGGAAATCCGTCACGAGCTGATATTTGTAGCTGTCCACATGATCCAGGTTAAAGCGGGCGTCAATCACGTCTCCCAGCCGCACCAGCTGCGCCATGATCGGGGTTTCCTGCCAGTTTTTTCCGAACGGGCCGGATCCGTCGGCGTTTTCATGATGATAAAGAATCACGTTGGTGATGTTGCAGCGCCAGGGAAGCAGCGTGATATTGTTTTCTCCCAGGGTGCAGTGAGCCCGATCCAGCTCCGGATCCTCGGCTGAATTGTTCAGCGAGGCCAGCTCCCGGGCCTGGATATATTCGGTAAGAGCGTTGTCATGGAGAATGGCGCAGCACGCAAGGTCTGTGAGCTCGTCCCCGGAAAGGCCCATGCGGCTTCCCACCATAGTCGCCAGGAGCGCGGCCCGCTTTCCGTGATTGGTGGATACCCCAAGCAGTTCATGCTCTACCGCGTCCAGTGCAAAGGAAAGCGCAAACAGGATGTCATTAAGGCAAATTTTCATAGCAGTGGTCTGATGTTGTCCGGGGCCGGTAACAAATCCGGCCATCGGAGATTACTGTTTTTCGGATAAAAGCTTTTCCATCATGGCTGTCAGACGGTCAATCTTGTTTTCCAGTCCGATAAACCGGTTTTCGATCTCATTGACCTTTTTGTCAATGGCTTCCACCTCCTCCTGAAGGTGAAGATCCATTTTCCGTCGCAGAATGTTCACGCTTTCCGCCAGATCCTTGATTTTCATGGCGGTTTCTCCGGAACTGCCGGCATCGCCTGTGCTCACGGAATCGGAGGGCGGTTCCGGGGAGCGGTTCTGCAGGTTTTGTTCATAGTTGCTGTAATCTTTCCAGCCTGTGGCATCCGGAAAACATTCCGTAAAGCTCGGCATCGGGAGCTGCCCGGAGAGCCGGAATATAAACCAGTGATGAGCAGTGCTCGAACATGATGCGGAAATCGGTGACCCTGTCGGTATTGAGCTCCGGGATGGTCTCCAGGGAACGGCAGTTGGCAAACATTCCTCTCATGCTGGTAACATTTCCGGTATAGAAACGGGGAATTCTGACAAGCCGTTCGCAGCCCCGGAACAGGTAGTGCAGATCCAGATTCTCGGATCGGGACTGATTGCTGATGGCCGAGATTTCGTACAGGTTTTTAAGTCCCAGGAAGGCATGGCAGGCAGTTACATTTTCACCGATGACCACCTCCGGAAGGAAGCGCTGCTGCTCCGGAATCAGAGCGCGCAGCTCCACATTGTCGCTGACAATGACAATTTTGGTGACGGAGTCGGTCCGAAGAAGCCGGGCAGCCTTTTCCGGATCGGATATCAGATTATCCCGGGTATAAAAAAGTACATCATTGCTCATTCTGTGATTACCAGCAAAATTGTCCGATTTCCTGATGTCAGCCGCGTTCACTTCCGTCCAGGGGAGCGCCGCCTGACAGGGACATTTTTTTCAAAAAAGCGGGATTCGCCGTCAGGGGCGAAAACGTTTCCCGATAAGGTGATATTTTATGAAATATTCCTGAATTTGGTAAAAGATAATACTGTAAAACCTGATAAAGGTACAACTTGCGCCGACTTCTCCGCTTCCGGCACTGCCGAAACCGGAGAACTACGGTGCAAAAATGAACAATCTGAGGTGCAAAAAACGTAATTTCAGATGCCCGCGGCATTCTGCCAGAGCTCCGTTACATAGGCGTTTGCCAGTCTCAGGTTGATTACGGGTGATTTACCGTATTCGTTTTCCACGTTTCTGATGGTGAGGATGCCGGAGAAGTACAGAAGTTCGATAAATTTCTGGGTTTCAATTTCGTATCCCATGTTGAAGTTGTTTCCCGAGAAGCAGAAGCCGTTTTTCCGGAGATCCTGATCGATTCTGGTGATATTGATGCTGTAATCGGTTTTCACGGCATTAAGCAGTCTGGAGAAGCGGCTGTTCTTCACGTCCGAGAAGGGATTCTGGACATTGGTGAACAGGAGGTTGAGACACTGCAGCACGGTTCTGGGACTGATAATTCTGATGCTGGTGTCGGGACAGAAGCTGTAGCCGTCCAGCTGTCCTACCAGGGTGTCGGCGAATTCCTCGGGAGAACAGCTGATGTCCTGCTTTCTGTCCGACATGAAGATTTCCTTGACCAGAATTTCCACATCCTTTTCGGTAAAGCCCACGATTCCGGCAAATTCGCTGGCGAAGGAGATGTCCCGGAAGTTGAAGGTGATGCCCTGACCGGCAAAGGTGTTGCATACGGGAATAATGCCGGATGCGAAGATGCGGGCGACGATTCCCAGGTTTTCCGCCTTCTGCAGCATTGTGAAGAATACGCGGTATGTGTCCATGGGAATGCGGCTTCCGGTGCGTCTTCCGAAGGGATCCGAATAGGAAAAGGTATCGTAGCTTTCGACAATGGCGTAGATCGGGAGACTGAGCCGGTTCTTCTGACAGGCGATCAGAAAATCCTGGAAGAGTACGGCGATGCTGTCACTTTCCCCGGGAGTATAGTCCGTCATGCCGTATTTGGCAGCAAATGCAGCGAAAGCTCCCGAAACAATCCGGGAAAATGGCAGGAACTCGATGTCGGAGAAATCAAAGTCCAGAATGGCGAAGGAGCTGTGGCCGGGAACCTCCTTTCTGGTTATGCTTACCGGAAATACCCTTTCGAAGATCTGACTGTAGGCGATATCGTAATAGGCCCGGAGACACGAGATAAAGGTGCTGGTTCCCATGCCTCCCGGCCGGTGCAGCACATTGTTGGCGGAGGCGGAATGCTCCAGCTCCATGAGGCAGGGATACTTGAGGGCGCGGTAGGACTGACGTTCGGTAAGCGCCAGCACTCCGGCCGAACCTATGGGGACTCCCCTGGGAATGGCGCCATCTTCATGAATCGCCGGATCGGGAATGATTCTGCCCGCCGGCAGACTGAATTCTGTCATGCTGAATCCTGATCTGAAAAAAGCTTGTCAAGGTATAAAAAACAACAGCGGCAGATTCCGGCTCCGGGGTTCGAAGAAGCAATCCTTCAGGAGATGCCCGGTGTGGCGGAGATGAGCTGCTGCCTTCTCAAGGATCTCATAAAATACCGGACGCCTCCATGATATTGCTGTGATTTTTCAGGGTGCGACACAATTTTTAAGAAAGAGTGCGTTTATTTTCTGTTTTTGATATCCCGGAATTATTCCGGAAAAACGGAGTTTTTCAGAACAACTCCGGCTTTGTCTGAAAAACAGATACAGATCACACGTTTATAGAATTGTGTTCTTGCATTGAAGTCCGCTTCATATGACAATTAACAACAATTATTAACATTTTTCTAACAATTGGACGCGGTTCCGGAAACATCCGGACAGCTTCCGGTTTTTGAAGCGACTATATCCGGGGGGGGGCTTTTGCCCCGGAATTCCGAATCTTACATTTACAAAAAGGTATTTGGTATATGCTTAAGTATAAAAGGCTTTCCTTTGCTGTATTAATGAGTCTGGGTCTTGCTGCCTGCGGCGGTGGCGGCGGTGGCGGCGGTGGCGGCGGTGGCGGCGGCGGAGATGATCCTGTGCCTGACTGCTGTCAGCCCCCCGAGCCTGACGTCTCCGACTATTCTGTAAGCGCCCTGGTTCAGGGGTTCAGTGCCGAATACCTTGCCGGGAGCAAGGTCTGTTATGACCAGAATGACAGCGGCCGGTGCGAAGACGGTGAATCCGTTACCTCCACCGATGCTTCCGGGCGGGCGGTTCTTAATCTTGCGAATGTGGATGACATTTCCGCACATCAGTTTGTTGCCGAGAATGCTGACGGCACCGTGTATCACGGGTATTTTTCCGCCGATGCTCTCAATGGTACCGCAAAGTCAGGATCCTCCTATCTGAATCCGCTTTCCGACATGGTTTACGTCTATAACAAGGAATTCTGGCTGAATTCCTTTGACAAGGGTCTTAAGCAGATTGTGAATGAACTGGGCGGCAAGGCTGAAGACCACCAGGGCAGAGTCAGGAAGAGCTCTCCGGGACTTATATTCCTCAGATCTCTCAATGCCAGGGGAGAAGCCTTCTCCGGCAACAGTGTCAAAGAGTATCCGGGTGCGATTACCAGCATTTCCGGTGCCCTGGACAAAGGCATTAACGATGATGCCATTATTGCTTCCTTCAAGGCCAATTCCAATTTTGATCACCTTGAGGACATTGACATCGGCAGCAATCATGCCCCGGCCGGTCTTTCCATAGCCGCGGCAGACTCTTCCTGCAAGACACTGACCTTTACCGGAACCGCGCAGGATGAAGACGGTGACACTCTGACCTACACCTGGAATTTCGGTGACCGGACTCCCGAAG
This sequence comes from uncultured Ruminobacter sp., assembly GCA_902776415.1. GTDB lineage: Bacteria > Pseudomonadota > Gammaproteobacteria > Enterobacterales > Succinivibrionaceae > Succinimonas. Next base: position 20,745 of record CACYPY010000046.1, read on the forward strand.
AGAAGGGCGCCACGGTATCTCATACCTATGCGGGTACCGGTGATTACACTGTCGAGCTCACCGTATCCGACGGCAAGACCTCATCCGTTCTGAGCCGCAGGATCACTGTAACCGGCGACAAGTGCACTCAGGCCCTGAAGGCAGCATTTACCTATGAGGTGGACAAGGCCAGCCGCACTGTAAGCTTTACCAACAATGCCGCAGGTCCGGTGGCTTCATATCACTGGGAATTCGGTGACGGAGCCACCTCCGATGAGATGAATCCGACTCATGCCTACGCCGCTCCCGGAACCTATGATGTGGTACTGACCGTGGCAGACAAGAGTGGCGCAGCGAGCGAGCCCTCCACGGTACAGGTGGTGATCCCTGAAGCCGGTTCCACCAACAACGCGCCGGTGGCGGATTTTGAATACAGTGTGTCCGGACTTACAGTTACCCTTACCAACAAGTCAACAGACAGTGATCAGAATGATTTGCTGAGCTTCAGATGGATCCTGTCCGACGGCACTGTTATCCAGAATAAGGATGCTACACATACCTTTGCGGCTGCCGGGGAGGTTTATGCCACTCTTGAAGTGTCTGACGGCATTGACGTTGCCAAGAAGACTGTTAACTTTAAGGTGGAGGACAGGAAGAACACCCCGCCGGTTGCCAAATTTACCAGCAAGGTGGAAGGAAGGAAAGTAACCTTTACCAACGCCTCGACAGATACCGATGGCGATGATCTGACATACGCCTGGTCCTTTGGCGACAATGGCACCTCCACGGAGAAGGATCCGGTTCATACCTATGCTGACAAGACCGAGACCTTTACTGTTTCCTTAAAGGTTTCCGACGGCAAGTCCGAAACTTCGTTTACCGAAACAGTTTCCATCCAGGGATCCGGAGATAACGGCAACGGCGGTGATAACGGAAACGGTGGTGATAACGGAAACGGCGGTGATAACGGCAACGGCGGTGATAACGGCAACGGCGGAACAAATACTCCTCCTGTCGCCGATTTCCACTATGCCTTTAAGGGACTCTCCGGCACCCTTACTGCTGTGGCATCCGATGCCGACAAGGATCCGCTTACTTACAGCTGGGCATTGGGTGACGGCAAGACCGCAACCGGAGCCACAGCTTCGGTAACCTATGCCGAAGGCGGTTCCAAGACTGTTACGCTTACTGTTTCTGACGGCAAGGCCGAGACCAAAAAGTCCTACGATATTGTGCTTCCGGTACAGGCTCAGGCCATTAAGCCTGCCTCCAAGGGTATTTACTATAAGGGTGATGCCACCGGAATTTATATATGGAATGGCAATGATGAGTATGCCGGAAAATGGCCGGGAGCTGCCATGACCAGAGCTGCCGAGAGTTCTGACTGGGCTTTCTACGATACCTCTGCCATTACTGCGGATACTGTCAATGTGATCTTCCTGAAGGGGGAGACAAAGCTTACAGATGATCTCAACAATGCTCCGGTTTCCGGATGCTATGCCGACAGCAAATGGACCGCTCAGGCCGACTGCGTTCTTTCGGAAGGCGGCAATGTTTCCGAAGAGACCGTGGAAGGCGGTGCTGATATCCCCAGCGGCGGTGATAACGGCGGCGGTGATAACGGCGGCGGTGATAACGGCGGCGGTGATAACGGCGGCGGCGATAACGGCGGTGGCGATAACGGCGGCGGTGATAACGGCGGCGGCGATAACGGCGGCGGCAGTGAAAGTACCCCAGGTATTGTTATCGGTGACATTGAGTGGTATTCCATGGATTATGCCAATACCATTGCATCTTCCGATGTCAGAGTGCCTTCCGCTCCCTATGTAACCGCGGATCTGGCTCCGGGCAGTTATCATGAGGACAAGAAGGTAACCCTGGGACTTCAGGATGCGGATTTCAAGTCCACCGGCGGCACTATCTACTACACTCTTGATAATACCGAACCTACCGAGGCTTCCGCAAAATATACCGGCCCTATCGAGCTTAAGGATACCTCAGCAGACGGTCTCGGCACTGCCTACAGACTGCGTACCCTCTCTGTCGGCGAGAACGGCATGAAGCAGGAGCAGCACTTCTTCTGGTTTATCAAGAAGAGCGGTACTGTTCTTGATGCCACCGACTTCCGCGACGAAACCATTTACTTTGTGGTTACCGCCCGCTATAAGGACGGTGATGAAAGCAACAATTACTACGACAGAGACCGTTATGATGCCACCGACCCCAGCTGGAGAGGTGACTTCAAGGGGCTTATCGAGTCTTTGGACTACATCAAGTCCATGGGCTTTACCGCCATCTGGATCACTCCTCCGGTAGAAAACCGTTCCGGTCTTGACTATCACGGCTACCACGCCTATGACTGGTTCCAGCCGGATCTTCGTCTGGAAAGCCCGGGAGCCACCTACTTTGATTTCATCAAGGCTGCCCATGCCAAGGGGCTCAAGGTGGTGCAGGATGTAGTGGTTAACCACTCCTCCAACTACGGTATCCGCGGTCAGGCCTGGATCGAGAAGATCCCCACCAAGTACTATATCGATCAGAAGTACGGCAAGAACGGCATTGATATGGGGGTTTACCAGAAGAACATCGGCGATTATAAATCTCTCACCCGTTGCGACAATGACAACCCGGTGGCTCCGGCCTGGCACAGGAGTCTTTGTGCCGGCGACCCCAATGCCGAGGCTACTTTTACCGTTCATTTTGCTGACGGCGATGTGACCGTAACCGGAGATGCCGTTGCCGACAAGGGGATCCCTGACAAGTATTTCTGGAATCCTGCCGTGCAGAACTACCTGCCCGAGAAGTGGTACCACGTGGGCTATACCAACAACTGGGAAGCCGTGGACGAGGTACAGCTCCGCAGTATGGCCGGGGACTGCGTGGACCTCAAGACCGAGGACAAGATTGTCCAGGACTACATGAACTCCATGATGAAGATGTATCTTGATATGGGTGTTGACGCCATTCGCATGGATACCATGAAGCACATGCCGAGAGCAGATCTTAAGGCCATGACTGATGTCTGGAGAGCCTACAAGAAGAATCTCTTCGTGTTCGGTGAAGCTCTTATCAAGGGTTATGGTGACAATACTCCGAATCAGCTGCATCCGTGGTTCTACACCAGAACCAGCGGTCCTGCCGAGGAGCCGTCCGGTGATTCCGGTATCAGCGCACTGGACTTCGCTCTTATGAGTCAGTTCCGTAACTCTGTCAGAGGCGGTTCTCTGGGCGGTCTTGCAGAACCAGTCAATAATTTTGACAGGATGTATGCGGATCCTACCAAGCTGGTAACCTTCTTCCAGAATCACGATTTGGCCAATGACAATACCTGGGCCGGTTCCGGTGCCAGAATGTGCTGTGATGATCCGGCCCAGATGGCTCTCGGCATGAACGTGCTCTGGTTCTTCCGCGGCATTCCGGTAATGTACGCCGGCGACGAGAACAATCTCCGTGCCGGAATGACTCCGGATCTTGCAGGAAACAATGACCTGGTAGGAGAGACCGGCCGTCTCTACGTCGGTGACGATATCGGACTTGGCAAGGATAAGTACGGTATTGTGGCTCACATGGCGGACCTTAATGCTATCAGAAAAGCTTCCATTGCCATGAGACGCGGTAAGATGAAGATTCTGAACGGCGGCGATCCGATGGTGTTTGAACGTACATACGAATCTGAAAACGCCATTGTGGCCATGGTGGGGAGCAGCGGAAGCTCGGTACGTGTTGAGGGTGCCACTGACGGCAGCTATACCGATCTGGTTACCGGTACCAAGTTTACCGTAAGCGGCGGCAGTGTGGATCTGGGATCAATCCCGGCATACTCGGCCCGCATTCTGATGAAGGACTTCTCCGGTACGGTTCCGGCCATGAAGGGCAAGTTCCTGAAGTAATCTGAATCCGGACACTCCGGAACAGTGAATATGAAAAGGCAGAGCGATCTGCCTTTTTTCGTGTGTGCCGGAATGTTACATAAAAGTGATCCCATAAATTCGGCAGGGCGGTAAGTCTGACCGGTTTAATGTGTCATAAATCCTTGTCGGACATGTTCAGGGAGCAGATGTAAGTCACTCAATGGCAGATCTCCGCAAGGTGAATTTCTCCGGGGATGAATTACGGATATGGAACTGCACGAAAAGGCGATCATAAAAGAAAAAGCCATGCTGCAGTTTTTTTATCCGGTTCATCCCGGCCTGTCGCAGAGGGCAAACGCCGGTGCCATTCTGTTCTGCTCCTCCCGCTTCAGGCTGCAGTCGGCAGCTGTGGCTCTCCATTGTTCTCTGACGGTCGTGAGTATTCTGTAGGCCCGGATCCTGGCATCTTCTGACGTCAGTCCGGAGAATGAAGCCGCCTCAAAAGCCCCGATGCAGTAATTGCAGCTTGCCTGTCTGCTGCGTCCTTAAAGCAGTCGCAGATGCTTTCCACACAGAGTTGACCTGCAACTGCGTGAGGCGTGATTCTGTTGCCGGAACAGGTTCTTTTGCCGGAATGGGGAATGGTTCGGACTTAATTGTATGCGATTCCGTCATAGGATTCGCCGGCGGAAGATGTCTTGTTGCCGACATCAGGGACACACAACAAAGACTACAGGGGGCTTCTGAATATCGGGCATTGAATATGCGTGATGAATCGATTTACTGCCGAACATGCGACGGAAATGATTCCGGCATCCTGTGTACAAAAGTGTCAGCCCCTGACGGGTTCGGTATTGCGGTGAACTTGCGGTAAATTTGATTAAAAGTTTCACAAATTGTAGGACTATAACCAACTTTCTCAAAAAAAATGGCTAAAAATTGACCAATTCAGACTTTGTTACTGATGCAGGGATTTCTTA
>CACYPY010000047.1 GCA_902776415.1 uncultured Ruminobacter sp.
ACTGCCGGATTTGTTAAGAACGGTGTTTTTAAGCCTGGAAAGAAAGGATAAGTTGAGTCTGGTGCCGGACATAGAGCTTTCCCGAAAATAATGTTACTCCCTTAAGTAAAACGGACCTGCGGAGCTATGTCAAAACTGTCTTTCAAAAAGCAATCTCCCGCTAACAAAACCTGTATAAAGCCTGCAAAGAACGCCATGAAAAAAAGTCATGACTGAGATGCTTGCGAAAAGAATGTTTCAGGTGAACGTTGTCAATAACAAAATAAAGGTTGTTTCCCCCAGGCGAAGATCCAACCGAAAAATGCGGGAAAACGGCACAGAAAAACCGGAATTACAGGACACGGAAAAAACAGAGAAAGCCGGAGGCTTCCGGCAAGTATGTCCCGTGCGGAGCATAAAACCAAAAAGCTCCCCCGCCGCGGAAAAAAGATAAAATGCGAAGGGAGAGAAATCGGGAAAGGAAACGGCTCCTCAGACCTTCCGGATTTCCGAAAGCATGAGCTTAAGCTCCCGGGAAATTGCCTCTCCCAGTCTCAGGTGCCCGGCCGGATCCAGATGCTCCTCGTCCCCGGCCTCGGGTGCCGTATAGTCGGAGGCAGCCAGAAAACGGTGTCCCCTTCTTTCGGCAATGGCACGGTATGTCTCCGGAAGCTTCCGGGAAAGTGCCACGGATTCGGGACTGAATTCCGGATCGTTTTCCGGAAGCCAGACGTCTTCTCCCAGAAACACGGGGGACACCAGAAGAATCCCCGGGGCCGGTACCCGTTCCTGAATCAGATCAAGGCAGCGCTCCAGACCGTCTCCGATAAGATCGGGGGTTGCGCGGTAGCAGGCCTTGCAGTCATTGGTTCCCAGCATGACCACCGCGAGATCCGGATATCCGGCCTCGTCAAGAATTCCGGGCAGTGCGGCAAGACCGTTCCTCCCGGGCACCCGGGGATCATCAAACCAGGCGGTACGGCCGCAGAGTCCGGCCTCCACCGGATGGAATCCGGAAAGCCGGGCCATAACTCCGGGCCAGCGCGTGCCGAAATCCATTCTGGATGGATAATTTCCCGGAATATACCCCCAGGTATTGGAATCTCCGAAACAAAGCACTCTTGCAGTCATGGCATATCCTGTAATCTGATTGACCTGTCCCGGCAAAGCGGGATCCTTTCCGGTTATTCTGCAGGGAACCCGGAGTGTCCGGAACCCGGCACGCCGGGATTCCGAAATTAAAAAACCCTTCCGGGGCTCATCTTAAGATGCCGGAAGGGAACGAAACCGGGATATGCCCTCCTGCCACGCGGAGGCTCAGCGGGCATTCCCGACCATAAAGAGTTCCCGTATCCGAAAATCACTCTCCGGCAAAAAGCGGGGTCGAATAGTATCTGTCACCGCTGTCCGGAAGCAAAGCCACAATCACCTTGCCGGCATTTTCCGGACGCTTTGCCAGCTCAATGGCCCCGAACAGAGCGGCTCCGGAGGAAATTCCCACGGATATGCCCTCCTTTCTGGCCAGAAGACGGGAGGTTTTGAAGGCATCCTCGTTGGAAGCGCGGAACACCTCGTCATAAACCGCGGTATTAAGAACGTCAGGCACAAAGCCGGCGCCGATACCCTGAATCTTGTGCGGACCTGCTCTGCCTTCGGAAAGCACCGGGGAATCATTGGGCTCCAGTGCTACCACCTTCACATTGGGATTCTGCTGCTTCAGGTACTCGCCGGTACCGGTAACGGTACCGCCGGTGCCGACACCGGCAATGAAGATGTCAACCTTTCCGTCGGTATCCTTCCAGATCTCAGGGCCGGTAGTCTCGCGATGCACCTTCGGATTTGCCGGATTCACAAACTGCCCCGGAATAAAGCTGTTCGGAATTTCCCTGTGCAGCTCCTCGGCTTTGGCAATGGCCCCCTTCATTCCCTTGCTGCCTTCGGTAAGCACCAGCTCGGCGCCGTAGAACTTCAGAATATTGCGTCTTTCAACACTCATGGTTTCGGGCATGGTAAGAATGATGCGATAGCCCCGGGAGGCGGCAATGGCTGCAAGGCCGATGCCGGTGTTGCCGCTGGTGGGCTCAATTATAACCGATCCGGGCTTCAGGGCGCCGCGGGCCTCGGCATCCTCAATCATGGCACGGGCGATGCGATCCTTAACGCTCCCGGCCGGATTGAAATACTCCAGCTTGACAAGAACCGTGGCCCTGAGATCCAGTTCCTTTTCAATATTGGTCACTTCAAGAAGCGGGGTGCCGCCAATAAGATCGGCAATGCTCTTATGAATACCGGACATAATATGTTCTCCTCAGATATCCGTTGCTAATCCAAAATCACTTAACTGCCTGAAAACCGTTTTCCAGGTCGGCGATTATGTCATCGATGTGTTCCGTGCCGACGGACAGCCGAATGGTGCCCGGGGTAATGCCCGCATTCCGGAGTTCCTCTTCCGAAAGCTGGGAATGGGTGGTGGAGGCCGGATGAATCACCAGGCTCTTCACGTCGGCCACGTTGGCCAGAAGCGAGAAAATCCTGAGATTGTCAATAAACTTCCAGGCCGCCTCCTGACCGCCCTTAATCTCAAAGGTGAAGATCGAAGCGCCACCGTTCGGGAAATACTTTTTGTAAAGCTCATGATCGGGGTGCTCCGGAAGGGAAGGATGATTAACCTTTGCCACCTTAGGATGACGGACCAGATATTCCACCACCTTCGCGGTATTTTCCGCATGTCTCTCAAGACGCAGGGACAAAGTCTCCACGCCCTGAAGAAGCAGGAAGGCGTTAAAGGGAGAAATGGCGGCACCGGTGTCCCTGAGCAGAATGGCACGGATATAGACAGTCAGGGCATTGGGACCTGCAGCCTGCTGGAATGATACCCCGTGATAGCTGGGATTGGGGTCGGCAATTCCCGGATACCTGCCTGAAGCGCTCCAGTCAAACTTGCCGGAATCCACAATCACGCCGCCCAGAGTGGTGCCATGGCCGCCCAGGAACTTGGTGGCAGAATGCACCACCACGTCGGCTCCGTGCTCAATCGGTCTTATAAGATAAGGGGTACCGAAGGTGTTATCGGTAACGAGCGGCAAGCCGTGGCGATGGGCGATTTCGGCCAGGGCTTCGATATCAGGAATATCACTGTTGGGGTTACCCAGCGTTTCTATATAGATAAGACGGGTGTTTTCGGTAATGGAATCCTCCACCTCCCGGAGATTGTGAATATCCACAAAGGAAGTGGAAATCCCGTACTGCGGCAGGGTATGTGCCAAAAGGTTGTAGCTGCCGCCGTAAATGGTTTTCTGAGCCACCACATGACCGCCGGAGGCCGCCAGAGCCTGAATGACATAGGTAATGGCAGCAGCGCCGGAAGCTACCGCAAGAGCGCCGGTACCTCCTTCAAGAGCTGCAATGCGGCGTTCCAGAACATCCTCGGTAGGATTGGTAAGACGACCGTAGATGTTGCCGGCATCACGAAGACCGAAACGGTCGGCAGCGTGCTGGCTGTTATGAAACACATAGGAGGTGGTCTGGTAAATGGGTACCGCCCGGGCATCGGTGGCGGGATCCGCCGTTTCCTGACCTACGTGAAGCTGAAGAGTTTCAAATCTGTAATTGCTCATTTCTTTTTTCTCCAAAAAAATCTTTGCCGAATGTTATTGCCTGTTACTGTTTCCGCTGTCTTTCAGGATCGGAAGAAGCTGTCCTCAGCCCGGGAATTCCGGGATAAAAAGCCCGAACCGTTTTCCTGAAAATCAGTGAATCAGATTCGGGAATAAGGACGTAAAACGGAACCTTTCAGTTTCCCGAAAAGAGGAGCGCTCTTCCGGGCCGAACCTGACAGTTCTCCGGCATTCGCCGGAAGCAAAGGCGGGGACAGCAGGCAGTGATATTGCCGTTTTTATAGTACGAGAAACCGGTAACTCCGGAAATTTTCATGCCGTCCTCCCTGTCTGACAAAGTTTCAAATCCGGATGCCAAAACAATCCGGGCCGAGGCAGAGAAATGCGGCATTGATTTTAAGAACCGCCGCCGGAATTTTCATTTCTCCGTCATTCCCTTCAGGAGACTCCGTTTCCGAAGTCCGGGAACGCTGATTTTCTGATATCCATCCCTGTTCCCCGAAGGATGGTGCTATCTTAAAGCCAATTACCTACTATGTCAATAGGTGTTAAGGATTTTTTTACAAAAAAATTTTCAGAAAGCCACCAAAAACTGGCAACAGGCCTTTATTTGCAAGGAATGAAAGAAAATAAAGATGCGGGAGACTGAGACTGAGACTGAGACTGAGACTGAGACTGAGACTGAGACTGAGACTGAGACTGAGACTGAGCCTGAGACTGAGACTGAGAAACAGAAAAAAAAGCCGTTCCGGTCAAGATACTCCGGAAAACAGCCGGCCCCGAACTTGATCATCCGGAAAACCCTTAAGTATAATAGGAATAGATACCGACTAAAAAATCAGCAGTGTTCTCGGCTGTTTTTTTGAAAATAACAAGAATAATCTGTCATCAAAACGGGAAAACATCATATGATTTCAACACGCGGCCGTTATGCAATACGGGTTATGATTGATCTCGCCGAACAGGCGCATGGCGAATACATCCCCCTCCGGGACATTTCCGAACGTCAGGAAATATCCAAAAAGTATCTGGAGATCATTGTCAGATGTCTCGTCACCGGAGGCCTGATTATCGGAGTCAGCGGCAAGAGGGGCGGCTACCGGCTGGCCCGGAAGCCCGAGGAATATACGATTGGAGAGATTGTCGAGCTCATGGAGGGGTCCCTTTCCACCGTAGCCTGTCTGGCCAACAAAAACTACGTCTGCCCCCGGCGTGACAAATGCAAAACCCTCCCCATGTGGCAGGAATACGACAATCTGGTAAGAAATTTTTTTTACGGCAAAAAGCTGAGTGACCTGCTTTCCGATCCTTCTGCCCTGCCTTCAGCCGGGCCCTCTTCTCCTTCCTGCTCCTGACAGCTCTCTGTTTTCCGAACTCTTTCCGCCCGGTTCCGAATATCCGAAGAATCCCGAAACTCCGGGGTCCCGGGCGGAAAGGAACCTTACTTCCCCGCACCTTCCCCGGTGCCGTTACTGTCTCCGCTGCTTTCTCCGTTGCCTGCCGCCTTCAGAGCCGCATCCATCCGGGCCCGGATTTCGGGAAGTGCCGGTTTTTCCGGTTCCGGCAGCGGAGCGCCCTTTCTTCCGAATTCCGAAACGAAGCTGCCAAGATGCGGACATACCGCCTCGCCCTGACAGCGGGTGGCAGCCAGAAGGAGCCGTTCCCCGTCATCAAAAAGATACTCGGTCACCGCCGCCGGGCATTCCAGAAGATACCCCGGAACTCCGAAGATCTCCCGGAATACCGGGGCGCCGCAGGAGCCGCGGGACGCCAGTAACGCCGCCGTGTTTCCAGGGGACATCTCTCCCGTCCTGCCGATGACTGCCAGACTCACCGCCGCCCCGATCTCGTCGTCAAGATAGATGCTGCGGGTGCCGCCGGCATAGTCATGGGCCGTCCAGGCGGCAGCGGCAGTTATCGGAAAAACAAGCGCCATCGCTGTCGACAGCAGTATTCCGGTTTTCAGTTTTTTCATGTTGTCTCCTTTTCCACTGCATTACCCCTGAAAACAAGTTCCCGGCCGCACCGAAACGTCCCGCCGGATCAGAATCCCGCCCCTTAAAACCCCCGAAAGCATCCCCGGAAAAGGATCATTCTCCGAGATTTCGGTTCCGGGCCCCGGAAACAGGATCCCTACACATAGTCCGAAAGATTGTAATTCCCGAAATCCAGTCTTCTCTGGGCCTTCTCAATCAGCCGTACCCGGGAATCCTCCTCGGACTGCCCGATGCGTTTTCTGATTTCCGATTCCAGAAGTGCCATCTGATACTCGTTAAACGTAAACTGAAGAGTTATTCCCTCACTGCCATAAATATCCCCGTGATCAATATTGGTCTCATAAAGATGCACGAAGCTGTCAGGAGTGCCCCAGTTAAGAGGAACGGGATCATCTGTTACTCCGGGAACCACGGAAACGCAGAGTCCCGTTTTGAAAATCAGCCCGGTATAATAGCGACTCTGCGGATTTTTGCTTCCGAACATCAGGCGCCGGGGATAGATCCAGATCGTCCGGGATACCGATCTGATACTGTCCCAGGGCAGCGTCATGACGCCGTTCAGGTTGGCAAGAAGCACATGGGTATCTCCCAGCACCATCAGGGATTCCCCGGAGGAAACATATTTTGCTCCGTCAAACATCTTTTCCAGGACTGCGGCACCGTTCGGGTTCTTTTTCCGGTATTGCTTCCGCCAGGACTTGAAGGGCACGGTGGTAATGAAAAGCACCGGAAAAAAGACAATACCGTAAAACACCGCTGCCACCATAAAGGTGTTCCGGAGATGAGACTGCCAGCTTTCCGCGTCGGTTGCCCCCACCAGCAGGTAATAGCCTGCGGCGATAATGGTTAAAAAGCCTGCAGCCCGGAAATTCATGCCGGAAAACTGAAAGAATCTTTTCACCAGGGATGTAACACCGCCCCGGGAAACTGTTTTAAAGGGATGGTGAGAGAGGTAATTCCGTAAGGCATTTTGCCATTCCGGAGTTTCATAAAAGTCCTTCATTTCCATGTCGGCGGCCTTCTGTCTGAGCCGGCGGTCATGAATGCTGATGCGGATTTTGTCAGCGATATATGCCGAAACAAACACGACGGCTCCGGCCCCCAGAAAGATCCCCAGAGCTGTTACAGGTTCCCGGTGCGATGCAAAAGCGCGATAAAAAGGATGCCCCAGATAATAGCTCGCCGGGATAAGCGCCACCACGACAAAAAAATAAATAACTTCTCTAAACATTCAGAATTCTGTCACACTCAAAAATTATACTGAAATTGTTTTACCATTTTTGGCAATATCCTTCCCTGCCCCCGAATTCTACACTGCACAGCATTTTTCAGCAAACAGAATTACTGTAAGTTCAGGCGGTGGTCCATGCACAGGATTATATAAACCATACGCATGTTTGATACAATTCAATCCCATGCTTTGAATCACTGACCAATTTTTAAAGCCGTGAGAAAAAACGTAACCGGAAAATCACCGCCGTTTCCGGAAAACGATTATAATCCCACAAGAGGCGTGATTTTTCACAGGTGTTTTCAGGCAGCAATGTTCAAAAAACTGATGGTTTTCCTCATTTAACTGCCGGCATACAGGAGGTTACTATGTTCGGGTTCATTCCGAATCCGCTTGGCAATCTGGCAGAATCCTTCATTGACAACGTGATTCGCGACACCGTGCGTCCTGTCAGAGGATCCGTCCTGTACTGCGACCTGGCGTTCGGGTATATGGAGCATTCCGGAATCTACGTGGGCAGCGGGAAAAGCGGGAAAGATGAAAACCAGGAAAAATGCATTGTCGAGCTTCAGCGACAGGGAAACATGTGCTGCGTCCGCAGGGTTACTCCGACAGATTTCATAAGTGCCGGAACCGCAATCAGCATTTACGTTTCATGCCGGGGCACCCATGCCAGAGGGCGGGATAAAATAGCCGCCACCGCAGAAAGCATGATCGGCCAATGTCTGGGGGAATATTCCCTTCTTAACAATAACTGCCACATGTTTACCGACTACTGTCTCAGATGCGGAGACAAAAAAAGCTGCGAGTGCTACGATTTTTTCGACTACGTGAAGCACTATGCCAACAGGGAAATGACGCTTACTCATCTCAAGCAGTCAGCCAGAAAGATCCTGGGGGCCGATACCTGGAGAGTCTGGAACAGACACTGAGTCCGTGCTAAATACGGCTGTTCCATGGAGTAATTGTCAGGAGCATTTCGGGCTCAGGATTGTAAGATGCGCTGGTTTCGTTTGACCCCCTCCCGCTATTTGCCATACCTGCTGCTTAGGAGTAAATTCTATTTTTAAAGACATTCCCATACCATCGACTTATGTCGGCAAGAAATGAAAAATTACCGGGCATCTCCCAAAAAAGGTCAATTTTACTGGAATTGAGTTTTCGGGAGTCCGGAAGTGTCTCACTCCCCAATAATATTAACCACGGAGCGGCTTTGTTCATGGTCTAAACCAAGAGGGTTAAAGCAGCATTTTTTTACACCGTGTTTTGGGACATGCCCCGATTTTTTAGGATTAGGAAGTAATCACCGATATCCGAGGAACTTTTTCAGTTTCCTGTCAGACAGCAGATCTTCTTTGGACAATCCGAAAAAGGCGGCAGGAACAATCTCCAGGTAACGATCCAAAAACTCCCCGTAAGTCTTTGCCTCAAAACAATACGGCGTGACAAGGAAGGATCTGGTACCGCCGGTCACCCTGTCACCGGCCTGCACAGTTACTTTAAAGTCACCGGTTTTCAGTTTTTCAAACACATACTTTTCCAGATTCCAGCCATGGAGTTCTATATGACCAAATGAAACCGGATACTCCGCCACAACGGGATTGGCTCTGAGCGCGCTTTCCTGATACTCATACTCGGCTATTTCTATAAAACGTTCTGCCGAGCCGCAATCCAATACGGTCAGACTGCCATCATCATTGCTCTCTCTTACAAATTCCCAGTCGCCGTCAACCTGCTTTATCGCATAATGCCAGGAGCTATCCGACATTTTTTTGTCAAGCCAGCGATAATCCTTTTTGACATTTTCATATGCCTTGTCCAGATATACATCGATATCAGTGCCATACCTGAATTTTTCTTCAGGATTGGAATTCCGCACCTCATTTTTCGTATACTCGCACAGGAAATCAATAAAATCGTCTGCCGTGCTCCCTCCCGTCCACGGACTGACTGTATTCATGCCGTCATACGATTCACTGACCTGCCCGAAAACAAGCTGCCCGTGACATGGCGCGATCTCATAGGGCGTTACTTTTTTCATTTGCGCCACCGTTGCCCAGGGATAATCCTTTTTGAGCCTGGCCAGGGCTTTTTCGTAGTACACCCGAATATCGGTGCCATATTTGAAAAGCTCCTTGTCGATTGACGGATTACGGTTCAGTTCTTCCTCATGCTTTCTCTCATTTTCGATTTCTTCCTCCGCCTCAAAAAAACAGTCCGAACTTAACGGAGTCCAGGCCCATACCTTGTTCATGCTGTGACAGGCCATGGCAGGCGCATAGACAAATGAACCGTCTTTCCCCTTCTCCCATTCATCCCATCTTCCGGCGGCCAATTCCGCATTTTTCAAAATTAAAAGACAGTATTGCTCGCTTTTGGGAAAGTCTCCGTCCTTTAAAGATTTAAAGTTCTTAAAAACCGCACTGTGTTTTTCTTCCTTCACGGGTCCGATGTTTATATAATCGACGTCCTCATCTGTCAGACAATCTGTCAGATCGTAACGTTCCAGTGAGTGCCATTCTGAAACTTCCCCGATTTCAACAACATCGGCCGTTCCGCGAACGAATTTTCCGGACACTGTATTCTTTTCATCATTCGGATGCCACTCTCCCGCAGTATAACGTCCGTCTTTCAGTTCAAGAAGGCAGAATTCGCCGTACTGCGGCATATCGTTTGCTTCAACATGGTGAAAGTCATTAAAACTCAATCTCAGCTTCGCATAGTCACACTTATACCTGTCTGTCATTATTCTGCCCCTTTCATCATTCCGTGCATCACATTAACCGGAATCACATACGCAATCTCATATTACGTCGTGACTTACGTAAATCAGGAAAAGCCAGCCTGACAAACCGTTAAAATCTCACATGATTCCCTGCCGTTCCCGGATATCATACCACCAAAATTACCAGGTTTTCAGAGGGTGAACCTGTACCTTATTGCCGATGCGCAAACGTTCAGAATACACCGCCCGCCACGTACCCGTACATGGATCGAAATAAAGCGGGCTCTCCCCTGCTTCAAAAAACGATAAAATCTGGGACGGAATACTCAAACTCCGGGGCTTCCCTGCCGGAACCTCTCAGGAGATCAGCGGGGAATGCCCAAAATAAACGCCTCCGGAGACGGCGAAAAAAAACAGAACAGCGTCCTTCGGAATTGCCAATACCCGTCTTCCCTGTTGCCGGTCATATCCGCAGAGTTCACGAATTTTGGGATCAAAAAGTGGTTCTTCTGCATACCGCCGGGAACAGGTATGAAACTGTCAGGAACCTCACAACGGATTCAGGGCTCTGTCAGGAAGGTGTGGTATTTCGCAGGATGTCCGGAGCACTTCAGGAGAATTAAACGATCACAGTAAAACCGATTCCAAAAATCCTGTCCGTACAATGCCCGGAAGAGAACATCAGATTTTGCGGAGCAACACCAGCAGGCCTGGCAGAAAGCCAAAATCCGGAAAGACTGCCGCTTAAACAAAACTGGCAACTCACGATCAGCCCAGGGAAAAAACAAGGGCGGGAGACTGGAGACCTGGTAAAAAAAGGATTCAGCCCCTCGCAAGCCCGGATCTGACGATGGGAAGGTTCGGGGGCATTACAGCAGGAAACAAAACTTAAATTCCCGAAATTCTGGAAATTTGCGATATCAGGTCAGGGACTCTCAGCCTGTCTTACTGAAAATCCGCCCCTGCTATGATCCTACTCGGCATTGGCAATCCATTCACTGACCAGATACAGGGGAACATTTACCATCCAGTCCTGCTCCCGATAATCAGCCATGGAAAATCTCACCGGTTTTAAACTGCTGTTATCGTTGTAGAGGGTTCTCAGACTCTTGGACTTTAAGTTTTCTGCAGCCTTTACCTCTATGGGATAGACATGATACTTTTGAATAATAAAATCAATTTCCAGTTCCGAGCGATCCTTTGAATGGTAATAAACCCTTTCCCCCAAAGCTTCCAATTCCTGAAGCACATACTGCTCGGTAAAAGCCCCCTTATACTCGGTAAATGCATAATTGTTTATCAGTACATCCCTGGCATCCACATCGGATAAAGCTCCCAGTAATCCCAAATCTAGCGCGAACAATTTGAATGCCTCAGGAGTTTCATAAAATTTCAACGGCTTTTCTGCCTTTGCAACACGCAGAACCTTATATACTAATCCGGCATCCACCAGCCACTGGATAGCATTTTCAAATTCTTTGGCACGACCGCCCTTCCTGACAGCACCGTACATAAATTTTTTATTTTCTCTGGCAAGCTGAGCCGGAATGGCATCCCAGATCATATTCACCTTTGGCAGAATATCCGCAGGAACATGTTTTGAAAAATCGCGCCTGTAGTCAGCGAGTATTTGCTTCTGGATATTACGCACCCTGAAAATGTCGTGTTCCTCAACATATGACCTTACCACCTCCGGCATCCCGCCGGTGTAGTAGTATTGTCGAAGCAGGTCCGTGTATATAACAGACAGGGAAGACACCTCTGTCCATCTGCAAGACTCTATCTGCTGAACCAATGCAGTTTTATCCAGAGCCATCAGAAACTCCTTGAATGACAGGGGATACAGTTTAATCTCATCAACCTTCCCTACCGGAAAACCGGTACCTTCATGCAGACCAATACCGAGCAGGCTGCCGGCCACTGCTATATGAAACTCCGGAGCCTTCTCATAAAAATATTTCAATGCCGTTAATCCCAGAGGAGCTTCCTGTATCTCATCCAAAACTATAAGCGTCACTCCCGGTTTTATGTTTGTGCCGGAAATGGCGGAAAATACCCGTAACAGTCTGTCAGGACTGAAATCTGTAAAAGCATCTTTCATGGCTGCGACTTCATCACAGTTTATATAAGCAAGATTCTCATATTCTCTTGAGCCAAATTCCTTAAGCAGCCAGGTCTTCCCCACCTGTCTGGCTCCGTTCAGGATAAGAGGCTTTCTGTCATCTTTATGCTTCCAGGCAATGAGTTCCCGGTATGCCAGACGTTCCATTTTCACATCTCCATCATGTATCATTATCTGTATATTACATTTTTTCATACGAAAAAACAAAACGTTATACATTTTTTCATACGAAAAAACCTCGGATTCAACATTTTTTCGTTGATAAAAACGAATCCCTCATACAGGCCGTTCCCGAAAATGTAATGCCCCGGATAGGCTGTTCCGGGAGGATTTTGCGCTCCGACCGGGAATACGTCAGGTGCGGATCTGAAACCGGCTTCTGTATGAAGGCCCTCTGAAGCCTCCTGACTTCGTGCCGGCATAAAAAAGAGCCCCGGGGCAAAGATCCCCGAGACTCCTTCTGAAAATCCTCCTCCCCGTCCGGAGAGAAGAATCAGGCGCGGTTTTATTTATCGCGGCTCCGCGCCTCCGATGCCGTCGCATTTCCCAGAATATCCCCGAAGATCCGGTGCAGATACACCCTTTCCTCACTGGTTAACCGGAACCCGAAGGAGCTGTCCAGCGCCTGACGGATTCTTTCTGGAGAACAGTCGCCGTCCTGACACAGATGAGCCCAGCGCAAAAGAGCCCGGGTGGTCATCGGAATGGTCATGTAGACAGTGGTACCCTCCTGACAGGTATGCGATCTTCTTATTTCGGCGGCAGTGCGCACCATGGTTCCGGCAAGTGCGGCCCCGAGCTCCGGATACTGCTCCCGCAGGAGCCGTTCCTCGCGTTCCTGAGGCATGTAGCTGCTCTCCAGAAAACGGAAACGATCCAGAAAGGCCGGATTCAGGAGCCGGGTTCCCGCATAGGATTCCTCAGACCCCGAGCCGTTGGTGTTGGCGGTTACTATCATCCGAAAATTTGCATGCGGAGTAATCACTTCTCCATTGTTCTGCGCAATGGTCAGCGGTCGCCCCTCAAGCACGTCATTAAGGCCTGCCAGCTCAGCCGGATCAGCCAGATCGATCTCGTTCAGAAGAAGTATGTAGCCGTACTTGAGAGCCCTTACCAGAGGACCGTACACAAACTGCACCTCGCCCCGGATAATGGTATTGTGCCCCGTAAGGTCGGTCATTTCAAACCTCCCGTTCAGAGTCATTTCCACCACCGGCCAGCCGGCCAGCGCCGCCACCTGATGCACCGTGCTGGTCTTCCCGGACCCGGACGGTCCGAAAATGTACAGGGCATCGTTCATGGGAGCACCGAGATAATCAAGAACGCCCTCCAGGAGATTTTCCTGAAAGACATACCCTTCCTCCCGCTTCGGAATGAGCCTGGCCACGTTCTGCATGCCGGCTGCATCCTGATAGCACGGAACCGAAAGCATCCGGGAATCCCCCTCGAATCCGGGAAAAAGCTCGCCGAACCTGAAGGAAACGTTCCTGGTGGGAAGGGCATCGCCCTGATTACTGCTGTTTGCGTGTGTTTCTTTGCACATATTAAGTTACCTCAAAATGAGCGAAGGATTACTCCCCCGCGTTTTCGCTGCCGTAATGCCGGCAGCCAGCGCCCTTGCGGGCATCAACTGTTTCCCGGAGGAAACAGACCGGCGCACCCGAAGGTGCAGACAGAGAAAGCACTGCTTTCCCTTTTCATTCGGCAAAAAACGCGGAGGCGGTTTTCCCCGGCAGTGATTTTGTCCCGGGGGACTTCTCTCCTTCCGGGGATGATAAAGCGCCTCATAATGTGCGGGAATAATTGTAAATTCCCCCTGCATCAGGAACGCATAAAAAGCCTTATTGGCAGCACGGAAGCCCTGGTCCCGGACAGCCGGGAGCGCAGCGGATTCCGGAATTTTTGAAACCGAAGTCACATTTTTTTTGCTGTCAAATTTCTTTTCCCGGGATATTGGCTATAATGCAGTTTGTTAGAAACAAGTAACACCTGTTAGCAGGAACATATAATCAGATCCTGCTGTACATCAGCTATTGCCGTGCCGGATAAAAAATCTTTCTTCCGAAACAGAACACTGACTGAAACACAGGATGTTACGCATATCTTACTCGGAGATTTGCATGTTCGGTTTTTTCGAGATATTTTCGGATCCCCGGAAGGTTTTTCTGAAATCGGTACGGGTAAGCAGTTTCATTCCCGGACGAATCCGCTGCCACAGCGATCTTATCGTTAACAATCCGGAAAACGCCGCCCTTCTGGAAAGCGCCTTTTCAGGATTTCCGGAAATCACCGGTTTTACGGTTAACGCACGAACCGGTTCCGTTCTCATCAGCTATGTGCCGGAACGAGTCGCCCAAAACCCGTGCCTCAGAAAAATTGAGGACGAACTCAGATCCGGCTATTTAAAGGAGTCCAGATGAATCAGCTTCTTATGTGCCTCGGACTGGCTCTGGCCAGGCCTGTTTTGGGCTTTCTTCTCCGAAAGCTTTCCGGAAATCCGATCCGGAGGAGCGCCAGGAAGGTTCCTCTGTTTGAACAGGTTCACTGTATTCCCGGCCGGATCCGCTGCTGCTCGGAGGTTCTCAGGGATCCTGAGTTCGCTTCGGAGTTTGCGGAAAAGTTCCGTACGGTTCCGGGGATTTTCGGGGCCGAGACCAATCCGGTTACCGGATCGATTCTTATCACCTACGCCGCGGATCAGGTAGATATCCGCCGGGTATTCGACCGGCTGAACTCCGATCTCCTGACCGCCTGCCAGTCCCCGTCCTCCGCGACGGATCTGACAGACGGACTCCTGTCCGGAGGCCTCCCCGGCACCGGCACTGCGTATCCTGCCGGCACGGTTTCCGGTCCGGCTCCGGCTCTCTGCGGTAACTCCTTTCGGGATCTTTTTCTTGAAAAACTTGCCGTTCTGAGCGGCCGCATCAGCGATCATACGGGAGGTTATTTCGATCTCCCGTCCCTGCTGGGAGCGATCCTGATATGCCGCGGCATCTTCAAGATGGCCAGGCTGAAACAGATGCCCAGCGGTCCGCAGATGGTATGGTGGGGATTGTGTTTCCTTAAAATCAGAGGTAAAAATGCCAGAGCTATATCATTCAGTCCTGCAGCTTCCCCGCGGTATTGAAAAAAACAGGCACTGTCATATTGAAGCCCGGGCGCGAACCATCCCGGGAGTGGAGAGTGCCCTGGTGAATGATGACGGTTCCTTCAGTGTCTATTTCAGGAATCCGGAAGTCCGGAATCTGCTGCACGATCTTCTGAGCCGGGAATGCCGGACGACACCCCGGAAAACGGCCCCGGAGCCTGAAGGCGATCCGGAAGCTGAAGCCCGGACCTGCAAAATCAATGCGCTGGTATCTCTCGGAGGCTTTGTGCTTCTGGAAGCGGTTAAAAGATCCTTTCCGGCGCTGTTCGGCAAAATGTCCCTTATCAGGAGCGCCTTCGTAATCCTGATTTCGAAGGGAATCATCGGAAACGGGGTTTCCGGTCTGATTCGCGAACACGCTCCGAATGCCGATACCCTGACCGCCACCGCCGTTATCGCATCGATTCTGGCCGGAAAACCCGAGTCAAGCCTGTCGCTTCTGGTGCTTTCAAATTTTGCCGAGATGCTGTCCCTCTCGGCTGCCGAAAAGGCCCGAAAGCACATATCGCGACTTCTGGGCCTCAAGGAGAAGTTTGTCTGGAAGATCTGCGACGGCACGGTTTCAAAAGTGCACATCGACAATGTGAGGGCCGGGGATCGGCTGGTGGCGTACCTGGGGGAAAAAATCAGTGCTGACGGGGTTGTCGTCTCCGGCAGCGCCGCGGTGGATCAGTCCTCTCTCACCGGAGAATATGTTCCGGTTTACCGCAAAGCCGGTGATCCGGTTTTTGCCGGAACCGTGGTACAGAGCGGCCAGATTGTGATTGAAGCTCACCGGGTCGGGGACGATACCAACCTCTCAAGAATCGTGCACATGGTGGAGAATGCCCAGAACCGGCGTGCTCCGGTTCAGAACTTCGCCGATCGCATGGCCAGCATGCTGGTTCCCATTTCGTTTATCGCCGCCGGTCTGATCTATCTGACCACCAGGGATGTTCAGCGGGTGCTGAACATGTTCTTCATTGACTACTCCTGCGGCCTCAGGCTCTCCACGGCCACCGCAATTTCGGCGGCCATCAGCCGCGCGGCCCAGACAGGAGTGCTGGTCAAGGGGGGCAACTTCATCGAGCAGCTTTCGGATGTGGACACCGTCATTTTGGACAAAACCGGCACCATTACCGACGGGCACCCGGAGGTCACGGAAATCATCACCGCCCCGGACGCCAGCGAAGAGGAGCTGGTGATGCTTTCTGCCGCCGCGGAAAGGAATTCGTCTCATCCTCTTGCGGAATCGATCCTGTCCTATGCTGAAAAACGCCGCATTGCAATACCGAACAACGCCAGTACCGAAGTGGTGGTGGGCCGCGGCATCCGGGCCTCCCTGCCTCTGACCGGCGGCGAGACCTCGGTGCTGGTGGGCAGCAGAACCTTCATGGAGGAACACCGGATCTCCGGCCTTTCCTCCCTCAGGATTCCCGAGGGTGCCTGGAACGTTTTCTATGTGGCCAGAAACGGAAGAATCATGGGGGCCGTACTGATTGCAGATCCTGTCCGCAAGGACCTTAAGCGGGCGATTAACAGGCTGCGCCGCGAGGGCATCGACGAAATCCTGATGCTGACCGGAGACTCAAAACAGAATGCCGAAGCCGTAACAAGACTGCTGGATCTGGACGGATACCAGTCAAACATGCTGCCGCAGGACAAGGCGGACTTCATTGCCAGAAAGCAGCTGGGTTCCCGGGTTCTCATGGTGGGGGACGGCATAAATGATGCCCCGGCTCTCGCCTATGCCGACATCGGTGTGGCCATGGGCGGAAAATCAACGGATATCGCCCTGGAATCGGCAGACATCACCATTACCTCGGACGAACCGCTGAAGCTTCCGGAGGTTCTGAAGCTCAGCCGGCGAACCATGCATCTGGTACGTCAGAATTTCGCCATTACCATTGCGGTAAATTCGGCAGCACTGCTTCTGGGGGCTCTCGGGAAAATCAATCCCCTGCTGGCTGCCACCATCCATAATGCGTCCACGGTGGCCGTGGTGCTCAACAGTTCCAGGCTGCTTTTTGAAAAAACGAATATCCAGAGACCCCGTCTCTCCGGCGGGACTCAGGAGACTGAGCGTCAGAGTCCAGGCTTCTGACATTTTACAACCCTTGAAAACAGGAGTTTACCCGATATGATACTTGAAAAGAATTTTCTCTGGGGCATGGCGATAGGCCTGGTGGCCGGAGCCGAATGAACGGTGCCGGTTTCGCCACCGGCGCGGCCCCGACCACTGCCGGCAGTGCCGTCCCTGCCGACAGCCTGGATCTGGCGGAACTGGAACGTCAGAAGGAACATCTCGAGGATCTTATCGCCGAGCAGCAGGCACAGGCCGCACCGCAGCCTGCCGCAGCGGACAAAGCATCCTGAGTTCCGGCCGTCGAACCTGTTCCGGAACCTCTTTCCCGGTGCCGCCGGATTTTCATGAACGAAAACGGCGGCATATTTTCAGGATCGGTTCCGGCATTCATCTTCCCGTCTTCCCGGATTCCCTTCCGTTATAATTTCCTTTCCGTTACGCTCTCCGATTCCCGGATGCGATAAAACATTCGAGCACATTCACACTTTGTTTCCCGAAATATAATTTTAAAAAAAACAAGCCTATAATCATAAATCATAGCTGATTACGGATTTTTTCTGCGGCCGGAATTGTCAGTCCGGTCTTCGAACAATACGGACAGCAGTCACACCATCGGAAAGAGGGGATATACCATGAGCGAAAACGAAATGCCGCAGGGCGCCGACAGCATCGTAAAGGAAGATTCGGAAAAGATCCAAAACCGGTTCCGGGAAGAAATGGAGTCTTTTCTGTCCGGGTATGAAGATAACAGCAAGCCCAGAATCCTGGTGGCCGGAGCCACCGGCTGCGGCAAGAGCACCCTCTGCAACCTGGTATTCAACCGGGAGGTCTGCGCGGCAGGCCCCGGAACCCCGGTAACCCGCGGTGTCCGGAAAATCACCCGGCCCGAAATTCCGGTGATTGTCTATGATTCGGAGGGCTACGAAACCGGTGCCCGGTTCTCCGACCGCAGCGACGGGGAGGAGTCAGCGGGACAGAAATACTGTGACCTCATCATGAATGCCGTGGAAAAGGAAAGGATCGATCTTGTCTGGTACTGCATCAGCGCTCCCGGATCCCGGGTGACCGATGTGGACATCTCTCTCATAAAGCAGTTCCGCAGTCTGAAAAAGCCGGTGGCGGTCGTTCTGACACAAATAGACGTGGCCACCGAGGAGGATTGCGAGGAGCTTAAAAAAACCATTGCAGGCGAGGTGGACGGTCCGAATCCGGAGGAAGGCCGGAAAATTGCGATCTTCGAAAGCACCAACGACTCCGGAATCACTGTTCCGGAGGGGCTTGACGAGCTTTACGCCTGGTCTCTCGCCCATCTGGAGGAGTCCCGCCGGGACGCCTTTGTGATTTCCTGTCACCGGGGCTTCGATGAAAAGTACCGGATTGCCCGGAAGTGGGTTTCCGCTGCCGCCACGGCCGCCGCGGGAACGGCATTCTCGCCGGTGCCCTTCTCGGACGCCGCGGTGATCACCCCGATTCAGCTGGCCCTGTTCGCCAAAACCCTGGCTCTCTGGAACATGGCGGATTTTGAAAAGATCCTGGGTACCGGCATTGCCGAAGTCACGATGCCGCTTATCGGAAAATCCCTGGCCGGGAACCTTATCAAACTGATTCCCGGAGCCGGATCGGTCATCGGAGGGATCATCAATGCCGGAGTGGCCGGCTCCCTCACCTACGGCACCGGCATGGCGCTGAACAAGTCCTGCCGGATCCTTAACGAAAAGCTTCTGGAGGGATCGGTAACCGCCGACACCATCCGGGAGATCTTCAGCAGCGAAACCCTGAGAGCCTGTGCCGAAAAGTACGTTCAGGAACGCCGTGATTCCGGCAGTGCCATTTCCGGGGAGCAACAGTCGTCATGAGCGGGTTCACCACCAACATTCTGATTCTGGGCAAAACCGGTGCGGGAAAATCCACCCTGGTGAACTACCTTTACGGAAAGGAAATTGCAGTGGCCCGGGCCGGCCGCCCCGTTACCGAAAAGGGCCTCCACCGCCATGAAGCCTTTCCCTACCGGAACATGAACATTGTGGTCTGGGACAGCTGGGGACTCGAGGCCGACAAGGCCCGGGAATGGTGGAACGACCTCCGGGAACAGCTCACGCAGGAGAGCGGAAAGCCGGATATCAAGGACTGGATTCACACTGTCATCTATTGCTTCGATGCCAAGAAATCCCGGCTGGAAGAGTATGAAAAGGAACATATTCTGAAGCCCCTTATCGATATGGGCTACCGGCTGATTTTTGCGCTTACCAAATGGGGGCTCTGTTCGGAAGAGGAGCGCAATGCCGCCAGGAAAGTACTGGCCGAAGCCTGTCCGGAATTTTCGCAGATCCCGGTGGAATCGGTAACCCAGAGGCTCAGGAGCGGCCGGGCCACGGAACAGCAGGGCCGGAACGATCTCTTCCGGGAAATCTGCCTGAACCTCCGGGGGAATCTCATGTACCACCTCCGGATCCGCACCCGCGATTACATGAAAAACGCGGTGAGCCGGGCGGAGGAGGCCACCATCCGGACCTTTGATCGCGAAACCGGTTTTTTCACAATCTTCGGCGACGATCTTAAGGCAAAGCTCGAGGACGAAGCCCGCCGGAATTATCTCCGGGAGATCCGCGAGGTATATTCCGTTCTCCGGAACAATCTGTCCCTGATTGACGGCATGTGCGTGGAGGTGATCCGGGGCTACACCGGCATCGACGTTTCCGAAAAGCTCCGGGAACTCAGCAGGGTTCTGGATGACATCGGGGATACCCGGATTCAGGCCTGGGACAACGATTCCGCCGAATATGCGGCCACCATCATCACCACCGTCATCACCCTGGGGTTTTTCAGCTTTTTCAGGACCAGTGTCTACCGGGACGAATTTGTCAAAAAGCTCCAGGAGGTCAGCAGCAAACTTACCGGAGATCTGGAAAGCTTTGCCGACAATCTCGACAGAGCGGAGGCCGGGGTAGAACAGGAAATCGCCAAAAAACTTGTCTCCTTCAGATAACAGGAGCATGGTAACCGGCTTCTTCGAAAGCTTCCCGGCCCCCGGAAACCGGAGACCGGGGCCATTTCATAAACGGAGGAATCCCGCATGGACTCGTTCAATAGCAGTAATCTGGCCGAGGGGGAAATCACCATCTCTCTTCCCGCTCTGGAAAAGCTGGCCAGGCAAAAAGAAACTCCGGCGTTTTCCGATCCGGAATTCCGGGCGGACGACCGGGAGCTTTCCGTCACCTTTACCAACAACAAGGCCGGCCGTATCAGACTCCGTCTTCGGATCGCCGGCATCAGGATAACCCGGGAATCCGCCACAGCCCGGCTTTATCTGATATCCGCGGAGCATCTCGGAAGCAGCGTCATGAATTTTCTTGCCGGAGCCCTGATGTCCACGGGGCTGGAATCAAAACTGGTGGGACTGATCCCGGGGCCTGTGAAAATCACCCCGGACAGCGACCCCGGATACTACCGCGCCGACTTTACGGAGCTTCTCCGAAAGAAAAAAATCCTGCCCGGAGATGCCGAGGCGGACAGCTGCCGCACCGCCAGGGACAGCATCTGTCTCCATTTCGTAATCCGGGATCTGCTGTAGCGGCCGGGATCTCCGCAGAAATAACTCCGTATCAGGACATGCCGCCGGCTTCCCGCTCTCCCCGGAGGCCTTATGCGACACTCCCCGCAGCGGGAGTTTCCAAAGGAAGTTCTGTTTGCATATCCGAAAAAGCGTGATATATTTCACACTAAATTAAAACTGTTAACATTTTTTTAACATTGTGCTGTTAGGATGTTAATGTTTTCAGGAAAGCGGTACTGCCTTGACAACCAGGCCGCCATGCTGTCCGGAGGCACTCTGTCCGGACAGACGAACCCGATTCCGGGATCGTGAATTCATCAGAGGATCTTCAATCTTAAAAGGCATAACAGGGATAACCGATTCTATGGAAAATCAAACTCCGCTGAGCAAAAACGGCAGCTTCATGTCATTTTTCTCGGTGAAAATCCTGGGAGCGTTCAACGACAGCTTTATTCAGGCCGGATTTTTGGCCTTTGTCACCAGCGCACTGCTTTCAACCTCGGATACCCATTCGCAAAACATGGTGTTTCTGGCAACCGGCCTCTTCATGGTGCCGGTTTTTCTTTTTTCCACCATGGCCGGCGAAATCTCCGACAAGTTTGACAAGGCCCGGCTTCTGAAATGCATCAAGCTTTTTGAAATCTGTATCGCCATCCTGATCTCCGTGTCCTATCTCATGAAATCGGAAATCGGGATGCTGGCCGGCATGTTCCTGACCGGTGTCGAGGCGTCCTTCTTCACCCCGGTGCGCCTCAGCATCATTCCCTTTATCACCGGGAAGGGACAGCTGATCCAGGCCAACTCCGCCCTGGAATCCGGTTCCTATGTTTTCAAGTTCGCGGGCACCATCTCCGGAATAATCGCCGGAGCCACCATTAACCCGTATTTTCCGGTAATCCTGCTGACCCTGTCTTCCCTGGGCTTCTTCTTCGCGTCCCGGATGCCCTCCCAGACGCCGGCAGATCCGGAAACAAAGGTGGATCTCTTCTTTATCAGGTCGGCCTTTGCCAATCTGAAATACGTGAAGCACTCCCGGGCGGTATTTCTGGCCCTTGTCGGCCTGGCCGGCGCCTGGTGCGTCACCGTAACCTTCATGGTGCAGCTTTCCCAGGTGGCCAAGAACATTTATACCGGAAGCGTCGGACAGGAAATTCTGAACCCGCTGTTCCTGGGACCGTTCTGTCTGGGCATCGGTCTCGGTGCCATCATGGCCTCAAAGGTCTACAAAAAGGAACCGCTCAATGCCTTTCTGCCCCTTTCCGCAGTCATTGAAGCCCTGCTCATGACCGACTTCGCCCTGCTCCTGTACATGCAGACGCCGCTTACGCCTCCGGTGGCCGCCACGGAAACCTTTCAGGACGGGCTCAACCTGATTACCACGTATCTTTCCACGTTTTCGGGAATTCATCTGGTAACCTGCGTCTTTCTGATCACCTTCTTCGCCGCCATGTTCATCGTGCCGGTCACCGCCTGCCTGCAGGAGGTCTCCCCCGATGAAATCCGCTCCCGCATCATGTCCGCCAACAACATCACCGCAGCGGTATTTACCGTAATCACCTCCCTTATCGGCATGGGCTGCACCTTTATCGCGGGAGCGCAGAACGGCATGTGCCTCATGGCGGTAATCACGGCACTTATCTGCATCGCCGGAGCTCTCGTTACCGTGGGAATTCTGCCGATCCCGATCCTGAGAGCCCTCTCCAAAAAATTCCTCCGCATCTTCTACAGTGCCAGATGCGAGGGACTGGAAAACTTTGAGGCGATAAAGGGAAAGCGCTGCGTGATCATCGCCAATCATACATCCTTCCTGGACGGCATGCTGCTCTGGACCTATCTCCACGACAACCTCTCCTATGCCGTGGATACCGGCATCGCCTCCAAATGGTACTTCCGGCTGTTCCTGACCCTGGCACCCCGCTACTACGCCATCAATGCCGCCAGCCCCATGGCGCTCCGCAGCATGATCCGGGAGGTGGACAGCGGACATATTCCGGTGATCTTCCCGGAAGGCCGCATCACCACCACCGGCACCCTCATGAAAATCTACTCCGGAAGCGCCGTGGTGGCCGACAAGGCCGACGCCCTGGTACTCCCGGTAATCATCGACGGGAGCCAGTTCTCAATATTCTCCCGTTTCGGAAAGAAGTTTCATCAGAGACCCCGCTCCCGTATCGTGATTAACGTGATGCCCCCCTACAAATTCCGGGTTCCCGAGGAATACCGCGGCCGGGCCCGCAAGGAAAAGGCTGCCGACTTCATGTACGATCTCATGGCGGAAATGAAGGTCCGTGCCAGCGTCATTACCGAAAACACGATTTTCACATCCTTCATCGATACCATGAAGACCGCCGGACTCCGGAAGGTCATGCTGGAGGATCACAACCGGAAGCCGCTTACCAATGCCGGCATCTATATCCGGGCCATGACCCTGGGCCGCTATTTCAAAAAGCACGAAGCCGCGGAATCCGTGGGACTGCTCCTGCCGAACTCCTCAGCCTCGGTGGTGGTATTCCTGGCACTCCAGGCTTCCGGAAAACTGCCCTGCATGCTGAACTTTTCTGTAGGCGCCAAAAACCTGGTAGCCTGCTGCGATGCGGTACCGGTTAAAACGGTATACACCTCCAGGACATTCATTAATGCCGGCTTCCAGGCTCTGGATCAGGCGCTTCGGGATCATTCCGTAACCGTAAAGTATCTGGAGGATCTGGCCGGAGAGATCGGTTTCGGCACCAAACTGGCTGCGGCCCTGG
Organism: uncultured Ruminobacter sp.; assembly: GCA_902776415.1. Lineage (GTDB taxonomy): Bacteria > Pseudomonadota > Gammaproteobacteria > Enterobacterales > Succinivibrionaceae > Succinimonas. The sequence continues at coordinate 23,188 of CACYPY010000047.1, forward strand.
ATATCCTGAGACCGTTCCGGTCCTATTTCCGTCTGGCCGGCGGCAAAAAGGATTCCCGGTCTCCTGCCGTGGTGCTGTTCACCTCCGGATCCGAGGGACTGCCCAAGGGAGTGGTACTGAGTCACCGCAATATCGAAACCAATATCGTGCAGCTGCAGGCCGTGTTGCCCTTCGGTATGCTGGACTCGGTTTTCAACTCCATGCCGATGTTCCATTCCTTCGGACTCACCGCCGGCACCCTGCTGCCCCTGATAAGCGGCATGAAGGTGTTCATGTACCCGTCTCCGCTGCACTACAAGAACGTGCCGCTTCTGGTATACGAGACCAACTCCACGGCAATATTCGGCACCGACACCTTCCTCAAGGGGTATGCCGAGTATGCCCATCCCTATGACATGTACTCCGTAAGGTTTGCGGTGTCCGGCGGCGAAAAGCTTAAGGAGGATACCATCAACATGTGGAACGACAAGTTCGGTATCCGCATTCTCGAGGGCTACGGCGCCACCGAAACCGCTCCGGTAATCTCGGTGAACACCAACATGTTCTACCGCCGCAACACCGCCGGACGACCGCTGCCGGGCATCGAGACAAAGCTGGAACCGGTTCCCGGAATCACCGAAGGCGGCAGGCTGTGGATCCGCGGCGGAAATGTGATGATGGGATACCTCCGGGCGACAGCCCCCGGAGTTCTGGAAAAGCCCGAGGATAACTGGTACGACACCGGAGACATTGCGGAAATCGACGAAAAGGGCTTTATCCACATCAGGGGCCGCGCCAAGCGCTTTGCCAAGGTGGCCGGAGAAATGATTTCCCTGACTCAGGTGGAGGCCGTGCTCTCCCGGCTGTATCCGGACACCCCGCTGGCCGTGGTGGCAGTGCCTGACGAAAGAAAGGGAGAACAGCTCATGCTCCTGATTTCCGGACAGGAGGCCTCCAAATCCGATATCCGGGAGTGCTTCAGGGCCGAAGGCGTGTCCGAGCTTGCAGTGCCGAAGTATATTGAAAACGTGGCGGCCATTCCGCTGAACGGCACCGGCAAGATCGACTACCTCCGGGTTCGGGAAACCGCACTGGAAATCCTGAAGAACCGGTAACATCACCCGCCGGGGATCCGGAGAGAAAGCCTCCGTGATCACAACGACAGGGACAGCCTCGTGGCTGTCCCTTTTTATTTTGAAAAACGGCATGTCCCGGAACACGGTGTAAACAATGCTGCTTCACCCCCTGGTTTAGACCATGAACAAAGCCGCTCCGGGGTTAATATTATTGGGGAATGAGACACTTCCGGACTCCCGAAAACTCAATTCCAGTAAAATTAACTTTTTTTGGGACATGCCGGAAAACCGTGGCTTATCTTCGTTTGCCGGCTGTCGCAAATTCCGGCTTATTCCCCCGCAAAATCCCCCGTCCCCGTCATAAATTCCCCTCCCGAATACCCGGGGAAAGCCTTCGTGTGCTATATTGTACGGAAAATAACATACTTTTTTGTAACCATGCCGGAAAATCTTACCAAACGGAGTGTTCTGCAATGCCAAAAATTACCAGTGATAATATTCCTGTAGGAGTTACGGATTTTGAAAAGCTCAGGAACCTGAATGCGGTATATATCGACAAAACACCGTTTCTGAAGTCCCTTTTAACATCG
>CACYPY010000048.1 GCA_902776415.1 uncultured Ruminobacter sp.
GTGCCCTCCGGAAGTCCGGCACAGCCGTACTCCTCGGAACCGATCCCCAGCCCCGAACACCCGGAAGCCAATAGGGCCAGAACTGAAAAACATGCCTCTTTCATAACAATCTCCGTAAAAACGGGAGCATCATAAGTCCGTCCTGAAAACCCGGCGCAAATAAAGCCTTTCAGAAAACGGGAATCCCTGACAAAAGACACCGGATGCCCCTCTCGGATAATCGGTAAAGCCGGGAACGGAAGACCTTGCAGAAGAACCGGCGGCAGGGGGGCAAAGATGTATGAAAACGTGATGTGAGGCGGAAGATGCGAAAGAGGGACAGAGGGACAGAGGAAAAGACGGTAGCACGGATCGGGAACGGTGTCTTCCGGCAATATTTGCCGGGAATAGCGGTTTATCCGGGGTTTTCTTGATAAACGGGGGCCCTTGGTTTATCATAAAAATGCTGGGTTTTCCGGCTTCGTCCCGGCCGGCATTGTAACGAAAGCATCCCCTTTTTGCAAAAAGTCCAGAATATGCCAGATCTCCGAAAAAAAAGCGAATTCCTTGACGCCTATTCCAAATTCTATCCCTTCCTCAGGCCCTACCTTGCCATGGCGGCACTGGGACTGCTCCTGACCGCCCCGGTGGGTGCCCTTGATGCCGTGATTGCCTGGTTCCTGAAGCCCTTCATGGACAACATGATGGTGGAAAAGCAGGAGGACTTCTCCCGCTGGGTGCCCTTCATCATTGTGGGCTTCACCGTTGTCCAGGGCGCGTTCATCTACCTCTCCGCATGGGTTAACGGCTATGTGGGAAACCGCATTACCCTGGATCTCCGGAGGAAGCTCTTTGCCAAGCTGCTCCGCATGGACACCGGTTACTTTGACGCCAACGATTCCGGCACCATCCTGTTCCGGTATTTCAATGACGCCGAGCAGGCCGCCACCGGACTCATTTCCAACATCAAGCTGTTTTTGACCAAGTTTTTCTCGTCGGTGGCCCTGGTGGGCGTACTTCTCTGGAACTCCTGGCACCTCACCATCATCGCCCTGGCCGTGATGCTGTTTATCATCCTCCCCATGAGCATTGTCAGGAAGAAGATCAAGAAAATCATGAAGAAGACCATGGTTCTCAGCTCCGCCATTCTCAATCTCTACGGCGAGGTGGCCAGCGGAAACCGGGTTATCAAAAGTTACAATCTGAACCGGCACATGATGAACAGCTTCGAAGAGGCGGCTCAGGGCAGCTTCAAAATGAGCATGAAGATGATCCGGGATACCAACTGGCTGTCTCCCTTCATGCATATTGTGGCCTCGGTGGGAGTCGCCCTGGTGATTGCCTGCGGCGGGTACATGATCGTTAACGGCATCATTACCAGCGGTACCTTTGTTTCCTTCCTGGCCGCCCTGATCATGCTCTATACCCCGCTGAAGTCCATCGGCAACAACTACATTCAGGTGCAGCAGTCCATTGTGGCCCTGGGACGCATCTACGAAATCTTCGACGTGAAAACCGTAGCCGATGCCGAGGAGCTTCAGGAAAACTCCGGAGCAAAACCGGCTCTCCGGGAAATCAGGGATGCCATCGAATTCCGGGACGTGCATTTCGGCTACACCCCGGACAAGGAAGTGCTCCGGGGGGTGTCCTTCCGGGCTCCCAAATCCTCCTCCGTGGCACTGGTGGGTAACAGCGGCGGAGGAAAATCCACCATTGTCAGCCTGCTGCCCCGACTCTACGAGGTTACCGGAGGGCAGATCCTCATTGACGGCCGGGATATCCGGGAATATTCCCTGACCTCGCTCCGGGACAATATCGCCTATGTGTTCCAGGACAACTTCCTGTTCAACACCACCATCGGAGAAAACATCAGAATCGCGCGTCCGGAAGCCACCGATGCGGAAATCAGAGCCGCCCTGGACGGAGCCTGTCTTACGGAATTCATCGACTCGCTTCCCGACGGCATCAATACCGAAATCGGCGAACACGGCACCCGGCTTTCCGGCGGGCAGAAACAACGCATCGCCATTGCCCGGGCCTTTATCAAGGACGCCCCCATTGTAATCCTGGACGAAGCCACCAGCGCTCTGGACAACAAGGCCGAAAAAATTGTTCAGGAGGCTCTGGCCAACCTGATGAAGAACCGCACGGTATTCGTCATCGCCCACCGGCTCTCCACCATTGAAAACGCCTCCCGGATTCTGGTGATTAACGACGGACGCATTGCCGAGGAAGGCACTCATGAAGAACTTATGGCGAAGAAGGGAGCCTATTTCAGCCTCCACAACGTAAAGGCTGCCAGAGCCTCCGCCGCAACGGAGGGCTCCCCGGATCCGGAAGCTCCGGCGCCGGCCACCGAAGCCGTCCCGGCGGAGGTCTAGCCCATGCGCCTTATTGAGCTTCTGGCCCCGGCCCGGGATCTGGCATGCGGGATTGCGGCCGTGGACAGCGGAGCAGATGCGGTCTACATCGGCGGGCCCGGCTTCGGAGCCCGGGCCAATGCCGGAAACTCCGTCGAGGATATTAAAAAGCTGTGTGACTACGCCCATATTTTCCGGGTAAAGATCCATGTCACGCTCAACACCATTCTGACGGACAGCGAACTTTCCGAGGCCCGGGATTTGGCCTTCAGACTCTGTGATGCCGGTGCGGACGCCCTCATTATTCAGGACTACGGACTTCTGGAGGGCCCGCTCCCGCCCCTGGAGCTTCACGCCAGCACCCAGCAGGACAGCGAAACCCCCGCAAAGTTCTTGTTTCTGGAAAAACAGGGGTTCAGTCAGGCCGTGCTGCCCCGGGAAATGTCTCTCCCGGAAATCCGGAATATCTCCTCCCGCACCGGCCTGAAACTGGAGGCCTTTGTGCACGGCGCCCTCTGTGCCGGTATCAGCGGTCGCTGCTACCTGAGTGCCGCCCTTACCGGAAGAAGCGCCAATCGGGGGGAATGCGCCCAGCTCTGCCGGGTAAAGCAGAATCTCTTTCGGGCTGACGGAACTCCCCTGGCCCGGGATCGCTATCTCCTGTCCCTGAAAGATCTCAGCCAGGCCCGGAACCTCGAGGAACTTATTGATGCCGGAATAAGCTCCTTCAAAATCGAGGGCCGGCTCAAGGATGCGGGATATGTCAGAAATGTCACCGCCTTCTACCGCCGGCTTCTGGATGAGATTTTTGAGAGACGCGGAGACCTCGGGAAAAGCTCCTTCGGGAAAACCCGAACCGCCTTCGAACCTGATATCGAAAAAAGCTTTAACCGGGGCTTTACCGAATACAACCTTCATGAAAACAAGGAAAACTACGCCAACTTCGACGCTCCGGGATTTGTGGGCGTCCGTATCGGAAGACTGTTGAGGCAGAACCGGAACCGGCTTTCCTTCAGAACCGATCCCGGAGTCACTCTGAATAACGGGGATTCCCTGAACTACTACGACGGCCATAGGGAGCTCCACGGTTTCCGGATAAGCAGGATGCTGGACACTGACACCGCGGAGATTTTTCAGGAAATACCGCCGATAGCTCCGGGAACCGTGTTCTACCGGAACCGGGATGCGGCCTTTGACCGGCTTCTGTCCGGGGATGGTGCGGCCGAAAGAAAGCTGGATCTCACCCTGGAATATGCGGAAACGGCCCGGGGTGCAATTCTTAAGGCCACAGACGAGACCGGATTTTCGGGAAAGGCCGAGGTCGTCCTGCCGGATCCGGCACCGGCAAAGGATCGGGATCTTCTGGTCAGGAACCTGCGGGACAAACTGAGCCGGCTGGGGGATTCCGTGTACGGGCTTAAGGAGCTCCGTACCGAACTCGAAAACTTCTGGTTCATGCCACAGAGCTTCATTAACAGACTCCGGAGGGAAGCCCTTCAGGATCTGGATAACCAAAAGAAAGCCGCCCGTCCGAAAGTCTCCCGCGTGCTTCCGGAGGATAATCCCCTGCCCCCGGAGGAACGGGAGCTGGATTTCCGGGCCAACCTCCACAACAGTGCCGCCAGAAGTTTTTTTGTGGCGCACGGAGGCATTTGTCCCGAGCCCTCCTACGAAAGCAGGAAGCCGGAGGGACCGGTGCCGGTGCTGGTGTCAAAACACTGTCTTCATTACTGCTTTCATCTCTGTACCAAAAGAGATCATGCCCGGGCTCAGAAGCTTTATCTGGAAATCGGCGGGAGCATGTTTGAGGTCAGCACCGACTGTAAAAGGTGCCGGATGATTGTTTCCGGCCCCCTGAAAAAGGAGGATATTCCCGTGAGACCGGTATAACCGGGGAAAGCGGCAGGAGCTTCGTCCTTTCCTTTGCCCGGAAGTTTCTGCGCAATATTGCATATCCATTCCGGTGCCCTTTACGGTTGAAAAGATTTCAAAATGGCACCCTGAAGTAACTTCAGAACAACTGGATATGGTTATGAAGAAGGAAAATATTCTCCATTATCATTGCTGTGTGGACAGTGAAGATACGGAGGTCCCGGAGCTGGTGGCGGAACATCTGGTGTTAATTTTACCAGATGATCACCGTCATTTTCTTGAAGCCAGAACGAAGGGAGAGTTTTTTGACTGTGATCGGGAATTTCCAGAATACTTCTGTTCGACTTAGCACAGTCATTGATATCCAACCTTATTCAGTTCCTGCAGAACAATATAAATGTTTATTTTTAATCGTTCAGACTTGATTGTTTTGCAAATATCACACTTTTTCATCACTATGAACCGAGATTTGATACCAGTCACTTTTTAATCAGAAAATCAACGAAGTTCTTTTCGCTTTTTACGTTCCTTACAGACAATGATCTTTTCATAAACCTTTTTACATACTTCTGCGTCATAAGGAAACACCCCTATTATCCGGATAATTCATACGAAGGATGCGGTGTGGCGATATCGCCAGACCTTTCTGACGCAGCAGGTTAAATGTTTATTTTTGAAAAACCCGCAGTGAACGTCTTTGCGGGGTGAGGAGAAATACGGTGACCGGAATATACCTGTTTGAGGCAAAGTCCATCCAGTCATACCTCGGAAGATCCGGGCGACTGAAAAACGTGGTGGATGTCAGTGATTCGCTGTCCAATCTTATTGATGAGTATGAATCGAGCAAGCTGTGCGCGGTGATGCGCGAAGCTGATCTTCTCAAAAATTCCGACCTTCTTTCTGAAGGCCCGAAGGACGGCATCCATTTTTTCAGGGCCAAAGGCGGCTCCTTTTACTGCTGGAGCGATAATCCGGAACTTCTGGTACGGCTGCGTGCCTTTTGGCTTTTGTACTTTCAGGAAGCCTTCCCGGAAATGGCATTTAACGATGCTCTCGTTACCGGAGCAGGCACAAAAAGTGAGGACTTCCATAATCTCCTCGATAATGCCTTCAAAAAGCTCCAGGCGTCCGGCAACAACTGCGCCGTCTCCTTCCCCTGTGCACCGGCCATCGTACAGTCCACCCCGCGTACCGGATCCCCGGCGGTAGTTTCAGAAGGAAAACGTGAGTACAAGGATCTCTGCACGGTTCGAATGGAAGATGATACAAATGCAGCAAAACTGAAATTCAGTCTTTACCAGAAAGCTCTGGGAAGTGATGAAAGCCGTCAGGACACCTGTCCCGTAAAGCTGAATTCCCTTATTGATGACTTCAGACACTTCAGCGACGGAAATACCGACAACGACATTGCCCTCATCCACATGGACGGCAACGGCATGGGACAAACCCTGATGGCCCTCCGGAATGTTCTCAGGAGCAAACCCCGTGAGGAATACACCGCAGAATTCAGAAATTTCTCCCGACTTCTGGACGGCATAACCGTGGCATCGGTTCAGGAAGCTCTTTCCGGGATTCTTGAGGTGTCCCGGGGACGACGCCATATACATCTCAGACCTCTGGTAATCGGTGGCGACGATGTAACTCTCCTGATTGAACCCTGCTACGCCTACGACTTTGCAATCAGTTTTGCCGCAGCCTTTTACAGAAAATCCCGGGAAAAGATCGCCGCCCCCGAAAACAAAGTTCTGAAAAAAGCTCTCGAGGATGCCGGACTGCCCTGCAGCCTCACCGCCAGCGGCGGTATTCTCTTCAACAAGAAGAAACACCCCTTCTTCAACAGCGGCAAGATTGTGGAAGGACTTGCCGAAATGGCCAAAAATCTCACCAAAATCCGGCCAGGTGCTGACGGCTGTTCTGCCGAAGAGAAGGAAATTCTGTCCCGGCTCTACATTCCGGCATCAGGGAACGGGGAATTCGTCAACAACCGGCTGTATTCTGCCGTTGCCGTTCTCAGAATGTCACAGGCGGCCACCCTCAATGCCGAATCCCTGCTCCGGGCCGCAACTCTAAGCACCGGCGAGAACATTATCACCGGTGCCGGGGTTTTCTTTGCAAACCCGGAAGAGTTTGACGAAAGCATCCGAAACCGGGTCCTCACCTTGAAGGATCTCCGTGGCATTGTCGCTCTTAATGACGAGAAGGATAAATACGGCCCGGCTCTTTCGGCAATTATCGGAAGAATGCGCCGCATCACGGGACACATGATGAACAATGACTCCGGAGAGTGGACCCGGGAGCTTACCCTGTTCCGGAAGGCTCTGACAGCCGACACGGAAAGCGGAGACCGGATCAGACACATGAAATCTGTCATGTACCGTGTCAGCGATCTGATGAACCGGCTCATTTATGCCGGAGGCCGCCTTAACTGCTCCGAGGAAGATCCCGACAACTATGTAAGATTCTTTGTCAGGAATGCCGGCAATTCCGGAAAGAGATTCACAATATTCAACGACCTTATCGTCGCACACCATTATATCAATGAAGACTATAACAACGACGGTTCCGGTGCTTTCCGGAACGACAGCGAGGAGGAAAATCAGGAATGACAGCTTCGCCTCTCAGAAAATTCAGCCTGACGGTAAATTTTCTGAGCTACTGGTTTATCAGCACCGGTCTTGAAAAAGGTGCCTATACCGACCAGCTTATGCTCAGAGATGCCGACGGCTTTCCGTTTATCCCAGGAAAAACCCTCAAAGGAGTGTTCCGTGAGGCTTTCAGAGTGGCCGGAAACTCCGGCTGGTTTGACCGCTTCAACTCTCAGGGAACCGATAATGACGCCTTCCGGCACAGCCTCATCCAGACCATATTCGGTCATGACGGCACAAAAGAAGGATTTTCCCAGGATGAACTTCATTCCGAGGGAATCATTCACTTCACCAACGCAGCCCTTCCGAAAGCAGTGAAAGATAAAATCGGGGGGAACCGGGAGCATCTTTTTACGACGGTTCAAAGCACCGCCATCGATTTTGATACCGGCACCGCCCAGAATAAATCCCTCCGCACCATGGAAGTTGCCGTTCCCATGCATCTGAAAGGCGAAATCACTTTGGATCCGCCGTTTTCAGGAGCAGCGGACGGCGAAAAGCTTTCCATTGAAACCATGACTGAAATTGCCGGCCTTTTCGACCCGGTATCCGCTCTGATAACGGAAATCGGCGGCAAAAGACGTCGCGGCTTCGGACGCTGCATCTGGGAGATGGAGGCAGAAAATGACTGACAGATATTATTATTTTGCAACCCTGGAGGATGCCGTGTCGCTAAGTGCCAGCCACAGCAGCGACTACAGCCAGGTATGTCTTGACTATATCAGCGGCAGTGCGATTTCAGGAGCACTGGCCTCGCTCCTCTATCGGGAAGGATGCATTCCGGAGGATGTTCTGAACCGGGTATTCCAGAACAATGAAGCAATATTCTCCAACTGTCTTCCTCTGAATCCCGATGCCGAAAACAGACTGCATGTGGTTCTGCCGGCCCCGAGTTCTCTGCACTACGAGAAGGGAACAAAGGAAGGGACTTCTCCTTATCTGAACCCGCTTGTTGCACGTCCTGACGGCAAACAGCTCAAGCAGGTACGTTCCGGCTATCTTGACAGCTCCGGGAAAAAGCGTTCCGTTGAAAGGGAATCCATTACCAGAACCGCCATTGATCCCAGGACGCTGGGAGCCCGTGAAGGACAGCTCTTCACCCTGAATTTCATCAAGGCCGGCAAGGTATTCTGGGGTTTTATTGACATCCCCGAGAACACCATCCCCGCGGAGGTCATGAAGAATTTCCTGAATTCTTCCGCAAGAATCGGCAAGAGCCGCTCAAGTGAATTCGGACGGGTTCGTTTTTCTCTTATGGATCCGGAATCCCGCAGTAACGCCGAAAATATTCTGGAAAACCCGGAATCCAGGAACGACGAACTGTATCTCTGGTGTCTCAGCGATACGGAATTCATCAACACCGAAACCGCTCAGAACACCTGGACACCGCAGTTCTCAAACCTCTGGATTGCCGGCATTCCTGACGACACGGGAGTTTACGTGCCGGAAAAATCCTTTATCCGAACCGGCCGACTGAGATACTTCAACCGGAAGAGAAACGGCCATGACAGCGAAAAAATGGTCGTAAAACGCGGTTCGGTGATCTGTTTCAGACTCAAGGCTCCGATTTCTCCCGATCATCTGAAAGAGATTTCCAAAAAGGGGATCGGCCTTTCCCGGCACCAGGGACTCGGCAGAGTAGTGGTAAACCCGGATTTCCTGATCAGGGAAAAGATTGATCCGAACACCGCAGCAGCCCTCTTCAAAGATCTGCCGTTAAACGCTCCGCAGGTTCCGACCGCCGGCAAATTCGAACTCGCCGAATACGAATATCTCACAGCATTTGCAGAAAGAAAGGAAACTGCCAAAACCGACAGCGCCGATTATGATGCCGAGGGCCGCAGGATTCAGGAGGCCATCATCAGCATCTATATCGCCTCCCGGGAATACAGCAACTCCTATGACACCGATCAGTACGGCCGGAAGGTGGAGGACAGCGGCAAACACGGACCCAGTCCGAGCCAGTGGTCAGTTATCCGCCAGATGGTTATCAAGTGCGCGGATCCTGACAGCACTGTGCTTGACAGAAGCTCCGATCTTTTCAGGGATATTGCCGCAAAACTCGCCGCCGAAAACCAGCGCGAATCTGCCAGATCCGGCTGGGATGCCCATTTTGTCATCTTTGACGGGAAAAAGGGCATCACAAACACCAATACCACCTTTGCCGCTGAATTCCAAAGCATTATTCAGGGAAAAACGCTCGGCTCTCTCCGGAAAGCACTTGACGTTCTCAAGAGCTATCCCTTGTCAAAGCTGGCCGAACTTAAAACAGGCAGCAAGGAACTGAAGGATCGCTAAGGAAGGAACAAGATTCATGACTACAATCGTACTAACCAGGATTGCCATCGAAACCGTTGCGCCCCTGGCCATTTATTCAGGAGAGCGGGAAACTCTGGGGCACAATGCCATTGTCCGGGACTGGAACGGACTTCCGTATATTCCCGCCACCGCCATTGCCGGAGTCTGGAGACATACCGTGAGAAACATCTGCGGAAACCGGGTGAATCCGATCAAATTCCTGTACTGGTTCGGTCAGAGCTCCGGAGATCTTGAAGAACGCATGGCCTCACGTATCACTGTCACTGACGGACTCCTCCTCGACGAATCCTCCTGCCTGCCGGGAGCTTTCAGCGACGGGAGAAAGCTCCGCATGCTTACCGGATATAACAGAGAGGATCGAATTTACAGTCTTACGGACATCAACGCCAGCGGCCGCTTTGAAAGAACCAGCTGTCGCATGAATGCCAGAAAGGCCGGCCACAAGGGAGCTCTCTTTACCGGCAAAACCCTGCCGAAAGGCCTGCGTTTCGCCTTTGACGTTAAATTCGAGCTGGATTCCGAGGATGATCTGAAGCAGTACCGCGAGGTTCTCAAAGTCATCGGTTCCCGCAGCTTTGCACTGGGGGCCCGCACTGCCAACGGCCAGGGGGCCTTCAGGGTAATCGGCGTGGATCTGGAGGAAATCAATCTGGAGTCCTGTGCCAGCGACCCTGCAAAAGCCGCTGAAAAAATCCGGGCCTTTGCAGTCAGCCGTATGGTCAGGATAGCAAAGGACGAAGAGCTTCCAAAGCTTTCGGAGCTGATTCCGTCAGATGACGGCACAGAACTCAGAACCTGGAAATTCAGACTGAGCTCACAGGGAACCATGCGCATCGGCACCGGCACCCCGGGAGATATTTCCGGAAACGTTTCAGCAGTTGACTGCTTTGGAAAGCCCATCTGTCTCATGGCCGGAGAAGACGGCAGTGTCAAAAGCAACCAGCAGGACTGCTTCTCCGATGTCAGAATTCAGTGGAACGGTACCAGATTCGCAGGTGAGGTTCGGGAATTCATTATTCCGGGAAGCACCATCAAGGGGATCCTTGCGCATCGCACCATGTATCACTTCCTGAGAAGAAAGGGATGGTTTGCCGACTCCGCTGTCAGGGAAAACGGTCAGAAGCCGCAGGATCTCATCAACTGTCTTCTGGAAAACCAGGCTCCTCCGCCGGAATTCGAACCGTTTTATGCGCTATTCGGAAGAAACGATCCCCAAAACCCCGACAACATGTTGTCAGGTTCTCTGAAGGTGCATGATTCCGTCATCAATGCGGATTCCTGGATCTGCCGCATGCACAACAGACTGGATCGCTTTACCGCCGGTGTCATGCCATCCGCACTGTTCGGTCAGATGCGGCTGGTAAATCCGAGCTTTGAGATAAGCATTTCGCTCAACCCGTCCCGGGCAGCACTGCTTCCCGAGAATTCGGAAATCATGCTGGCCTTTAATGACACCCTGGAGGATCTCCGGCAGGGATTCCTCAATATCTGCGCAGGGGCCGGACGCGATACTGCGGTGTTCAGCGAAGTTAAAGAGAATTAGGCAAAGAAATTAAGGCAGAAAAAATGTCAGATTCAACAATTGATCCAAACGAGCTGGTTTCAGGGGTAAACCGGCTCATGAAGCACGAATGCGATACCAGGGCTCCGGTAAATTTCAGGATTGAAAAGCTTAAAACCGAAACACACCGGCTGACATCCGAATCCGATCTGTCCGCCCTTCTATCAGAAAAATTCGGCTCTTCCGATGACCTCCAGTCCTGGGCCATGTTCACCGATATTATCAGAACCGGAATAACTCCGGACGATATCAGCAGCCATCCGGGCAAGATCCTGGAGGCGGAGCTGTTTTCGGCCTCGCGTTCCCTGTCGGCACGGATTAAAAGACTTGCCGGGAACATGGTTCTTCTGACCTTCTTCATTATCGGAGAAGGCGAGGAACTTCCCTGCAACACCCTGACACTCCGGGTCAGACAGGACATCGCCGCCAGGAAAGAAATTCCCGGGAATGCGGTATATACCGTCTGGTATCGCATGAGCGACAGCGAGCCGGGAAGAATCACTCCATATGTTCAGCAGTTTGCCGGTTTTTCCGCGGAGGTAAGCCATGGCTAGTTTTACAGAAATCAAGGTTCCCTATGCCTTCAGTCCCGTTTCCTCCTGGGTGTTTTCACCGGATTGGCAGGATGAGGTTTATCATGACGTTCCCTTCAGGGACGGTCTTTCCGGACGCATTGACTACGAGCTTGAAAACAGTTCCCCGCTCTGTGTGGGACATGACACCGTCCTGAAGAAGGATGCCGACGGCGATGATATCAAAACCCTGCTCTGGGAACATGACGGCACCGGGAGACAGGTTATCCCGGGAAGCTCCATAAAGGGTATGCTCCGCACAGCCATTGAAATTGCCGCCTTCGGCAAAATGGAATGCGTACGGGATCTGAAACATGCTATAAGACTTGAGATCGGCGAAGTCAAGGGCGCGAACTCCGACTGCAACTACAACCTTCTTCCGGTATTTATCCGTCCTGATTCCCGGCATCCGGGAAACTGGCAGTATCTTGAAACCGTGGCAACTCCGGGGAACAAGCCGGTATCGGCTTCTGTCAATGCCGAAAATCTGGCAAGGATTTTTCGCATGGACAGATCCCTGTCGGGGCAGGTAAAAACCATGTCCGCCCATGACAAGCACCAGGCTCTTATGAAAGCTCTGGGACTGAAGATTTCGGATCGTATGCCGCTTCTTTACGCCAGCCTGAACAGAGGGCACGGATTTTCGCCTAAGCAGAAGAATAAGAACGATCCCGCTTCCCGTATCGAAACATTCTGGCAGGAGGTGGAGAGTGTCAGCCTCGTCAGAGACGACAAACATAAATACCCCGGCATGTTTCTGTTTATGAGCGAGAACATCGCCAATAAATCAAAAATGAAAGCCAACCTCTTTACCGATTACTTTTTCTATCTCAATGACGAGGATCCGGCTGCCAATGAAGGAAGGTGGAGACTTCTCGACAATGATCTCGTCAGAGATCTGAATGCCTCTCTCCCCCCGATGAAGGCTGATGAAACCGGAGCTCATGACAGCAAGGAAGAGAATCTCTTTGACTACAATCTCAGCCGCATGCATCCCGAGTACGGCTTCCCGGTATGGTACCTCGAGCATCGCCGGGATCCTAAAAAAAGCGCTCTCGGGTTCTGCCAGGTTATGAGAAAAGTTCGTGATAAATCCGTTCTGGACATGATCAGTGATGCTCAGGGAAAACTGTCGGGTATCAGGGATCTGGCCGATGTCATGTTCGGGTATATCTCCGGAGATGATGCCTCCGGAAGCAGAATCGGCTTCTCGGATCTCCTTGCTGACCGGAAATACGATACCGAAACCCACACCTATGTTCTCGGAGAACCGAAATCATCATTCTCTCCGGTCTACCTCGGAAAATTCGATTTCAAACAGGAATACAACGAGGGAAGTGTTATTGCCGGCCGCAAACTCTACAAAATCAGAAAGGATTTTAAAATGGCGGCTCCCCAATACCCCAATGACAATAAAAAGGTCAGAAGTGCCGCCGAATTTGTGGTGCCAGGCTCCGTGTTCCGAGGATCCGTTGTATTTCACAACCTTAAGCCGGAAGAACTCGGAGCGCTGCTTTGGGTCATGACCTTTGGCCAGGGAGTGAATGCCGCCGCCTCTCCGTATTTCCATTCCCTGGGACATGCAAGGCCCATGGGGGCCGGCGCTGTGAAGCTGAAACTGAATCAGGACTGTATAACCATTCCCTCATACCTCATGACTGACGGCAAGGTTCTTCCCGGGAACCTGGACTGCCGGAAGGAAGATCTTCTTCAGATCTGCATGGACCGCTTTGAAAGACTCATGAATATCGAGTACCCCTTCCGAAAGACAGGTCATTATCATGAATGGAGCAAATCAATCATCATTCAGAATTATCTCAAAACCGCCCGAATGGATGAAAAATGCCTGGAGAATGAGGTGTACAACAAGTTCCCTGACGACTTCACCGAGATCCGTCGGGATTATCGCAACACGCCTAACGCCAAGGATCATCCCGGATACGGAACCGGCAGGCAAAAAGGTCCGGCCTGCGATGTCTGCGCCGCTGAAAAGTACCGTCTCTCCAAAACAGCCATTGATGAGGAAATAGCTGAGTTAAAGAAAAAGGAAGCGGAAGAAAAAAGGCAGCGGGAGGAAGATGCAATAAAAGCCGAGGCAGAAAATGCCGCCGCCGAAGCAATCAGGAAGCAGCAGGGAGATGCTTATCAGAAGCAGCTTTCTCTTGGTGGTTATCCGATGCTCTGTGCCATGTCTCTCACTGACAGCAGTATCAAAGAACTGTTCGAAAGCGACGTTGCATCCGGAAAAATTCCCGGAGACTGGAACTGCTCCAATGCCAACAAGCTCCTCAAGCAGGTGAACAAAACCTACGAAAATGATTCTGACACTCTTAACAGAACTGCAAAAGAGTTATATGCCATCATTCCGCAGGAAATGAAGGGATACCTGAAAAAGAACAAGGGCAAAACCCGCCTCGCCGAGGTTATAAAGGATTTCGGGTAATCCCCGAAGTATTCCTCTGATGTAACCAGACAGGTTAAAGACTGACTAAAAGCCGGCTTCTGTACCAAAAAACAGGAGCCGGCTCTATTTTGGTCGGACGAGGTGCATGAACTCCGCGATGGGGTGTCAGGAACCTTAACAGAATGCCGTGAACGATCCCGATTGCCAGACAGATCTGCCTCCGGGAACCACTCTCAGGCATCTCTGTCAGTCAGCATCGCCGCATGCTATCTTCTCGGATTTCCTGATAATTCTGCCAAGCTCTTCAGTCTGGTCTGAAAGTTCCTGATCGGTTATATGAACTGCTCTCTTCAGATGAAAGCATTCATTACGCAGATTCCTGACAAAATCCCAGTCATGAGCCCCGAAGATCAGGCGTCCGAGCAGGGACAAAACCAGCGAGTTTTCGGTGTCCGAGTTAGAGGAAATGATTTCCCTGGCCCGCTGCGGCTTATCCCCCCTTCTCGTAGCTTTCCGCTCTTCGTTACGGATTTCATCATTCACCCGGAATATGAATTCCCGCTTGTCTTCCGGAATCTTATCGCCCGGCACAAACAGATTTCCGGAGATCGCCATCCTGCCGTTTCCGCAATTGATTTTCAGGAATGTCAGTTCTTTTGCGGCAATCTTCCGCATCGCCTCGCGGGCAGCCATATAGCAGAATATGTAGTTATGATTGCTCAGGGCGGTTTCGGCCTTCTGTAGCAGCAGTCGGATAAGAAAATCCGATTTTTCATCCGAGAGTTCCCTGACCCACTGAAGGCTCCGCAGAAGATCGTTCTTCAGGGTTCTGAGCAGAGGATCGTCGATCCCTTGCTCCAGTTTTTCCAGTACCGGATTCAGGTATTTAGCACTTTCCCGGAACATGGAAACATTGTCAAGAATAACCCCGTTGATAAAATCAACATAGCTCTTAAAATCCTTCTTGCGAAGTTCGATCTTGATGAGAGGACGCAAAAATTCCGGATTCCCGGTGGCATTGTACTGGTTTATGGCTGCCGAATACTCCACCAGCTTGTGAAGGTTTCGCATGTCATACACGGTGCCCGTGAGGTTATCAGCACCGGAAACATCCTCCAGGATGGCGGAAATCTCGCCTGAAACCCTGGCAAACGTCTCATCGTCAGGAAGCTGTGCCTTTTTAAGGCCGTTCAGCACGTTAAAGTCCGTCTCCATGGGCACATCGCCGTAGAAGATATGCTCCACCCGAATCCGTTTGACAGCTGTAAGATAAAGAAGCGCGCAAATACTGAGAATCGGGATGATCCGATAGCTGTGAGTAATATCCAGGGAAACCCGGTCATAGCTTCTGACGTTGTCTGCAAGAACGCTGACAATGCTTTCCTGAACTGCCGGGTCCGAGATGCTGTCACCGGTGGCAGCCAGGACAATCTCTGCCCCCAGGCGATCCTTTATCTCCTTAAAAAACACATTCAGCTTTTTAAGGCACTCATCCGAAAGTTCGCCCCGGATATTGTCTTCCCGGGCAAGGCTTTCCACAGCCTCCTTCTTAAGCGAAAGAAACGATCCCAGGATACCGTCAGATCCCCCATCACCGGAAACGGAAGCTTTCCGGAAAAACTCCTGTTCCAGAGTTTCCAGAACCACACGCCAGTTGCTGGTCCTGGTGCCGCAGACTACAAAGCGGGTAAGCCCCGGAGCTTTTCCGGCCCCGGAAGAATCGCTTGCGGAAAGCTCCCGCAGCCTGGCCGCCAGGGAAACCCCGATAGCCCCGGAGTTTTCCACATCGAAATCGCGGACGTCCGGATGAAAGGGATCGCAGTAGCGGTATGAGGCATGTCCGTAATCTCCGGCCCCGATAAACGAAAACATCACATGCCCCCGGGATACCGGCTTCGGGAGCGGGCTGACTCCGAGTTTTTCAAAACACTCGTCAAAATATTTTTTCAGTCCCGCTGCATTTATCAGCTTGTCATCGTCAAAGCCGATCATGTTATGGATAAAGGCTCCTGAACTGGTCATTGCCTGGGTCTTGTCGTTAAGATGCACCACCATGGCACGAATCTGCTTCATAAAGACCTTACTGTAAGCATCGCCATATACCCGTTCGGTTTCCCGGCTCAGTTCCGTTTTTTGCCGGTAACTCTGAAGCCCCGCAAATTCAATTCCATTAATGGCATGGTAGCAGCTATTGATGGCATGAAGATAATCTTCGGCATCCAGATACCTGGCGGAAAGATTCTTTAAAGCCCGGGAGCGAACAGCAGGATCTCTGCTTCCGGCATAGGAATCAGCCCATTTGAAGGTCTTGTCCAGAATTTCGGACACCTCCCTCCTGCCGACACCGGCCTTGATCCGATCCTTCATTGCAGAAAGCCGGCCAGCCGCATCATAATCACAGACATTAAGACGATAGGAGATTTCCCGAAGCTTCTTTGCATCCTCCGAATTCCATGAGGTACCGGATTTTTCAAGATTAGGCCCGAATTCCAGAGGATCCAGCGACACCCGGAACCTGCTGACTGCGGCGGCATCCAGAAGCAAATCTTCTGTGGAATCCAGAAAACAGACTTTGGATTCCCTCGGCTTCCTGGTTCCGAAAGGCGGGGTTCCGGCGTTTTGGGCCGGCGGCGCCTTCTTAAGAGAATTCAGCACCTGCTTCACCTGGTTAAGCTTTTCCTGACAGATGTCAGGGGCGGTTCTTTTCAGGAAACGGAGTCTGTTCCTGACACTTTCGATAAAGGACAGTCTCCCGGCAGGCTCGGCCCGGGGCATGAACTGCGGGGAATAGCAGATTCTGGAGATATTAATTCCGCTGGTATAGCAGAGACTCTGGAAGCTCATGAATACCATAAAGGGTACAACTCTGAGGCCGTGGGTGATATCCAGGAAAACCCGGGTGTTCCCGGTAACAAGGCCGGTATCCTGAATGGCACGCAAAAGATCCGTCTGCCGGTCATAGGTGGAAAAGTCTTCGGCATGCTTTAACAGACTCATGGCCAGTCCGGAGGGCTTAAGCACTGCGTTAAGTTCATTTTCAAAAGCCTTCAGGGCAGCAGAGAATGCGGTTTCGAAATCCGCATCCCGGGGTGCTGCCTGAAGCTTTGCAAGCTCTCCTGCGGCTGTCCCCTGTGACAAATTCCTGAGCCCTTCCTTTATCGCTTCGGGCTCCCCGCCGGCGTCACCAAAGATCCTGTCGGCCAGATCTCCCAGATAGGAGGGCAGAAGAATCCAGGAACTGGAGTCGGTGCCGCAAATCATAAGCCTGT
>CACYPY010000049.1 GCA_902776415.1 uncultured Ruminobacter sp.
GGACAGAGCTATCGGTTTGGCAATTGATAAATTACCAAAAGATTCTTTAATCAAGCCGTTTTTGTCAGAACACAAGGCGGAGGTGACCAGAATGTGCATCACTGAATATGATGAGTATAAAACCATGGAGAAGTTTAAGAGGGAAGGTCGAGAGGAAGGTTGGAAAGAAGGTCGGGAAGAAGGTGAAGCGAGACTTTCATCCCTTTTGAAAACGTTAATGGAACAAGGAAAAAATGAAGATGTTCAGCGTGTCCTTGATGATAAGGAATTCCGGAAACAGATGTACAAGAAGTATGATCTGGCTGAGATGTGAAAATACGGGATGTTTATCTAAAGCTTTCACAAACCTTAGGACTATAGCAATCTCCTTGTTCTAAGGTTGTTTCCTTTCAAATCATATTAAAAATTCGCATATTTCACCTGTTTTCAGATAATACTTCGATATTTCAATTCTGCGTTCTAAGAAACAGCATGAGAACGGAAGCTTCTTCCGGTCATCGGATTTTATGGCGAACAGACAGGTTTCGCAAATGGCGCTCAGTACAGCCTTCTATGTTTTGCTGTTCGGATCTCCGTGATTGTTTCAGACATCAGAGCTCGTTTTGGTACGAGGATGGCATGCCCTGAAAGTCTGCCCCGATTGTATATGAATGAATATCCAGAGCGTTGCCGGAAGTTATGCCATAACGTGGTGCATTACTGCCCTGATGTAGAGGCTAAGATAGTCTGTCCAAATTCCGCTCAATGGGTTTGTCCCTTTTCATAATCATTATTTATCGCTCCTTAACGCAGGTAAAGCGGAAATTTGGAAGTAATGGTGAAGATTTGAGGTAACATCTGACTCTCAAATCTTAAGGACAGTGGACAGTTCTAACGAGCAAAAGATGGACAAACTTACTGAGCGTCGACACCCGAATCCGGAAAATACTCCGAAACCCAAAGCTTGTTCCCGGGAGGCCGTGCCGGCTTCTTCCGGCGTTCGGGATGATTTTTCTCCGGAATGTACCCAGGAATCTCCCAACGCAAAAATCCTCTCTGAATCGTGCGGGAGATGGGCACGCTGGCTGACTTTGGTGACAGCACTGAGTATTCTGTCGCTTATCATTTTGGCAGCCGGAGTCTGTGAGGTGATCTGGCCGGTATTCGGTAACGGGGTTGCCAACTGGCTGCTGATGACCTTCGTCGGAATTCTCCTGATACTTCACCTGTCCGGGATTGTTCTGACCTTTCCTGTTGGAGGAGTGTTTTCAGTGATTGGAAGGGCCTTTCCGAAAGAGCTGCCCCGGGTCTTTTGCATGACGATTGCTTTCTGGGTAAAATTTTCCTGCATTGTTTTACTGGTGCCGGATATGTTTATGTTGGTGGAGTTTTTGCGTCTGCTGGATCTGGCTAAGATGATTGGCCACTTTTTGATCTTTGTATTTCTTTCGGGGTTTGCCATTGACGGACACGGTAATATCTGGGGTGCATCCGTGGACAGCCTGCTCATTATGGGTATTATTTGTTTGATTGCCCTGATTATTGCGGTGGTGGTGGTAGCCGGGGTATTTACCGTGCTTAATTTCATGTGCTTCCGCTATCAGTTCCTGATTCGGAACCAACTCATCGAATTCCAGGATTTCCTGAAGAATGCCGTGCTTCAGGCAGAGCCTCCCGAGAGTTCTCAGAAGCGCTGACCGGAGTGTCGTTTTTCATTCTCGGAATATGTCATCCTCAAGGCACACCTGTCGTTTGTCAGAAGAAAAAACGGACAGCGGAATCCGGCGTGTTGCGCTCTTCGGGGCGGTTTTTTCATGAATCCATAAGTCCCCTCCGGATTCCAGGCGTGCAAATCAATGCGCTGTCCACGGGAGCATTTCAGTACAATAATTCTAGGAATCCGTCTCAGGAGGAATTTTATGGCGCATGCGGTCATAATTCCCGTGCGCCCCTTGAAATACCTCGTTTTCAGGAGAACACGCAATGAGAGAAGCAGTGTCGGAGGAACCTGTTTGCGGGGCTGCCTTTATCCTGGCAATCGTCATGACGGGTACGAGTAACTTACAGGCAGGAACAGGGGGCATTGTAAAGCCGGTAATTTCGTTGCTTTTCCCAGTTTTTTTATGGCATGGAGGATAATAAGGTGACAGAAGAAAACAAGGACAGTAATGCGGACGGAAAGGAAGCCCCGGGGTTTCAGGACAGTATCCCGCAGTCTGAAAGTTCTTCCGGCGGGGAGCCTCTATCAGGAATTTCCCCTTATGATTCGGACTGGACGGACGATACCGACTATGATGAGCCTTCGGATCTGAAATCCCTGTCCGAAAGGTGCGAAAGAAAGGTGATACAGCTCTTTATGATGGCGGCCCTGAGCGCTTTCGCGCTGATTATTCTGGCGGTCGGTATTTTCGGGATATGCATGGCGCCCCCCGGTACCGGGAATGCCGGGGTTGTTCTTATTTTCTTTGTCATTTTGCTTCTGGTCATTCATGGCTGTTCCGTTCCTCTGACGGGATCCTCTGAAAGACTGTTTAATCGTATCGGAGACGTATTTCCGGATGCGGCTTCCCGGGCCCGGTACAGCGCAAAGCTGACTTCGCGGGCGGGGCTTTTCTGCATCATCTTTCTGATGCTGGACATTCTGACTGCGGTGTCTTTCCCGGTAATCGTTCCCCTGATTGGCACTTTCGTTGCTTTCCGGATCCTTTCGGTTTTTGCCATAGACGGCAGAACCGGCGAACCGTGGGGCGGGGACGGTTTTGGTGATGGCATCCTGAGCACGCTGTCAGTGGTTTCCGTGTTTTTGGCGGTGATCGCGGTGGCGGTTGCCGTGCTCCATCTGGTGTGCTTTGGCTATCTTTTTCTGGTACTGAACAATTTCATCATCTGCAGGGATGCCCTGAGACGGGCCTGCATCTTCCTGAAAACCCCATCCGGTACCGGAAAGTAGCAGGGGCCCGGTTCCGGTTTTTCGGGGAGGGGCCCGGACCCGGCATCCGGGTTATTGAAGAATTGCCGGCGGTACGCTAAAATTAAGGTGGGATCGTGTGAGACTCCAGCCCCTGTTTTTGCAGTTTCTTCAGGATCGGAGTCAAATCCGCCGTCTGTCAGGCCGGATCCGGATAATCAGGGCGGGGATATCCGATAATGCCGATCTCATTTTCTTATTTGAAATTTGCGGGAACCCAGGGATAAATGGCATTTAACACCTATCTTAATCTAAAGTTTGTGGACGCCCTCTACGAGCTTCGGACGACGCCTTTTACCTCCGCGGAATACTATGCCGCCACAAGAACTCAGAATTTTGAAACCCTGGCCTTCGTGGCCCGCTCCTTCCGGCAGGATCATGTAACCAACGCCCGTTCTCTGGAAAGCTATCTCATAAGACACCGGGATGTGAATGCCTGGAAGGTTGGGGTGTTCAAGTTTTTTCATGAATACTACAAGGCCCATCCGGATTCCCTGACGCATCTCAGCCTGAAAAACGATGCGCTGTCCATGGAACGCTTTATTGACAATATCGCCATGAATCCGGCTCTGGAGGATTTTTACGGCGAATGCGGTCATGATCCGCACCTGGCCCTGAAATACTCCGTTTCCAAGGTAATCTGTGACGAGAGAAGACTGGGCTGGATGAATCTGTTCTGCGGCAAGTTTCAGTCGCTTCTGGATCTGGATGACGATACCGGAATCATTGCCCAGGATCTGGTGGATCAGATAAATTTTGTGGATACCGCCTTTGATCTCGGGATCATCTCCCGCGCCGAGTACGAGGAACTTATCAACAGAACCGGATCGCGCATAGTGAAGATGTTTTCGGGCTGGGGGCATTTTTTAACGGGAATACTCCTGTCCAGACTGTATACCTACTGTGTTTCCACAGCCGAGGTGCGCTATCTGCCAGGACAGGCCCAGGAGATTATTGACAACTTTTATCTGGCCTGCAACAACGATCTGGCCATGAGACTCCCGGTGCCCACCTGGGAACATAATGATATCAGTCTTCTGAGAGAGGCCCTGAAACCTCTGGTGGCTCATGAAAGGCTGGATACCCTCTGGAACGGTCTGTCCTCGCGTGCCCGGGATTCCATTTCCAGAATTACCCGGGGCTTTGACATCTATACCCGCTTCATTCTGCCGAGGATTGAAAGCTCCGGCATTATTCTGTGGTTCCGGGAATTCTGCAAGTTTGACGAGTTTATCCCGATTTCCAGCGGCTATGATTTCAGGGTCTATTATGATTCCCTGAAGCTCCCGCTGACAACGGGGGAATTTCCGGTGTTCATCATGAAGTTCAATATGTTTACCAATCGGGGTGTCTGGAATTTTCATCCGTACAGCGGCATCCGGTTCCGGCCCTGGCCGGAAACTCTGACGGTGTCCTCCGGACTTCCTGTGAACCGCGGCCTCGGCAATGTCATTCTTCCGGTGTATATCAGGGAGATCGGCTGCGATATCGAATTTCAGCTGCAGTACATGTATAAGTGCGATTCTCTTTTTGTGGAAAAGAATCCTGAAGAACAGTTCGGTATCATTAAAAATGACGTAACTGCGCTGATTGAGATCTTTACGGATTTACCGCGGATTTTCAGGGAGTATAATCAGAGTGAGAATGATGATTCCGGGGCCGGTGCCGGAAGGGAGCCCTGAGGACTGCCGGAGATTGAGGAGCTTATAATGTCAGTCTGGATCTTTTTTATCTGGGTTTTTGCGGTGGCACTGGCCTTCGTCGCCTGGCTTTATTACCTGAAAAAAAAGGGTGAAAAAATGGGGCTTTCCCAGAAAAGGAAATCCGGGCGGCAGGGCAGAAAGACCACGCTTAAAAAATGGAGACGCCGCAAGCACCGCTTCAGAAAGTCCTGATTCCGGGCATTGATTTCGGTGATTCCTTTTGTTCTTTTGGGATTTCAGTCTTTCCTCGGGTACTATGAGGTGTTCCGGGGCAGGGGCTGTGAGTGCCGTTTTTCCTTTCAGTTTTCTCGTTTGTCATGTTTAATGTTCATTCCTTTATCACGCTGTTTGTCTTAAAACGTCTTATTTCCCGTGCCGGCTCCCCAAAGCCGGATTATGCTCCGGAACCCGGCAGGCTTCTCTATGTTCCCGCCAGCTGTCTTCCCTATCACGTTACCGGATATACCGGCAGAACCCATGAGATTTTAAGGGAGCTTTCAAAAAGATGCTCCGGGCTTCATGTTCTCACAAGACCGGGGTATCCCTGGGATCGCCGGGATGCTCTTGTTACCCCTGACAAAATTCGGGATCCCCGCTATGAGACGGATCTTTCGGAGTTTAAGACCGCAGGAAAGGCCGCTACCGTGTGCGACGGCATTCGCTACTGTCACCTCAGATCTCCGGCAAACAAAGTTCCCACGGTCATGTATGTCAGAACGGCGGCCAATGCGGTCACGGAATATCTCCGGGAGCACCGGATCTCCTGTGTTCAGGCGGCCTCGAATCATGTAAATGCTCTTCCTGCCCTGATTGCCGCAAAACGTCTCGGCATTCCCTTTCATTATGAAATCCGGGGTATCTGGGAGCTTACCAGAATATCCCGCAATCCGAGGTTCGCAAAATCCTATCTGTTCAGGCTGGACCTGGATCTGGAAGCCCTCACTGCCAGGAATGCCGACCGGGTGCTGGTAATATCAAAGGCTCTGGGGGAATATATCGTTAAAAACTGGCAGGTGGATCCGAAGAGGATTTTTCTCCTGCCGAACTGCGCCGATATCGAAAGAATCAAGCCGGATGCTCCGGAAACCTCTTTGGCCCCTCAGGATTGCGTTTCCGGTTCCCCCTTTGTTATCGGCTATGCGGGAACCCTTATTGTCTATGAGGGGCTGCAGACTCTGATTAGGGCCGGCCGGATTCTGAAGGATCGGGGACTCTCCTTTGTTATCCGCATCATCGGGGACGGGGAGTACCGGAAAACTCTGGAGGATCTGGTGCGGGAGAGAGAGCTTCAGGATCGGGTGGAATTTTTGGGCCGCCTTCCTCCTGACGAAGCCCGAAAAATGCAGGGCGGCTTCGGGGTGGTCTGTCTCCCCCGGGAGCCCTTTGACGTTACCAGGATTGTGCCACCCATCAAGCTGGCCGAGGCCATGGCCAAGGAGAAGACGGTGATCGTTCCCGATCTTCAGGTGTTCCGGGACGAGCTTTCGGAAAGCGGCAATCCCGAGGATTCCGGCTGCATTTTCTTCAGATCCGGTGATTCTGAAGACCTGGCCCGGGTTCTGGAGGAGTGCATCCGGAATCCCGCGGCGCTCGGAGAACGGGGACGTAAGGGCCGGCGTTATGTTGCCGCATACCGGCAGTGGGGGAGCTTTATCGGAAACGTGTTACCTGACAGTTTCTGATTCCGGGGATGTTTTCAGGGAGCGCCTCCGGGACAGCCGTAATGCGGGACTAAGGAAGAGAAATCATGTATAATCCCCGCCGGGAATCATGGTTCCGATATCTTCGGAGGAAGCGCCGGCATTCCGGAATGAAATCCGGCGTTCCGTTTTTTGAGCTCCCGCGGGGCGAAATTACTTAACAGCGTGTTTTTTATGCTTGGATCACTGATAAGAACAATAAGAAAGGTTTGCTACACCTACCCGGAAATCCGGGAGGACACTGCCGGAAAGGGCAGGTTCGGCGAACTCCGGGTGGCCTTGCTTACAGATTATCTCACCTCTCTGAATCTCAGCCGCGAATGCCGTGTCAGATGTCTTACCCGCAGCAATTATCAGACGGTGCTCCGGGACTGGCATCCGGATTTTGTTTTTGTGGAATCGGCATTTCACGGCTATCGCTGGGACTGGAGTTACCGGCTGGCAAAGCACAGTCCGCTGTTCGGGGATACCTCCCTTCGGGATTTCCGGAGACTTTCCGATACGGCCCGGGAACTCGGGATTCCCCTGGTGTTCTGGAACAAGGATGACGGGGTTTTCTTTGATGCCTTTATCGATGTGGCCCGGCTCTGTGATTTCCGCTATACCGCCGATGCGAATTCCGTACCCCGTTATCAGGAGGCAGTGGGAAAGGACCGGCATGCCGGCCTTCTTATGATGGCCTATCAGCCTGCCATTCACAGTTTTGACGGTTTTCATTTTACCCGGAAGCGGATGTGCTTTATCGGATCCTACTACCGCAAGATTCTGAATTCCCGAAGAGCGGCCATGGATTATTTTTTTCGGGCCTGCGAAGGGGGCGGCATTCCCCTGGACGTCTATGACCGGAATTCCAGCCGCCTGTCCCGTTTTTTTGAATTCCGCTATCCGAGCTTTCAGCATGTGAATGTTTTCAGTGCCGTGCCTTATGAAAAAACCGCCGATCTTTATCACGAGTACCAGGTTTCTCTCAATATTAATTCCGTAACCGATTCTCCCAGCATGTTTTCCAGAAGAATGCTGGAAATTCTGGGCTCCGGAGGCATTCTGGTCACGAATCCCTCCCGGGCTACGGAGGTGCATTTCAGAGATTTCTGCACGGTGGTGCATTCCGAGGATGAGGCCCGGGAGCTCCTTCCGTCCATGATTGAGGCGCCGTCTCCTGAACTTCTGGAAAAGGCCGAGGCCGGATACCGCTTTGTGCGGGAGAATTTTACCTGGGAAAGACGCTTTATGCAGCTTTCGGAAGACGGGGTTTTCTGACATAAGTCCTATGTATTTCATTTTTCTTTTTCTGGAAACTCTGCTGACGATTCTGGTGCTGGCCTTTATTGCCATGACCGGCTATGAATTTCTGACCGCCCGCGGTTCCGGAAAGAGGGATGAATGCCGGGGTGCGGCCTCCGGGGACAGCGGGGAGCCGGAGAGCAGTGCCGCTCCCGTACCGGATAATCTCCGGAATGACAGCGATCTTCCTGCGGTTTCGGTGCTGATCCCGGTCTGCAACGAGGTTCTCGCCGTTAAGAGACTTGTTACGGCCGTCATTGAAATTGACTATCCCCGGGATCGGCTGGAGGTGCTGGTGCTGGACGATTCCCGGGATGCGAATGCCCGGGAGATCCGGAGCTTTGTTCTGGAAAAATCCGCCGGCGCCCCCTTTCTGCGCTATCTCTGCCGGGAAAGCCGCGAAGGCTACAAGGCCGGGAATATCGCCTTTGGAATCCGGAATTCCCGGGGGTCCCTTATCGCAGTTTTTGATGCGGATGCGGTTCCGGAGAAAATTTTTCTGAAAGCCACGGTCCCGTGCTTTATCAGGGATGAAAAGCTCAGAGCGGCTTCCGGCGGGACTTCCGGAGTCCGGCCGCTGGGATTTCTGCAGACTGCCATCTCCTTCAGCAACGAACCTGAAAACTTTATTACCAGATTTCTGGGGCTGGAGGTCTCTCACAAGGATTCCATGACAGCAGGTCAGAACCGTCGGGACGAGTATGCCTCTCTTACCGGTTCATCATGTGTCTGGCGCCGGGAGTGCATCGATGCTGCCGGGGGGCTCAGCAGCCAGACCCTGACCGAGGATGTGGACCTCTGCTACCGGGCGCAGCTTCTGGGGTGGCGGTATGAATATGTTACCGGAACCAGCACTCAGGAGGAGCTTCCCAACACCATGGCCGCCATGCGGGTGCAACGACATCGCTGGGCCATGGGACTTATCGGAAACACCTTCCTGTACTTCAGAAAGGTTCTGGCTTCGGATTTTTCCGCAGGAAAGAAGCTGGCCGCCATTCTGGTGATGTCCCAGAGCTTTATCCTTTCGGGGTTTTATCTGATTCTCCTGGGCTGTCTTCCGGCAGCACTGGCGGCGGAGCATCACGGAGTGTACTTTAATGTCCTGTGTCTGGCGCTTTTGATTTCGGTGATCCTCTGGGCCGTCAATACCATGGGAATCGGCGTCAGAAAGAGCCCCGCCGTTCTGAAAGATGCATCCGGTGCCGGGGAGAGGGAGACCGGGGGGGCCGATCAGGGATGCGGGGATTTTTCCGGTTCCGGAGAGAGGGCTGAGGAAGCAGCAGGGCCCATAGAAAGAGGTGCGCTGGAATATTTCGGCTATGTTCTTATGTACTTCCCCCTGTCGCTTTATTATTTTATGGCGCTTCTGGAAAACATTCTGGGAATCCGGGGCAGCTTTGTGCCCACCCCAAAAAGAGGTTCCCCGTTTGTCAGATTACCCCGGGCCGGAGCGGCACTGCTTCTTATGGAGTGTTTTTCGCTGATTTATTCTTTAATTGCCCTGACTGTGAGTATAATTAACGCAAGCTGGTGGACACTCCTGTACACGTCACTGACTGCCGCGGGGTTTGCGCTGGCGCTTCTTCTGCCGTGTTTTTCGGGCCGGAAGCGCCGGGCATAGGAAACGGCAGCCGGAACAATCATCACGCCAGCCTCCGAGGATACCGGCATCCCGCCCGAATCCGCTGTCTTTTTTCCGGATGTTAAAAATGACTGATTATAAGAATCCCAAGCATATTGTTATCACCGGCGCCACCGGAGAAATCGGGGGAGCCCTGGCTCTGGAATACGCCGCTCCCTCCGTAAGGCTTACTCTTACCGGAAGAAACGAAGCACGGCTCAGGGAGATTTCCGAACTTTGCCGGAAAAAGGGCGCCGAGGTGTCCTTCAAGATAATTGACGTTCATGACACCGAGCTTCTCCGGTGCTGGATCCGGGATCTGATGGCGCAGGATCCGGCAGATCTTCTGATTTCCGGTGCGGGACAGAACACGCAGATCGGCGAGGATCTTTCCATGGAGCCGTACGGTGATGCGGTTTCCCTGGTGAAGACCAATCTTCTGGCGAACCTGGCTCTTATCGATGCCGCGGTTCCGGAAATGCGCCGACGGAAATCGGGGCAGATTGCCATTATCGCTTCGCTGGCGGCATACTACGGTCTGGTGTATACCCCTACCTACTGCGCCACCAAGGCAGCCCTGAAATCCTACGGCACATCGCTTCGGACGCTTCTGGATCCTGAAGGAGTGGGAGTCAGTGTTATATTTCCGGGATATGTGGATTCCCCCATGTGCCGGGCCATGCCGGGCCCCAAGCCGTTTTTAATGAAGGCTGACAGAGCGGCCCGCATTATCAGGAAGGGGCTTTCCAAAAACCGGGCCCGGATCTCGTTTCCGTTCCCGCTGAATCTCGGGATCTGGTTTCTGTCGATTTTTCCGTACTGGCTGGCGAATCCCCTGGCCCGGATTTTCGGGTACGGCAGAAACGGCAGGTAATAAATGACCGGTACCGCATCTCTGCTGACAGGATTCGGGACGATCCTTCCTGCTGTTCTGTGTTCCGCTCTCACGGGGGTTTTTATTCAGAGTCTGGCCCTGCCCCGGAGGATGAACGGTGTAAAAAGGCACTGGCATCTCCCGCTGCAGCTGGCACTGTTAGCTTTTCTTGCCGCTTTTATCTTTCTGATTCTGGGAAAGATTCTGTTTTCCTGCACGGGGGCGGCGCTTCTGGTGCTGGCCCTTACGGTTATCAGCAATGCCAAGTACCGGAGTCTCCGGGAGCCCCTGGTGTTTTCGGACTATGACTACTTTACCGATGCCTTCCGCTTCCCGAGACTGTATTTTCCGTTTCTGGGGATTTCCGGTGCTTTGGGGCTTGTACTGGCGGCCGGCATGGCTATCCTGGGCTGGGAGCTGGAGGATTATTCCGAAAACCACTGGAGTCTTTACGGGGATCTTCCGGTTATCGCTCTCATTATGGCAGTGTCCGGTGCCATTATCGCGCTTTCCGGAAAAAAGCTCCGGGACAGTCTTCTGCAGGATCCCGGCACGGATTTGGCCGGTCATGGCTTTATCCCCATGCTTTACGGGTACTGTCTTCTGTATCTGAAGACTCCCGCCGCCGTGTCGCCGTTCGCTGCGGAATCCGGACAGGTCAGGAGTGCAGGACGACTTCCGGATCTCATTGCCGTACAGAGCGAGTCCTTTTTTGATCCCCGGAAGCTTTGCCCCGGAATCAGAGGGGATCTGTTCGGAACCTTTGACAGAATCAGCAGTGAAGCTTCCGCCACCGGTCTTATGCAGGTACCATCCTGGGGGGCCAACACCATCAGGACGGAATTTTCATTTCTGACCGGTATTGCTCCGGAACTCATGGGCGGACACCGGTTCAGTCCGTATCAGATATCCTCCCGTTCCTGGCAGGTGGCCTCGCTCACCTCATTTCTTAAAAAGCAGGGCTATCGCACTGTTTGCATTCATCCCTTTTATGCGGGGTTCTATCATCGGAACATCATTTTTAAGAAATGGGGTTTTGACGAGTTTCAGGATATCCGGAGCTTTGCCGGAATTCCTGCGGATCCGGAAAAGTCCGGTCCTTATATTCCTGATGCCGCTCTTTTTGAGAGGGTGATCGCCCGTTACCGGGAGCTCATTAATGAATCCAGGGATCCCGTGTTTATCTTTGTAATCACCATGGAAAATCACGGCCCCCTGAATCTTGAGCATATTACTCCCGAACATGCTCAAAGGTATTTTGAGGAGGGAGCCTTACGCAGCGGGCTTTCCGGTAAGGCCATGACCGAACTTGCCATTTATCTTCGGCACCTGGAAAACGAGAATGCCGTGCTGGAGCGGCTGATCGGCTTTCTGAACAGCCAGGACCGGGAAGCGGTGCTGACTTTTTACGGTGACCATGTTCCGATTCTGACGGAAACCTATGGAGTTTTCGGAGACCCTCCGGGACTGGTGCCGTATTTTATATGGCAGAACCGGAAATTCCGGGAGACGGAAGGGGGCAAAGAGGGCGTTAAGGCAGCTCCGGAAGCTCCGACAGAAAACCCGGAACAGAAAGCGGCAGATGTTCCCGGTATGCGGGCTTCCGAGCTTGCCATGAGAACAGCGGAGATTATGGGCTTTGAATTCCGCCAAAGCATCGGGAACAGCGGGGATTGTCAGTAGCGCCCCGGTTCAGCCACAATACTCCGGACCGGCGATACAGATTCTTTTTACTGGCGTTGGGGATTCCCGCTAGGTTTTTCTGAAACCTCAGAATGAAATCATTCCCGAAAAAGTACCGGAGTTTCGGGAAGTCGGATTTTGCCTTTATCGATTATTGGGCAGTACAACACTTTAAATCCGGGAAAAATCTCAGGCGAAAGCGAAAAAGTGCTTTTAAAACCGGAACAAGTCCCACTGGGTATTCCCTCACTTTACTTCCCGGTATCCATGCTGTTATGTCCGGTATATTCCCGAGTTTCCTTCTTCTTTTCCTGGTATGGATAGGATAAAACAGGGGGTTAGAAAGAATTCAAGGAGGGTGTGGAAAATCTGATTGGTTTTGGCAACAATGGCACAATGGTAAATATGGGCTAACGTGATCAATGACGAAAATTCCCGAAATTCAGGAGATTTGCGATCAACGAAAGCTCAGGCGAAATAAAACATGGCTTTTAAACGGTGATCGGGCATTAAGAAGACCCCTGAATTTGCCCCGGCTTCAGATTTTAAGAGTGTTAAGTGTTTTTGGGGTTGTGTTTGTGATTTTTTCACAATAATGGCAGTTTTTTTTGTTGTTTTTGAGCATTAGCACTCTTTACCTGGTGATTTTTACGCAATAAAATATTCAGGATGATACCTTCTGAGACTGATACCTTCTAAGACTGGTTGATTCAAGTGAATTCCGTACGGTACAAGTTGCAACAACCGAAATATTAAAAGAGGACGGTACATATGCTGATAGGATTCTCTGTTTCAAATTTTCGTTCCTTTGATACCACTCAGTCCATATCTTTCCGGCCATCAAAGATTGTCAGACACAAAAATCATGTGATTGAAGCAGAGGGAAATAAAGTTCTCAGGAGTGCTCTTGTATATGGAGCAAATGCAGGCGGTAAAAGTAATCTTATCAAGGCTGTTGATTTTTCAAGGAATATCATCATAAATGGTGTAGACAGTGTTAGCCTTGGCAAAATGAATTTCAGACTCTCTGATGACTCCTATAATACACCCGCTACCTTTCAGTATCAGCTTATTGCCGGAGGACGAGAATACTCATACGGGATTGCTCTTTCATATTCAAAAGCGGAGATTCTGTCAGAATGGCTGATAAGAATTGATAAGAACAACAAAGAATTTGTCATATTTGACAGAAATATCGGAGATGACGGGATCAGTACTGTAGGAACAGACATTACAAACAGACAGTTTAAGGGAACTGAACGGCTGGAAATCTATTTTGACGATTTTGGTGCCAATATATCAGCCACCCTCAGAAAAAAAACGATGCTGTCAGATCTTGCAACCCGCGGAAGCCATAATAATAACTTGTTTAATGAAATTATTTCAGTATATGAGATATTTACCAGCATGTTAATTTTGTTCCCGGAGACCAAATACATCCGTATCAATGATATGGCAAATGATTCGCAAAGAGACTTTTTCAGGAATATTCTCCGGTACTTTGATACGGGCATTGATGAATTGAAGTCACAAGAGCGGGAGATGGATCTTGATAAGCTTTTTGAAGGCATCTCATACAAGGATGCCGAACAGATGAAGATTCAGTTATCCAATGCTGTTAGCAAGCATCCATTTGATCTCAGAGTTAATAATCAGCTGATTACTTTAAGAAAAGATGATACCGGAAATATTGTTTACAACAAACTTATGCTGGATCACGGCAATCCGGAAGATCCGTTTGATCTTATGGACGAATCTGATGGTACCAGACGATTGTTTGATTTTGTCCCTTTACTTTATGATCCGGGGTGCAGTCGTGTAATCCTGATTGATGAAATTGATCGCAGTCTTCATACTGCTTTGGTCAGGAAGTTTTTTGAGCTTTTTTTTGAAAAGACAGATAGCAATAACTCCCAAATCATTGCAACAACTCATGATATCAATATTATGGATTTGGATCTGTTCAGACAGGATGAAATATGGTTTGTTGAGAGACAGCGGGATCACAGTTCAAGTCTGTACTCTCTCAATAAATACAAGGCACGGTTCGACAAAAAGGTGAGTAATGACTACCTCCTTGGCAGATATGGGGCTATTCCTCAGTTCCTGCAAAAGATGGAGTAGAACCTTCAATGGCAAATAAATACCGTCTGTCATCAAATGCATATGAAAGGGAGACTGCAGATGAGCAGATATCTCCCAAAAAGATATATTTCATTTCAGTTGAAGGAGTGGCTACAGAAGTGGAATATATTAAGGGATTATCAGCTTATAGATCTGAATTAGGTATCAATGTTCTTGTAAATGTTGAAGTTTTAAGAAGACATACAAAAGATGGTCATAGTGCTCCAGAGCAAGTAATAGAGCTTCTTGAAGAATATTTAACTCTGCGGGATGCAGGAAGTGATATTTTTCCAGATATACCTAATACAATTAAAAATGATTTTACACCTGAATTTATTCGTAGTTATCTCAGTTCTCCCGAATCAATAAATATTAATGAGCGGAAACAATTTGAACTGGCCCTTACAAAAATCGGTTACGATCTGTCTTATAGAAAATATCTCTCAAAGTATGCTAATGCCCATGATGAATTTTGCATTATGATTGACAGAGATACCGGATCTCATTCAGCAGAAGATATGCGTTTTGTGGTGCAGTATTGTGAGAAAAACAATTATCGGTGTTTCATCATCACAAATCCATGTTTTGAATTTTGGCTGTTATTGCATTTTTCGGATATTCATGAAGAGTATGCTGATTACCTTGATAAAATTAGAGAAAACCGAAAGGTCTCGAAAACACATACATTTGTAAGCAAGGAACTGTCCCTAAGAGTACACCACGGAAAGAAAGGAATATCGTTTAAGGAAAATTACCTTCCTCATATTGAAGACGCAATGGTCAGAGCTACAAAATTTGCAAGTGACAATAATGCACTGATTGAAGAAATTGGCTGCAATATCTGGAAACTGATAAAAGAAAGGCTCTGTTATCCTAAAATCGAAACAATTTCGCTCATACACGCATCCCCACGGAACATGATTGTACCATTTTTTCAAACCTATTGTTTACTCTCCGTTAAGATCTGACGCTCTAATAAATTCTCTGCAGATTATCCAATAGCAACCACATTGCCAGCCAAATCAATTTAGCATGGTCATATAGTCATGTCTGCAAAGGCTTGTATACAAACCCTTCCTAAAAATCCCTTTCATTTTAATCATACATTTGCTATTTGCCCAATATTTTTAATTTGCAACACATATCCAATTATGAATTTTTGATAACTTTTTAAATATTTGTCAAGCAATTTTTATGTAATTATCTTACTCAAAACCTATTGCATTTGATTTATTATGTGGTATAATGTGTTTGTTCAATTGAACAAACACATTGATATCATTGGTAGTAACCAGGAGAGGAGATTATGAGGATTAAATATCGCAATATTGTGAGAGATGATAATAATATTATTATCTCTGGATCTGCTACCTTGGTTAAAAATTCTTATAAACCGAATTCAAATGGCAACCGCAAGGGTAATCACTCCAGGCAAGAGGTAGTGGAACGCCTTGGCAAGGTACTGTGGATTGATCCCGAAGACAGGATGAAGGG
Source organism: uncultured Ruminobacter sp. (assembly GCA_902776415.1). Classification (GTDB taxonomy): domain Bacteria; phylum Pseudomonadota; class Gammaproteobacteria; order Enterobacterales; family Succinivibrionaceae; genus Succinimonas. The sequence goes on from CACYPY010000049.1 coordinate 15,431, forward strand.
GATTTTTAACTCGCCCACCCGTGGAATTGTGCATTTTGATCTGAGTTCCGACTGTTTTACAGAGGTGTCTCCATCCGATGAAAGACTGGCCGGCACTAAGGTTCAGGACGGGGAAGCTTGTATTCATGTCAGTTTCGGTAACTCCTATCTCTTCTTTTCCGAGCTTTGCAAAACCCCTTTCATGTCAGTGTTGCGCAATTCGTTCGGCGAGAATAAAAGCTTTTACCAGAAAGTTCTGGCCCATGTTGCCCATGATTGTCTGAGAAACGAAGCTGCTATCAAATGCGGGGATTATCTCAGACAGGATGTGCTTTCCTGCGTTCTTCAAGATATCAGCTGCAGCACTCTGAATTGTGATTCTCCTTACTTTAGGGAAATGTCTGATGATCGGCTCAAGGTACGTTTTTTCAAAACGCTCGTAACTGAAATGAGAAAGCAAAATCCGGAATTCGGCCGGGGATGCTATGTTGATTCCACACCGCTGCCCGGAGAAGCCGAGAACAATCCGTTTAACGCCCTGAGCAGCCACGGCACTGACGGCGCACAGATACAATCAAGGCTGGTGCTTGTTCTTGATATCCAGACAAATATTCCGCTGTGGTTTGAGATAATACCGGCCAATGTTCTGGATAAAAGCACCCTCCAGTCCATCAGCGCCGATGTTAAAGCAACCCTGGACGTTACCATTTTCATGTTTGCTCTCGATGCCGGCTATGCCCGCAGGGAGCTGTTTGAAGCATTTAACCGGAACAACTCTATGGCAGAAGATGACAGCGGCAATCTTCGCGAGCGATCTGTTCTGGTAAGGATGCCGGCCGCCGCCGGTTATCCCTTTAACGAACTCTATGTAACCTGCAAACCCAATATTCACAAGGGTTCGTATATATTTGACTATGAGCATCACACATTTTTTGGACAGTGTGTGGAAATAGCTCTGTTTGATCAGCCTGAATATGCCTACGTTTTTGTTGACAAAACACAAGCCGATGATCTTATTCGAAACTGGAGGGAAGAGAACTGGGACGAATGGACGGGTTTAACAGAATCTCAGCAGGACTGGTATCAGGTAAAAAACGGTTTCTTTATACTGATCGGCAACAAAGAGCAGACGCCCAAAGAGGCGCTTGTCGATTATCGCAGCCGAGCTCGCATAGAAAGCTTTTTCCGGGATGCAAAGGCCTATCTTAAAATACTTCCTATGGCAAAATGGAACAAGCAGACGGTGAAAGGAAAGATCTTTCATGATATTATCGAAACCATAATCTACCGCGCCTACAGAAAGAGCATTGCTCCTGCCCATATGACCATGTCAGGGCTGAATGTCTGCCTTGACAGCTGGGAATGCTTCCGGAAAACAAGCGCTCTGCTGGAACTGAAAACGCCTAATATTCAGGTACGCGAAGCTCTTGAAAAACTGGGTTATGCCATTCCGGGGCATATCGAAATAGAAGACCTGCGCCGGGAGATTCTTGAAGGAGTTCCCATGAGCCGTATTCCGGTTACGCAGCGCACAAAACGCAATACCGTGAAGAACGTCTGCTTATCTCCTGATGAAAAACTCGCAGCTCTGGAAAAAGAAAAAAATGACCGCCTGAGAAAGCAGGCCGAGGACAGAAAGAGCAAGGCAGATGCAAGGGCAGAGGAGAAATTCCTCAAAGCCGAAAATAAGGCCAGAACATCCTTGAACAAAGCACTGACAAAGGCAAAAGAAAAGCTTGAAAAGCTATGCGACAGATGCGCGCCAGGGAACAGGGATAAGGTAATGGCAGAAATCGCCAATATGACAGACTCTGCCAAAAAGACCTACGATGACGCACTGTCTGCTGCTAAAGAATCCTTTGAAAAGGCAAAGAAAGAGGCGTTGTCTGAGTATGAACAAAGCATTAAGGATTTAAAATATCAGTAATGGTTCAGCGCCATCGATAATGGAAACGTGACCGTATATCAGTAGTCACGATTTCAAATATGGTGGTAGGTGTATGGGCAAATTTATTTTGATCTTAGGATGGGCAAATTTATTTTGATCTTAGGGTTATAGAGGATAGTTGATCCTGCAAAACCCTGATTTTGAGTGATGTAAATATCTCTAAAAGAGGTTTCAAAATGATTTTAAGCACTTGTTTCTACATAGACAACACAGGATGGTTCAAAGAACAGTTTGAACTGTCAAGGTGCTTATTTAATCAGGCCAGATACTTCTTTAAGGATCATTACGACAAGAACAAGTCTATTGTGAATCAAACTGACCTCGAAAAGGTATTACGGACGCAAGATACAAAACTGAATTACTATAGAAAGCTCTGTAAGGCTAAACTTGCTCAGTATATTGTAATCAGTTTATATCAAAATTATTCCAGTTTCTTTAGTGCTATTAAGGAATTTAAAGTTCATCCTGAGAAGTTCAATGGAGAGCCTAAAGCACCTAAATACAAAGAAAATCCGAATATGCTGTATTTTGATTATCAGTCTGCTAAAATCAAAGGTCAGTTTATAGTATTAAATAAGAATGTAAAAATTCATATTCCTTATAATATATTTGAAAAATACAAAGATAATTTAAAGAATTTTAAGACTATTAACTTTATCCCGAAATTCAATAAAATCAAAGTCTGCATAACTTATGAAACGAAAGAACTAAACTCAGATTTAGATCAGAATCAGTATTTAGGCATTGATCTAGGTCTGAATAACCTTTGCAGTTGCGTTTCGGAATATGACTGTTTTATTATAAACGGAAAACCTGTAAAATCAATAAATCAGTATTATAATAAAGAAATTTCAAAATTAAAATCTGAAAGACCTTTGATCGGTGATAAGCAGGATTTTAATTACAACAAATTCAATATTTTTAAGTTAGGATTTAAACGAAACTTAAAAATTGAAGACTATTTGCACAACGCATCCAGAAGCATTGTG
>CACYPY010000050.1 GCA_902776415.1 uncultured Ruminobacter sp.
ATGCCTGTCATATAAGCTTTTCCCGTTCTTCGCGGGCTGCTTCTGACAGTTTGGGTTCTGAAGTAAGAAAATCACTGAATAGCCGTTTTCTTCGGGAGTTCTCCAGGTGGTATTTCCGACATCGGCGTTTCCGGTTCCTGCCGCATGCCCCGATAATTGTAGGCGATGATTTTCTCCGGTTCCCAGGACAATTCTTCAAACTCATTCAAAATTTCGGAACTGATCACCGATTGCCGGTTTCAAAGCTTTCCGCTGAATCCCAAACGTAAAAGATCCTTCCGGACCGAAAGCTTTATGTGAGGCTGTACAACCCTTCCCCGACTCCGACATTCTTAATACTCACTTAATGCTCATAAATACCACCACGTCCGAAAACGCCATCCCCGACAAGTTTCCACACACCACCATGTCTTCTGTGCTGTTGCCGGATGGAAAAATATCCCCTCCGATGGAAATTACACCCCCAGGTGCCCACCACCGTAAATTCATGCCAACTCCGCTCCGGACAATCCTGACAGTTTGTTCCCCAGATTCCTGACTGAGCTCCGGAAATAAAGATGCCACGTCCTTTCCGCAAAAATAATCAGGAGGCCCCCAAAGAGTCCCCGCTCATCATGACCTTTGCAGTTTCAGGGACAGCATTCCAAAGCCGGTTCCGCGGAAATGATGTAACAGAGAAGATTCGAGGGAATAACCGAGATTCGGCAATTCTTATCTGCCAGACCGGCATACTGACAACTCTTCACCAGGCCTTATAAAACAAGACATTGCAAGACATTGCGAGACATTGCGGGACATTGCGGGACATTGCGGGACACAATTTCAAAAGTCCCTTTGCGGATCGGGAAGATAATCTGACAGAAAAAGAGAGAAGATTTACAGTCTGACGAATGGGGAACGGGCTGTTTAAAAAGGCCTGAAACCGGGGTTCAGGCCTGATGCCGGATTCTTATGACTTCATGTCCTGAGCCAGATCCAGCGCTATGTGCTGAGCCTCCAGAAGCAAAGTATCCCGTCCTTTGAAATCGGAGGGCAGATCATCCAGACTCCTGACCGGAGGCTTGCCCTGAGATTTCAGGTAGTCATTGGTATCCCGGAGCGCCTCGGCCTTGTCCTTTTCCTGTTCTGCCCTGCGAACCTCGTAGTTGAGGCTTATGGTGTTCTCCTTGCGCTTTTTGCGGTAATTCTCATAATCGGCAGTCAGCTTATTGTAGTAGGGATCATTTTTGACCCGGTTCTCATGCTTCTTCTTCAGATCCGGAAGGTAGACGCTGAGATCCCCGACTTTGGTGTACTTGGCCGGATTGATCCGATCCCACGGCAGAGCATTGGGCTCGTTGTTTTCCCCGAAATCGGCATAATCGCTGAATGAAGGGAACGGAATATCGGGCTCCACACCCCGGAGCTGCGTGCTCTGACCGCTGATGCGGTAGAACTTGGCAATGGTGTAATGAATGCTGCCCAGGGGCTTGTCGTAAAAATCATAAATGCGATCCAGAGGCCGGCTCTGCTGCACGGTCCCCTTCCCGAAGGTGGTATCACCCACTATCACCGCCCTTCCGGCATCCTGAAGAGCTCCGGCGAAGATTTCCGAAGAGGAAGCGGAAAGCCGGTTGGTCAGCACCACCAGAGGACCGTCATAGGAGGAAACATTGTCATCATCGCGATTCAGAGACACATAGCCCACGGCATCACGCACCTGCACCACCGGACCGGACTTGAAGAAAAGTCCGCTGGAATCAATGGCTTCGGGGAGGGAACCGCCGCCGTTGTAGCGGAGATCCACTACCAGAGCCTCGATGTTCTCCTTCTTCATCTTTTCGATTTCCTTCTTCATGTCCTTTGCCAGGCCCATATAGAAGCTCTTCACCGTCAGCACTCCCACCCGGCGTCCGTCAATGGTATTGACGGTTCCCTTGGCGGCGCTGTCCTCAAGATGAATGCGATCCCTGATAATGTCAACATTGAAAATGGAGGCACTGGCTCCGTCGCCTCTCATAATCTGCAGCGTAACCTTTGACCCCTTGGGCCCCTTTACCATGGGAACAATATCGGTAAGCAGCATGCCCACCACATCCACCATCTCCTCGGGACGGCCGTTTTTGTACTGCTGCACTCCGATAATACGATCCTTGGGCTTCAGACGGCCGCTCTTTTCGGAAGGGGAACCCGGCACAATGGAAACGATCTCGCAGTACTCGTCCTTGCTGATCAGCACGGCACCGATTCCTTCCATTTCGAGGTTCATGGAATTGTCAAAGCTGGCCGAATCGTCGGGGGAAAGATAGCTGGTATGAGGATCAATGGCATTGGCAAAGGCGTTTTCAAAGGCACTGAAGGCATCCTCGTTCTTGGACTTTACAATGTTCCGGAGAATGCTGGCATATCTTTTGGAGAGATTCTTTCGGATGCGCTCATCACTGAAACCGGAGAGCTTAAGATTGAGATAGTCACTTCTTACTACCTGCCGCCAGTACTGTCTGAGATCTTCAAGGCTCTTGCGGTAGGGAATCCTGCTGGTGTCCACGGTTACCGTATCATTGCCGGAAAAATCGAATTTGTCGGTTTTCAGCACCTCGAGATAGTAGGAATACTTCTCGAAGCGTCTCTTCATGTAGGCCTGATACATCTCATAGGGATAGTCGAGCCGGCAGCTGTCAAGTGCGGAAAAAAGCTTCTTCCTTTCGCTCTTGAAAGCATTGATTTCCGATTCGGTAAAAAGAGTCCGGTAACGGTCCTGATTGTAAAAATACATGTCATAAACCTGATCGACAAAACTGTCGTCCAGCCGCACTCCCTTGTAGTGGGAACGCAGGAAATAGCCCCTGACCCTGGAACAGGAGGTGTCCTGCCTGGCCTCCGGCTTCAGTGACGGAATATCGCTTTCGGTGGGAGTCTTGGGCTGAGCGAAAGCAGTCCCCGTCAGGGAGGCGCCCAGAACCACGGCCAGCGCAATTCTATTCAGTAACATGCAGTGCCCCTTTTAATATTCCTGCCTGATAAACTCTTTAATAAAGGCAGGTGACAACGAAAATAATGCGAAAACCCGGTATCTCGGCGAATATCGGATTTTCGCATATCAGAAACTAAAACGGCAAAGGCTTCAGTCTATTTCTGGCCGATCTGGTCACTGGAAACCTTTACCACCATGCCCATGGAAAGCTCCACCGTAACCTTGTCGCGCACCACTTCTCTCACAGTGGCCGGAACAGAGCCGGTTCCCCAGAGCACCCGCACCTCAAGTCCCGGAACAATGCTGTCCTGGGGCAGCGGAGCGAACTCCTCCCGTGGTCTGGCGCCCTCGGGCCTGTCATCCTTCCGGGGCTCTGCGGAGGAAGCCTCTGCCGGACGGAAGGTCCTGCGACGGAGACGATCGCCGTTGCCGGAATTGCGGGCATTCTTCCCGTGGAATTTTCTCTCGCCGTTTCTTCCGGAGCTTCTGTCATGCTCCTGGCGGCCGTCACGCTCCTGACCATCCTCGCCGTTTTCGGGACTGTTCTTCTTTTTGAAGTACGGTCTCCGGTTTTTCTTTCTCTCGGCCAGCACCGCTTCATACTTTTCACGGGATTCCCGATATTTCCCGGCGGCAAAGTCCGCATGCTCCTGAGACACGGTGTCAACGGTATTTCCGTCAAGATCGATTCTGTCGGCACCGGCCTTCACGCACTCCAGATAACTCCAGCGGGTGGTGTATACCCGAAGGGCAGAACGGATTCTGCTTTTGGAAAACTCCGGATCAATAAGGGCAATCCGCTCCACAAGATCGTTGAAAATACCAATCTTAAGAGGACGGGGAGCAAGATCCTCACGCCCCTCCTTTACGAAGCTGACCGGAAAATGCTCGCACAGAAAATCAACATCGCTGCGAACCCTGGCAATCTTCGCGGCCTTTCTGGCCCTGGCTTCGGACTCCAGTCTCCGGGCCTTTTCCTCCGGAGTTTCCTGAGGCTTTTCCGCATTCTGATCATTCTGAGCGGCCGGAGCAGCGGTTTCTTCATTGCTCTCCTGAACCTGGGACACGTTATCGCTGTTTTCCTTTTCGGTTATCTCGGTATTTTCCATAATCTGTAATCAACTGGTTAAAAACTGCGGCGGGCAGTTCTGCAATAATCTATTCCAGAAAACATTAAGTTTTCTTCGGACAGGAAATCCGGCCCCTCGCAAAGGAGGGGTCTCCCGTTCAGCGTGAATAATACCATAAAATCCCGTATTGGGTTAATTTCACGGGCATTTTTTAACAATATTCACATCCCCCTTCCCGCCGCAGCGCCGCGATATGCTAGAATTCACCGCCGGAGAACCGCCGAAAACAGCACCGAACCCCTGTTCCCGGCAGAACCCCGCTCCGGGTTCGCCCCCGTTTTCCACGGCATTTAACCCCGACATCGGATACAGCAATGACAGAACACAACTGCAAGGACGGCAGCCACGGAAATTTCAGGCCTGCCAGAAAAATCATCAGCATCAGATCCCGCTTTCTTCTCATCGCGGACGAACGCATGCGGGCCGCCACCCCCTTTTCGGGAATTGTCGAACTGGGCGCCCTGCTGGCCGCCAGCGATCAGTTCCTCTATCTCTTCTCGGAGGATCCCTCCTTTCTGGATACGGTCAGGGCCGAGGCCGGAAAGTACTCCCGGTACCGCATTCATCTTCTGGTCCGCGAAAACGGCGCCGGGGAACAGTACACTCTCCGGCATTTTGCCGGCGGCAGCGAAACCGGGGATCCCGTACTCTACCTCCCGGGACAGGACATTCTGGAAACCTGGCGGAACGAACGGCTTCTGGATCGCTTCTGCGACATTCTGGAGGAAAACACCCTGAAGTTCATCCCGCTTCCGGTGGCCGGCATGCTGATCCTGAGATCAATTGCCACCGTCTTTCCCTATGACACCTATCTGGGAAGACATTATCTTTCCCAGTATATCGCCGCCCGGGATGCCCTCACCGAAGACGACCGCAGTCTTCTTGTCGACATCAAGGAAAAGGGACTCCCGAGAATCGATGACACCTACAGCGACGCCGTCCGCCGCTTCCTGAAAATTGAAAGAAAGCTTTACACCCAGTTTTCACACTGACAGTCTTTGCATCCGGTTCCCGCCTGACACAGGGGCCGGAGATCGTCAAAATCGTCCGGCCGGCAATAAAGCATGATCATTCCCCCTGCCCGCCGGCAATTATTCCCGAAATCGCTTTGCTTTCCGGCCCCGTGAATGTGATAGAATCGTGGGAAGGAAGCCTCACGCTTCACAAATCATCATGGCAATCCCGGATATTTTCGCAAGCCGGGTTATATAACCAAGGACAATTCCAATGACTGACATCTCTGACTCGGAGCTTCCCGACACTGACGAAGCCTTTTCCGAAAACGCGGAATGCGCCGGCATCTTCGGCGGCTCCCGCACCCCGAAAACCCCGGTATCCCGGGAGGAAATCATCAGACTGGCCAACGAGATGATTAAAAAGGACTGGGAATACATGGACGGCATGGAGGTTACCGAGGCCCTCCAGCGGGACGAGGCCATTGTGCTCCGGGGAGAGTTCTTCCTGGATGAGCAGGGACTCCCCACCCCGAAAACCAATGCCGTCTTCAACATGTTCCATCGGGTTTCCGTGGAGCTTTCCCGGAAATACCGCATCGCTTAAAGAGCCGCCCGCGCCCCGAGACAACAGGAATCCCTCATGAAAACGCATCCCGACACCCCTGCTTCCGAAAGCCCCCTGTCCCTGCCGGAATCTCCTGCCCGGGACAGTTTCCCGGTGGGCGTCATTGAAGGCATGTACGGTGCCTTCTGGACCATGGATGACCGCCGGAGCTTTATTCCCTGGCTCAAAAGCCGGGGCTACGATTTTTATATTTATGCTCCCAAGGGGGACGCCTGTCTCCGGAGACTGTGGTTCCGGGAATTTCCCCCCGGATATACCGAGGAGCTTGCGGATCTTGCCGCCCGAGCCAGGAGCCGGCAGCTTTCTTTCGGCATCGGCTTTACCCCTCTCAATGCCGTGTCCATGGATCCCGGGACCTGCCCTCCGGAGCTTCGGACTTCCGGAAATGCCGGCGCGGAGCATATTCTGAATCTGGTATCCGCCAGAATCGGGGAGCTCCGTGACAAAGTGAACCCGGATATCGTGGCGGTTCTCTTTGATGACCTCAGAATCGACTCCCGGGAGGCCGGAAAACTCCAGAACCGCATTCTGAGACGCATTATCGGAGAGCTTCCGGACAATGTCCGCATTATCACCTGTCCCAGCTTCTACAGTCTGGACCCCATACTGGAAAAGATTTTCGGGAAAATGCCCGAAAGCTATTTTGAGGACTTTGCCCGGGATCTTCCCGAAAGAACCGATATCTTCTGGACCGGCGACCGGGTGATGAGCTCCGGCTATTCCCCGGAATCCCTGGAAAGGGCCCGGGAAATAATCGGCAGAAAGCCCTTTATCTGGGACAACTACCCGGTAAACGACGGTCAGAGAACCTCGGGACATCTCTACCTCTCCCCTCCCGAAAACCGCGAAGCCCTGGTGCGGGGAGCCCGGGGCGCGGCCGTAAACCCCATGAAGGAACACTGGCTGTCCCGGATTCCGCTGTCCCTTATTCCGAAGCTCCTGAAACCGCAGGCGGCAGACGCCGCAACTCCCGGACAGGTCTGTTCCGGAAGTTCCCGGGAACTTCTCAGGACGGCGCTTCTCCGGGAAACCTCTCCGGAATTTGCCGATTTTATCCTGAACCGCTGTCCGGATTTCAGCGTGAAGGATCGGGACAAACTTCCGGAAGACCTGCTTAAGGAACTGGCTTCCGAAGCTCCGGATCTCCCCCGGACTCCGGGAATCACCGCGGATTTCCGGGATTTTCTGAAGGGACGCTATATCTTCGACCGGACCTGCCTTACCGGGTGAGTCCGGTTTCCCGGTCCCCGGCGACCCCGCCGCCCGGGACCGGGGACCCGCTCTGAAAACAGACCGGCAGGTCCGGCATCTTTCAGGATTACTTTGTGAAAAGCTTCAGATTTTTGCCATATCCGTCCCCGGGAATTTTTAAATAAAACCTATAATGCCAGAGTCGGTGCCTGGCATCACCACAGGGATGCCGGCCGGATGTTCCTCCTCCCGATCCCGGGCGAGGCATTCCGGAAAGCGCTTTGGCCCCATAACCCGAGAAAGCCTAATGCTCCTGTTCAATTTCAATCATCTCTATGTTTCCGTGCCCCTGGCCCTTGCCGTTATCATCCTGTCATTCTGGTACATCAGACATGTCAGGGCCCGGGCTCAGAGTCTGGAATCCGTATACCTGAACCATCTCGCCCAGCTTTTTGCCCAGAGCAAAAGGAAGTACGCCATTATTCCCGCCATGGCGGAAAAAGTGCGGGAATACGCGCCCGGAGAAAGCGATCTTCTCAACGAAATTGAACGGGAGGCCACCCGGGCCGGGGCTGCCGTGGAAAATCTCAAAAGAACCTTCCGGAATCCCGGAGCCTTCAGTGAGATCCGAAACCGCGAAAACACCCTTGCGCATCGCCTGGACCTCCTGAACAGCCGTCTTGACCGGTATCCCGCCCTCAGGAATACCACCTCGTTCTCGGAAATCTCCGGGGAACTGAAAAATCTGGAGGAGAAGCTCGCCTTCAACCTCCGGCACAGCAATGAAGCCGCCGCCGAATTCAACAGCTATTGCCACGACTGCCTGCCGCGGAGGATGGTGGTTCGTCTTCTGGGATACCGCGAAAAGGCCCCGCTCATCGAAGGGATAATGATAAAAGCCGCGGACGCCGCAGCCGTAAAAACTCCCGAAAATACCACCGTCTCAGAAATGACTGACCGGGATTAATGGATTTTGTAAAAATGAAGAAAATACCGAACCGCCTCAGCAGCGAAGAAAGAAAGAAGAAGAAACAACGCCCGCCTCAGGACAACAATTCCGGCTGCCTGCTGGGTGCTCTTCTGGAACTTATTTTTGACAGCTTCTCCTGCTTCACCAGCAACTGACTCCGAAACACGGATGTCACACAGCCGCACGCCGCGAAACAGGAAGGCCCTGAAACAGAGGAGGGATCTCCTTGCCGGATCTCCCTCCTCTTTTCATCCTCTTTTCATCCTCTTTTCATCCTCTTTTCAGGGGTTTTCAGGTTTTTCCGTGTTCGTCCCGTTTCTCCGGGGACGTATTCCGGATCCTGATCGCCCTCAGACTCTGATAATCAGAATGGTCTTGTCATCGGCGGATTCGTTTTTCAGGGCCTCCTCCATAATGAGATCCGTCTTCTCCAGATCCGAAATGTCACTCCGCCCCAGCACATCCTCCATGAAATCCGCATCCGTGAACTCATGAATGCCGTCCGAGGTCATGATATAGACGCCGGCGGTACTGCCGGCCTCCCGGAAATGCCTGACGTTAAGCCGGGTCAGATACTTTGAGGAGCCCGCACCGAGACAGCTCTGAATCTCACAGCGGTTACAGCGTTCCGCGGCCTCGAAGTTTCCGGAATCCATAAGCCACTGCCAGGTGGTGTGATCGGTGGTGATCTGTCTGATAAACATGCCGCTCATTACCGAAAGCCTGGTGTTTCCGGTATGGGCATACCAGGCCCCGGTATCATCCAGAACAAGAGCGGTAAAGGTGGTGGCCATGGTTTCCTTTCCGGGAATTCCCGCGGCATGGGAAATCAGATCATTATTAAGAGATATTACCAGATCCCGGAGGGCCTGTTCGTCAGGACGCGCCTCGGAACTGCGCCGGAGAAGCTCCCGGAGCACAAAGCCGGAAGCCTCGTTTCCTCCGGGATTTCCGCCCACTCCGTCAGCCACCGCCAGAATACACGGCGCGGAGATTTCGAATTCGCCGCGAAACTCGTTCAGAACCCGGGAGGCCCCGGGATTCCCGGACACGGCAAGAAGCGCATGATCCTCGCACTGCTCCTTGTTAAGCCCCATCCTTATCTGACATGAAACCTTCATTTAAAGCCTCCTTCTCTCATTTCAGTTCCTGACCAGTTCGCAGGAGATAACGGCCGGAGTCTCCGCCAGACTCCGGACCTCGCCACCGGTAACGGAAAGCACCCGAATTGCGGCATTCTTTTCCACCCTGCTGTCAAAAAGATAACGGGAAAGCGGATTTATAAGGTAGGTCTCCACCACATTGCCGATGCCGCGGCCGCCGTTCTCGAGATTGCCAAGCGCCAGGTCATTAAGCTGGGCCAGGGCCTTTTCGCTCAGGGAGAGATCAATCTTCTTGCTTCTCCTGAGGTTGCCGGCGATTCTCTCCAGAAGCGCGGCCAGAATGTCACTGGCAACATCGGGTCTTATGAAGTCGAAAACCACGATGTTTTCCCCGATACGGTTCAGGATCTCCGGACGGTTCAGCGTGAACTTGAAATGATTCTCGATGGCGGCGCGCACCTTTTTCTGCACCTCCTCGTAGGTATCCTTCGGAGAAACGTTCTGCCTCCTGCCGCCCTCCCGGTCGGGAACATAAATGCCCAGGTTGCTGGTAAAGATAATCACGCTTTCGGAAAAGTACACCGTATTTCCCTGACCGTCGGTAAGCCGGCCGTCCTCCAGAATCTGAAGGAACTTGTCCAGAATCGAGGGGTGGGCCTTTTCTATTTCGTCAAAAAGAAGAATGGAGAACGGATTGTCCCTGACGGCATTGGTAAGCTGACCGCCGGCCTCGTATCCCACGTATCCCGGAGGGGCTCCCAGAAGGCGCTGATCGCTGTGGGACTGTCCGAATTCGCTCATGTCGAACCGGATGCAGCGGCTCTCGTCGCCGAACAGCTTCTGGGCCAGTGTTTTTGCGGTTTCGGTCTTGCCGGTACCGGTAGGTCCCGCAAAAAACAGCACCCCCTTGGGCTTGGTATGTGAGGAGTGCTGCAGGCCATCCATACCGACAATGGCCCTTTTGATAACGTCCAGGGTGCGGGTAAGGGCCAGGTCCTGCCCCTTGACCCGCTTCCGGAAATCCTCCTCCGCATGGGCAAAATCATCATGCTTCAGGGTCTGCCAGGGATTGTCGGAAATACCGAAGCGGTAGAGATCCACCACCTTGCAGAGATCCGGGATCCGGAACCGCTGCTTGCGGCACAGCACCGAAAGACCGTTAAGAGCCGTATATGAAAAGCCTTCGGTAAGACCGGTAAAACGCTGCTTCAGCTTTCTGAGAGCGTCGGCTCCGGCTTCGCCCTGATAACCGGCCATGTCCTCGCGGTAAATTTCCGGAGCGAAAAAGGAACGGAACTGGGCGTCAATGAACCCGAAGCGCTCGTCCTTGCCGGGAGTGCTGATGGTGATGGTCTTGGCCGAAGGATTGTCCAGGTAAATCCAGGCAGGGAGATCGTTTACCTTGTTCACCAGGAGCACCAGGGAATTCTTGATCCGGGAGCCGCCGGCAGTCTGCACGTCCCGGCTCATAAGAGCGGCCTCCTGCAGCCTGGTGAAGCTGAGCACGTCCGGCTGCTGCATGGTATTGGGCGCCACAATGTACCGGGACACGAAATCCATGACGATTACCACCGACTCCACCTCCTGCCCCAGTGCCAGGCTGATATACTCCGGAGCCGTGGGGGATCTTCCCGAAAACACCGCCTGAATGGTCTTCACATTGCCGACGGTTTCCGGATTTGCACTTATAAGAGCCCCGAACTCGTCCATGGCGTTTTCGGCGTCATTGGCATCGGCAAAAAATCCCCGGAGATGGCTGTAGAAAATCACATGCCGGTATCCCAGGTTCTTATAGAAGGCGTAGAGATAGGAGTTGATGTCCAGAATCTCGCCCTGATCGCTGTATTCGGTCTGTTCCGGATAAACATATTTGTCCAGAATATTCCCCTCGAGAATGATCAGCGGCTTGATGCGGTTGAAAATGCCAAGCTCCCTGTGCCACTTCGGGCAGACAATTGTCTCCTGTGCGCTGTTGTCCATGTTTTAATCCTTTTTATTGTCTGAAAACTGTTCCGGGGCGGTCTCCTCCGGAATCTCTCCGGATGAAGGCCTGCCGATGAAAACCCCCCGGCTCCGGAGAGCCTCCTGAAGCTCCCGGGGATACTCCGGACGGTGAATGCCCACCGAAATAAAGCCGTCCCGGGTTCTGAAGTTCTGCACCTCGTTCCGGCCGTTCCGGAGATAATCCCCGTAAAAGGAAGCCCGGGACCGGTCCAGGATATGAATCTTCTGATTGTCCGATCCCCGAAGAAAGCAGCCGGAATTCCGGCTTTCCACGTAGGGACCGTCAATAAGCACCGTAATCATGTCCAGAATATCCCGGTATCCCCGGCTCCGAAGCTCGGAAATCCGGTATCCCGTGTATGCCAGGATGTCCGGAGAAATCTCCCGGAGGGCCGGAAGAAGTTCCCGGAGAGCCTCCGGCTGATCGAAGGGATCCCCGCCGGTCAGGGTAAAGCCGTCCACGGCACTGATTTCCCTGACGGCGGCAATCATCCTTAACACTGTCTCCCTGCCGGTCTTAAAACGGGGATCCCGCTCCTGGAGCTCAGGGTTGCTGCAGCCCCGGCATCTCCGGCTGCAGCCGGAAAACCAGATCCCCACCCGGCGTCCGGGACCCAGCACCCTGACCGGGTACAGCAGTCTGGCGATATACAAGAATCTAACTCCCTGCGGGGTAGGACACCGCAAAGCAGCCGGTACGGGAGTTTTTCCAGTCCTCCTCCCACAGCCCCCCCAGGGAGACCCGATCGCCGTCCTTCAGGGTTTCCATGGAATTCGCAGCCATCCTGACATTATTGATGAAGGTGCCGTTGGGCTTTCCGAGGTCCCTTATCACCAGCCGGTTACCGGAAACCACGATCTCCGCATGCTTTCTGCTGGTATAGTCCCGCCCGGAAAGATACTCCATCAGGGTGTGCTCGCGGCCGATAACCTGCACCGGATGGGCCGTATCGATTTTCAGAAGCTCCGTGCCGTCGGGGGTTTTCAGGACGGCTATCAGAACATTTTCCGGCACGGCGGACCGGGAACTTACGGCGGTTCCGCCCCCCGGCTTCCGGTCTGACAGAGTCTTCGGGGCCATCCGGATATCCTGGCGGCAGGCGGTGCAAACCTTGGCAACGGCCTTGTTCTCGGTACCGCAGAAGGGACAGATCCTGACATAGATCCTGCCCGGAGCGGCCTCCGGTACCGGTGCGGGACCTGGTGCCGGCTCCGGCGAAACGGGAACGGGTTCCGGCTCCTTCCCGGGATCCGGGGCGGAAACCGGCCCGGGCTGCGGCTTCAGGGGCTCCTTGTCAAGACCGATTCTGATTTCGCGGGGCGGGGAAGCAAGCTGTTCCCGATCCGGCGTCGCCGGAGCTTCCGGCTCTTGCCTGACGTTTGTCGCCTTGACTCCGGTAAGATCCCAGGCACAGGATTCGCTGAGACAGACGCTGGAGCTAGGCGGATTATGCTTTCCGCATTTGGGGCAAATCTTCACTCTGGGCATTACCGGGACTCCCCGTCAGCGGAAAGATGCCTGAGAACGCTCTCCCCGCGGGTTCCGGAAATGCTGCTTCTCCGGTTTCGTTCCGCCTCGCGGAAGTCCTCCTCGCTCACGTTGAAATCGCTGAGATTGAAGACCTGGGCATACTCCGCATCCGGAGGCAGTTCACTGACTCCGTGAATAACCAGCCCTTTCTCGGCCAGCTTTTCCCGGATTTTGCGATATCCGGTGCAGAAGCTCTCCATATCACGTCTGAGGTTTTCAGCTTCCTGAACGTCAGGCTCCCGATCCTCAGTGTCCAAAGCTCCCAGCTCCATGCACATGTCCCCGTTGGAGTCGTAGGTTACATTTACCGCGGTACTGTCGTTAAAGCGGTAGAGTCCGCTCTTCACAATACCGGCAGGACGATTCCGGAGACCTCCCATGAGGTGATAGCCCATTTCCTCCATCACCTCGTTGATGGCGTTGCCTATATACCTCTCGGCATCTCTCTTGGCCAGGGTCTGATGAATGACATCAATTTCCGCCTTCATGAAATTAATGGAGGTTTTGGAGACCGGGAAGGTCTTCGGAGGAACTCCGGCCTCCTGGCAGACGGCAAGATACTCATCGCTGAGCGCCCCGTATTCCTGCTTCAGATTCTCATAATCGGTCAGCTTTTTCCCGATATCCCTGAGCCGGGGTTCCAGACTGATAGCGGCAAAGCTTCTGAGATACTCGGCATTGTGTCCGCCCTTCTCCACGGTGTGCAGAACATTTTCAAGAGTATCAATTTCGTCCTGAAGCTCCGACGGAGCCTCGCGTCCTGCCACGGTTTTACGGAAAGCCTCCTCCATCACGGAAATTTCGGCAAGGGCTGCCGCCTGTTCCTCCCGGAGCTTTTCTTCCTTTCTTCTGCTCGCCTCCGCGGCCTTCCGGATCCGTTCCTGATTTTCGGTCTCCCGGCGCTGCTTTTCCTCCCTGGCCAGAGCCGCTGCCAGATCGGCGATTTCGGAGGTCAGCTTTTCTGTATAGGCCGCGGTGATGCTGTCAGCCACCCGGGGGGTATCGTCCATAATCCGGCGGAATTTGTCAGCCACCTTCTGAAAATCCACAAGAATGTCCCGGAGCTCCCGTTCGTTTTCGGTAGCGGTATTCCGGCCCTTGACTGTTACAATTTCCCGTGCCACCGTTTCCACATCCCGGGTCAGCTTCTGATATTCCGCAGTGGGGGGCACCCCGAACTCGACAATCTTTGACTTAAGGACGGTAATCCGGTTTCGGGCGTTTCCGAGCGACGTGTCCAGTTCTCTGGAACTGAATGCAATGTTGTCCCTGAGGTCCTTCACCCGTTGTCTGCGGGCTTCCTCCTCCAGGCGTCGCCTTTCCGCCTCGCGTCTTTTGCGTTCCAGCTCCTCGCGTCTTCTGCGCTCAAGCTCCCGGCGCTTCATTTCCTCCACCGAAATTCTGCTGTCTTTAGGACCGCTCATAATGATCTCCGTTTTCCGGCGAAAAAAAAAGTGCCCGCCGGTATGCAAATACAGTTATTCCTGACAGATGAATTTTAAGAGAAAAATTTCCGTTTGCTACAATTTCAGCCTCGTTTTTTGATACCGGCTTCAACAATATACTGCAAAATACCGCTGTTCGCCCCGGACTGCTCCGGAGGAAGGACATCCGAAGGAAACAAAGCTCTGCCACAGGAAAACGGCCCTTTTCGGGAGAATCCGGCCCGCTTCGGATTTTTGACGGAGATACCGGCTTCCGGAAGCATAAGGATTAATTAGTATTCACGATGCTCCAGAAATACGCCGAATCAAGTTTATTGATCGGAATCCGGGGAAAGGCGGGACAAAACCGCAGGAACATTCATCCCCCCGAAAAACCGTTTCCGGCGGCGGGCGCGGTCAGTCCTTTTTTCCGGTCACATTGATTACCGCATATTCCGAAAACGTTCCGGTCTTGAACCTTATCGCCCAGTCGGAAATCCCCGAAGTCACAATGAAATCCGTTCCCCCGATGCGGGAATGCCCGTAAACCGCATCCACGGCCCCGAGATAAAGCCCGGCCTTATTGAATGGAAAAAGCTGGCCGCCGTGGGTGTGCCCGGAAACCGCAAGGTCGGCTCCGGCGGCCGCGGTTTCGATAAAGGCTGCGGGCTGATGATCCATAACCACACAATACCGGTCGGGAGAGGACGCGGGAAGCAGGTCAGAAAGAGATGCTCTCTCGCCGCCCTTCTCCCGTTTCACCGAAAGATCCTTCCGGCCGGCGATTGCAATCCAGGGGACGGGTTCCGCGATTTCATCCTCCAGCACGGTAATCCCGTTTTCCCGGAGCGCTCTTTTAAGGTCCTCCGCATCAAAGCCCCGGCGGGCACTGCCGTAGTACCCCCGGTCATGGTTTCCGAAGACAAAATAAATGCCCAGGGGAGGCCGGAGCCGTCCCAGTGCCGCCGTGGCCTGTTCCATGTCCTCCCGGGAGGTGTCGTCATCAACATAATCTCCGGCAATGAGAATCAGGTCGGGGTGTTCCCGCTCCATGGCGCTGAGATGCTCCCCGAAGCCGGCGGCGTCAAAGGTGCTTCCCACATGCGCATCCGCAATCAGCAAAATTCTTAAATCCGGAATTCTTTTGGTACTGACCAGGTGATACTCCGTTCCTGAAACATGATGAGCCTGGTACCAGCCTGAGGACAGCACGAAAACAGTCACCGAAAAAGCCAGAACGGCGGCGGGAATCCGGGCCGGCTTACTTTTGAGAAGAATTCCCGCAAGACCGAACAGAAGATCCGCAAGAAACCAGATTGCGGCCAGATGGCAGAAAATAATAACGGCATTTATGGTACGGAGGAACAGCGCCAGTACTGTAAAAAACGTCAGCACGGAAAGAATCACTCCCGAGGCGGCATTCCGGGACAGCCGATCCCGCCCCCGAATCCCGGCAAAAAACCGGATCGCACCGCGGCAGATCTGCCACAATGCCGCCACGGTCACCGCAATGATAAAAAACAGAATCGCAATCCACATTCCCATCAGCAGAAAATCCCCGTTTCCATCCGCAATGAGGCATCAGGGGAAATCATACCATGTCAGACAGGACCTCTTCTGAGGCCCGCCCTGCAATCTGAAACTGAAGAAAGGCGGGGACGGAGCTTTCATCCCCGGGATGACGATCCTTTTCCTAAAGGGAGCGTCCTTGTCATTGTGATTGCCACTGGCCGAAGGGAATTCGGGCCTCCGAAAGTCTCAAATCCCCTCCGGAGTCACCTGATGGCACCTGCTTCCGCCCCCTCACCGGCATTCCCCGCCTCCTTTTGTCCGGAGACAGCCCGGGAGGACACCGGAAAGGTGAAGAGGGTGCGGGGATAGGGTTCGTTTTTCAGGGAAAAATGCCACCATTCGTTTGAAATGGCCCTGAAGCCATGGGCAGTCATGGCATCCCTGAGAAGCTTCCGGTTGGCGCGCTGTTTTGCGGTAAGCCCCCGGAATTCCTGATGACTTTCCGGCCCGAACCAGTCAAAGCCGCCCCCCATGTCCGCGTCCCTTCCGGCTGCCATGTCAAAAAGAGTCAGATCCACCGCACTGCCCCGGGTGTGCCCCGAACGGGCGGCGATAAAGCCCTTCTTAAACAGCACCCCCTTGTCCAGATTCGGATAAAAATACGGCTTCATGACGGCATCTCCGGGCTCCCGGGCCCATCTCATAAAATGATCCACGGCGCTCTGGGGCCGGTAGGCATCGAATATCTTCAGACGGTAGCCCTTTTTCACAAGCTCGTCGCTGACCTCCCGGAGCGCCGCCGCGGCCTCCCGGGTCAGAAGAGCCACAGGTTCCTCATAGCCGTCAATGCGCCGCCCCACGAAGTTGCAGGAGGAATAGTACCGGATATCCAGAATGGCATCCGGCACGGTCTCGGAAAGAAGCACAAAGCCCCCGGCGTCATCAGAAAAGCTGAATCCGCCGGTACCCCGGGGGGCTTTTCCGGAAGACGCCGTCGCCGGACATGCGTTTCTGCTCCACGGTATGAATCCCGTCCGGTGAACTGATAATGGTCACCTTATACAGGTCTTCGCCGGTATCATATTCCACCGCCGGATTGGTTCCTGCCGCTTCCCGGATCACATAGTAACGATCGCCGGCAGGGACTGGATCCACATATACATTCTCAAACAGGATTTTGCCGTCCGTGCCGTTCTTTGTCCGGGCGATTTCCTTTTCTATGCTTCTGGCCTCATCCGTCTCCAGCAGCACAAACTCAAAGGGCTCCGCCGCGGGCTGTCCGTCCATCAGTTTCTCCGCCGTGAACCGGATCCCGGTCTTCAGGTGGTTCACCAGGGCCACAGGCTCCGGTTCGCCTTCGATGCGTGGTTCGCCT
>CACYPY010000051.1 GCA_902776415.1 uncultured Ruminobacter sp.
GAATCCGAGTGAAATTTCCTCGCTGAGATCCCCTTCAGGAGTGAAGGAATCCGAAGGGAATTTTTCACGAAGCCCGGAAAGACGGGCACTGAGTTTACCAAGCAGAGCCTTATGCTCGCCGATTCTGGTATCAAGCTCCCGGATTTTTTCGGAAAGTCCCTGAACCCTGTCCCGGGCGGCACGGTAAGCATCCTCAGGCACCCCGAGCCCATCCCGAAGATCATCCTCCGAGTAACCCGGATTCCGGGAAGCGATCTCCTGAAGCATCCCTGAAAGTTCTTTCTCGTTTTCGGAAAGCTCCGTCTCCTTCCTGGCATATTCGGCCTCGCCCTCCCTGATTATCCGGTTCTGACTGTCCAGATCCTTTTCACTGGCTTTCAGAGCCAGTCTGGCCTTGTTTACCTCGGCCGCGGCATCATTCACCGCCTTGTCCAGGGCTGTTCTGAACCCGGAGACGGAAAGTCCTCCGGTAAGAACCGCGATTTCCTTCAGAGTCTCCTGCTTCAGAGTCTCCTGTTCCGCAAGCTGCCGTGCGATGGTCTCAAGCTTATCAGTAACGGCAGTCTCACGATCCCGGAAAGCAGCAACGGTATTCGTGAGTCCGTCAAGCTCGGCGGACAATGTCCGGTGATTGCCGTCATAAGCGGAAAGCCGATCAATAATCCCCTGGTATCTCGCAATGCCAGTTTTAAAATCGGATTCTGAGAGGCTGCTAAGTTCCTTCCAGACATCAGCCACCTGCAGATTCCCATTGTCAACTACCAGCTTCTTCATCCGCTCCCCGGTGGTTTTGATTTCGTTCAGGGTTTTTGCCAGCGCGGTGCGTTCGTTTTCCAGGACACTCTGACTGTTCCGGGCATTTCTGACAAGAACTGCCGTTTCGCCAATCCGTTTCTCAAGATCCGCAACGCCGGAAATGACTGAGGGCAGAGATGCTCCAAAATCCGACACCTCACTGATAAACGGTTTAAGATCAGGAATTTCGGGAACGGCAGGAATCCCGGAATCCTCCGCATTGTCCTTCCGGGCCCCGTCCAGATCTGCGAGATACTGGCTGACAAGACCAGGAATCTCCAAAGCGGCGTTATCTTTGGCAAAGACAAAAAGCCTGCGCCCTCGCTCCGAAATACTCTGAAAGTGATCCCTGAGTCCGGCAAGGAAGCCCCCGTCCTGTTCCGGAATTTTCTCCCGAATCTCAAGAACCGCATCGAGATTGCCGGAAAGGCGCTCCCTTTCGGAGCAGATATCGTTAAATGCCCTGGCCATAAGATCCCGAAGATTCCGAAGATTTCCGCAACTCTCCGCAAAACGGGCCCGGGAATTTTCAAGAACTTTCTCGGCTTCCTTAATTCCGGCGGCAAACTGATCCCGGAATGCCGCGACTGTTTTATTGTCACCTATAATGCCGGAAATCTCCCTGTCTATTCCGGCAATTTGGGCATTTTTTCCGGAAATAAGCTTTTCGGTGCCGGCCAGAATCGCCTTCTGTTCCGTGAGATCCTTAAGGGACGCACTGATCTCGGCATCCTTGGCCTCCATTGCCGTCTGAAGCTTTCCGAGATCACCGTCATAGGCGTTAATACGCTTTACGGTCTCTCCGAGTTCAGTTACCCGGGTACGGTACTTCTGCTCATCTGACTCCTCCGTAAGCTCCCGCCAGATCCCTGACATCTCTTCCGTGTCAGAATAAACGGTCTCCCGGAGGCTGCCTTCGGCTTCGGTCTCCTGCCGCCTGAGCCCCTCAAGCTCCGTGTTCGCGGCACGGTACTTCTCTCCGAGATTCCGAATATCCCCGACCAGCAAAGGAACGCCGCGGAGGCAATTTTCGATCCGGGCTGCATCATCCAGCTTTTCAGGAAGCACTGTCCCCGCAAATCTTTCAAGAGCCGGACAGAGTTTACGCACATATTCCTCAAGAGCTTTCAGGCCGGCTGCATCTTTATCCGGCAAAGGCAGCTTTTCGGCGAATTCCGGAGAAATGTCATTCTCATCCGGACCGGCAGGAACTTTACCGAAGCCGTCAGCAAAAGCGGATACCGCAAAGGAGAACTCCGAAATTTCCTTTCCGGAAAAAAGCGGCAGAGCCAGCCCCCGATCCCGGATCTCAAGAAGAGTCTTCCGGGCTTCTCCGATACGCCCCTGATTATTCCGGCCTTCGGGAATCAGATCCCCGAGTGACTCCAGCTTTTCCCGGAAGGTCCCGGCAAGTCCCGAGAGCTCCTCCGCCTTTCCGAATATCTCCGCAGAAGCAGCCGGAAATTCTCTCGCATGCGTCTTAACGGACGCGGACAAAAGCGTTTTCCGGGAACGGAGACCGGAAAGCTCATCATTGACCCTGGTGAGCTCTTTTTCATACTCATCCCGGGCCCGACTGGCCTCCTCCAGATACCTGCCAGGATCCGAGGCAGCTCCGTCCAGTCTGGGATGCACCCGGGAACCGCAGCAGGGACATTCCTCTCCGGGTTTAAGGCTCACGGCAATTTCGCTCACCTTAATCATTCCCTGGCAGGTGCGGATGCTCTTTTCGAGTTCCGAAATGCGCTGCTCCCTGGCATGAATCGGAGAATTGCCGTCAAGAAGCTTCAAAAGTTCTTCCCGTTCTCCGGCAAAGACGGCGGCGTTTTCGGAAAAGTTCACGGCCAGCTTCAGGTACTCCCGGGTCTTATCCCCGAGATCCAGGGCCCGATGCTCAAGGTCCCCGGAAATCTTCTGAAAGCGGCCGAGAGCGGCAGCGGTTTCCTCAAAGGTCATGGCATCGGGAGCAAGCTCTTCCTCAATACTGAATGAACTGCTGTCTCCGGCAGCCTCCTGATATTTCAGGAGTTTGCCATTCCAGCTGTTACGGAGTTCCGCGAGGGTCTTTTCCTTTGCTGAAATATCATTTCCGATCTTAATAAGTCCCTGACGGATCATGCGATGCTTCCCGGCGGAAATCATAAGATCATTCCAGGAATCCTTTAAGAAGTTCCATGACTCGTCCCGACTGTGTTCCTGTTCGAGAGCGGCAATTTTGCCTCTCAGCTCCTCCTGTTCCCGGTTCAGGATATCATTTCTTTGTTCCAGCTTTCTGACGGCATCCTTTTGGGTCTTCATCTCACCCTCCAGGCCGGAAAGCTCCTTCTGAGCATCGAGACGTGCCTGTTCCAGTCTGGCAGCATTCTCAATATCCCCTGTCCGGGATCTCAGATTCTCTTCTTCCCGGGCCAGCGCCTTTCGGGAATCAATGAGAGCCTCGAGGTCGGTGGCGGAGCTCACGGCACTTTCGGCAAATTTCTCCGCATGACCCTCCATCCGCGTCAGGTGCTTCTCAAGTAACTTTATCCCGTCTGAAAGTCCTGAAGCAGTGCCGTGCCAGTTCTGAAGAACCGTCAGAACATTATCACAGGGCTCCGGGTCCGGAAGATTTCCCTCAGTGAAGGAATATTCCCGGTTATCTCCGGAAAGCTCCCGGTAACGGACGGCTTCTCCGTTCAGAGTTCCGGAAATCGCTGCGATTTTGCCGTCATGCTCATTCGCGTCATTCTGAAGCTTTACAAGTGATGCTACGGCATTGCGGTAAGCCGGAAGATTTCCGTTAAGCTCGTTCCAGACCGGGACGAGGTCATTGAATTTTTCGTCCTTGCGGTGCTCCTCTTCCAGAATTTTAAGCCTGCCGGAAACGGCGTTTCGGGACTCCTGCCGCTTTTCCAGTTCCGACTTTACTCCTGAAAGAACCTCCTCCTCGGCCTTGCGGTTTTCCTGAAGTCCGTTCACGGTGCTTTCAATTCCCGAGATCTTCTTTTCCAGACCTTCGGCCCGGGTCAGATCCGGCTCTTTCATTTCCCTTTCCCGGGACCTTTCGTTATGAATCCGCTCCTTTTCAGAAAATGCAGTCTGAGACTCCGCAAGATTCTTCTCATAGTCTCCCAGAGAAGCCTTCAGTTTTTCATTCTTTTGAGTAAGCTCCTCCAGGGTGTTTTTCAGGAGCGTGATTCCGGCATAAAGATCCCGGGCCGGAGCAGCCAGATCGTGAAGAATCACGGTACGTCTTTCATCGCGTAAGTTATCGAGCTCGGATTTCAGGCTGTCCCGGGCTGCTTCCTCCCCGGATATCCCGGCCTCCTGCTCCCGGATTTCCTTTCTGGTTCCGGCAAAATCCTCCGCAGCCTTAATCATGGCGGATACGGTATCAAGCTTTTCCCGGATAACGGAAAGCTCCTGTTTCTTTGCCTGAACGTCCTCATCCGGCAGAATCTGAGCTTCAAATATCTCCATCCGGTTTTTGATATCCGCAAGCTGATTCTTAAGAATCTCCATTCGGTTTCGTGCAGCCAAATCAATGTTCTTGTAGATTTCCGTGCCGGTAAGTTTTTCGAGAAGAGTCAGCTTGACATCCGAATTGTCATCCAAAAATGCGGCAAACTCGCCCTGCGGGAGAATAATCACCCTGCGGAACTGCTCCCAGGTAAGTCCGGTATAGCTGACTGCCAGATCCTGAACACTCATCTTGTTTTCGACATCCACCTCGGTTCTGACAATATTGCCGGAATCATCCAGAAGACTTATCCGAAAACGTCTGGTGAATTTGGTCTTTCTTCTGAAGATCTCAAAGCAGGAACGGTAAACCGAACCGTTTCCGGCCACAAAATCCACTGTGGCGGAACAGCGGGACTCCCCTCTGGTCATGAGGTTCATGGGATCGTACTTGGGAATGGTAAAACCATCGTCCAGGGCAACCGATCCGCTCCTGGGGTTAAATTTGCCAATCCGAGGAGTATTTCCATAAATCCCGAGGCAGATGGCATCCAGAATGGTGCTCTTCCCGGCACCGGTGTCTCCGATAATGGCGAATACCTCGTTGCGACCTCCGAGAAGCTTCCGAAAATCAATCTCGAAATGCGGGAGACTGGCCAGGTTGGTTCCTTCCACTCTTAAAATTTTCATAATAATCACTCTCTGTTCATAAAACTGTTTCGGTCATGTTCTTATCAGACGTTTTCAGCGGCTTCCCGGGTTCCTTCCGCCTCGGCTATGATTTCCGAAAGAAGCTTTCGGACGTCCCCGGGCATTTCCTTGCCGTTATTGACATCCCGGTACATCCGATCCGCAAGCTGCATGGGATTCAGCACATCGTCCAGGGAACGGAACTCGCGGTCATTTTCGGCTCCCCCGGAATTGCCGGATTCCTTCATCTCCACCTTGAACTGGCAGAGGCGGACTTTGACTCCGGAAAGCTCCCGGAGCTTCTTTTCCAGAAAGATGCGGTATTCTCCGATGGTTTTGTATGCCGAATTCCCGGGGTCGTACTCGGCAAACACCGACAGAAAGGGAAGACCGCAGGAACAGTCACCGGAAGCATTCTTAAGAGCATCAAGACCGGAAACCACCGCATCCTCGCTCCCGTTTTTGGTGCCCCGGGGAATTCTGATAAACTCCGTGGCCCTTTTATAGACATCAGAATTCACGGACACGCTGAAGGGATATGCCCCGTCTTCACACCCGCGGGGAAGGATCTCCACTAAATCCACTCCGTTACGGTAGGCGATTTCCCCGAAATTAATAGGGAGAGGCGAACCGGAATACCGAATCCGGCAGTTATCGGTCAGGTTTTGTCTGAAATGGATATGCCCGAGAGCCACATAGTTATAACCGTCAAAGATGCCGGTACCAATCTGATCCTCTCCGCCCAGGGCATTGCCCTTGCCATCGTTGTCATCCCCGAGAGCGGAATCCCGGACATAGAAATGCCCCATGGCAATGATCGGTACCTGTCCATTAGAGGCTTCCGGCCAGGTATTTCGGATATGGGAGAGGCAGCCCTGATAAATGTTACGGACTCCGGTTTCATAGCTCACCTCCCCTCCTTCGGCATCGCGGTTCATGGAAAGACCGGCCACCGCCGCCGGAGTCAGATAAGGCACGGCCGCCACCACCGCCAGGAGACTGCCGTCCTGAGAAATCACGGGATATGCAAGCTTTTCATAAAGAGGCTCGCAGATCCTGCCGTTTTCGCCGCCGTATGCAACCGGAAACTCCCCGACGATTTTCAGACCGGCACAGCTTTCCATATAGATGGAAATGCTTTCGATCTTTCTCCCGCTGTCATGATTGCCACCGGTAATCACGATATGGAGATCCGGATGCACCCTCCTTATTTCATTGAGAGTTCTCCCCAGAAACTTTTCGGCCTCGATGGAGGGCGTCACGGTATCGAAGATGTCACCGGCAATAAGAAGGATGTCAGGGCGGCTTCTTGCAATGCTGTCCATAAGGCAGGTTCTGAAATATTCGTATTCGGCGGTGCGGTCATAGTCATGAAGCCGTTTGCCAAGATGCCAGTCAGAGGTATGAAGAATTTTTAAAGATGATTCGGAGTTATCCATAAAATTATTCCTGAAAAATTGAAACTGCGGGGAGAAGGAACACCGGACGAAGCTGTGTCATAAGCGCGCTTTCCGGTTCTGAAAGATGAAAGACTCCGAAAAGCATTCGGAACGAAATGATGGAGAAAAGAGAGAGACGAGATGAACCGAACGGATTCCCGGTAATCTTTCATCGCTTTAATGATGTCATACCGGGGTATCAAAAATCAATGTTTTTTGAAAAATAATTTAAAAACTTGATCGGCTTATAATTTTCCTGAAGGCAATACCGCGAACGGAACATGATGGAAACCTTCAATGGTGCCGGCCGGGTATCATTCCGCACCTGACTCATTTTTCCCTGTAAAACAGGGGCTTGCAGGAATCGCTCATAAATTCAATATTTTTCAGGCTTGATCTTTTGGGAGTTATTTTTGTAATCCTGCTGTCATCGTAATAGAGCTCAATTGTTTTTGCCTTTTGCAAAGCTGTAATAAAGTTCCCCCAGAGATCAGCAGCATCACGACTGGATGAAATAACCCTGCCGTTATCTGCCGTGGAAAACTCAAAACGTTTGCCGTCAACCAGAAAGGCAACAACATGATCCGGCCCGGAAAAGAGTTCATTGCCATTAACCTCAAGACTCAGAACATGTTCCGAAGTCATGCCGGTCTCCGCGTTGCATGAAATCAGAAGATTTGCTTTCCTGTTGCCGATGGAATACTCCGCCCGGCCCTGACCAAAACCTCCGTTCCAGACATCGGGTTTGGCAAACGCACTTCCGGACAGCAACAGCATGATGACAGGCATCATGACAGGTAAACGTAATCCTCTCATAAACGGTCTCCATCTTTAAAAATCATCTTATGTACACGGGAATGAATTTCCATTCCATGCAGCCCGGAAAATCCGAAAACTTCATTCTGAAACGGGCTGTTACATTAAAGTCCTTGTATTCGTTTGTTCAGTTAATTCACCTCAAATTCTGATCGCATTTACCATTGTATTTTACATGGTTATCGCCACGTTACAACGCCTTATATTGCCCCTTTTCACCATTGGGCTTGGTCCGTTTTCACTGTTGGATTTGGACCGTTTTAGCTATCGGGTTTGGCTCACATTAAACAGCATACAGGTCCTGAGTTATCGGTTCCGGAACTTCAGAATCAGTCGTCCCGGACAAATTGCACTGTAATTCACATCTAACCATGTTCATTCATGATAAGATCTGTCCTGTGTTGGTTCAGTTCAGACAAAAACCCCCTGCACCTGCACTGCTTTGGATAATTACGGCGGAAAAATCGTCATCTCCGGAAAGTACTTCATCAAAATTTTAAGCATCGCCCTCAGGAATGGTATTCCCGCAGGAACTTCCCTTCACTGCAATGACCGGGAATGGTTCCGAGGCAATCTGATTTCCATGGCACCGGAATACTTTCCCGAATATCCGGATGAACTGTGTGAGAAGAAAGACCGGGATGATTACGGGGCAAATATCGCAGCATGGGAGGAATATACCCAAATAATCCGGTATCCTGCTCTCTGAAAGAGGTGTGCCGGAAATTAGGGCTGCCCGTTACCGGACAAAATGCTGACAGTCCTTCATACAAAGACCGGTTTGACTGATTCTGCCCGGACATTTCATTTCCAGCCGGACTTATCAAACATAATCAAAGGAATAATTCATGTTTAAACGCTTATACGCTGCCTTCCTTATCCTTCTCCTAAACTGCTTTTTTATATCGCAGGCACAGGCGAAGCCGTTATCGGAATACATAGCAAAACTGGCTCCTGACGATGGTTCTCTCTATGGCAGCATCAGTGAGGAAGACCAGAAAATGATTGCGGACCGAGAGCAGGACGCCATAAAATTTTTCGATTTGATAGTATCAGATGATATAAACAATATAAGCATCAGCAAAAATACGGTTTTTGAAAAGTATCTCCTGTCCAAGACCGAATTCACAAAAATTACATCCCGCGAATTCTATGATGCCTATAAGAGCAATCAGGCCGAGAGCGATGAAAAATTCCTGGATAAACAGGTGCTGGTCCTGGGACTTATTGAAAAAATAGCAAGTTCCGAAGACAACACGCCGGTTCTGCATCTTAATACTCAGGACACCAAACAGCCCGGCGGAACCCATGCGTCCTTCAAAGATCCCGGGAGAGACAAAACCAGGATCGCAAAGCTGAAGCCTGGTGAAGAGATTATTCTTCTCTGCAACGGAGCCGGCATGGTTTCCGGAATTCCCTCACTCAATGAATGCGAATTCATAGACGATTACATGGCCCAGTACCGCAAGGACATGCACGAAAGACTGCTTTCAGTCATAAACGGCGATTTAAAGGCTTCCAGATTTGCACTGGCAAGCATGATCTTCTCCTATGCCATGCTTGTCGATGACCCGCGGCATGTAAAGGAGCTTATACAGGAAAACATCGTTCCGGACACCAGGGACAAGGTTCTGAAGCATACCATCTTCGTACTGTTATGGACATTTGAAGTGGAAACTCCGGTTCCCATAGTTCTGACGCACAAGGACAAGGTAAGAGCCCGGCTTTTGAAACACGAACTCTGGAAATATCTGATTTTCAAGAAAATCATCGAACCCAAAAAAGGAAAACTGCTGGTAAAGGACTTTGATTTTGACAACACCCCCATGTTCTGAGGTCTGTCAGCTTTCGCTTTTATCAGGTAACCGCCATGACGCATTCCGGAATGGCCCGGTGCTATAATTCGTCCGAAAAACAGGATACACAGCCGGTACACGAAGGCAAAACGGCAAAATGAACACAGCTTCAAAAAACGGGAACGGAATCAGACTTATGGGAATACTGATGGCGCTTGCTGCGGTCATTGCAGTATTCCTGACCGAGCAGGTTATTCAGCCGTCATACTGGATCAAAAGCGCCATCAAGGTTCTGGCCTTTTCCGCACCTGTTCTTGTTTATTCATTTCTGAGCCGAAAAGGTATTCAGGAAACCATAAATCTGAGAAGGATTTCCCGGCCCGCACCGCTTTATTTCTGCATGCTGCTGTTCTTTGCCGGCACCATGCTCCTGTTTTTCATATTCCGTAATGATCTGGATCTGGCAGGTATTCGGCAAAGTCTGATGCAGAAGGAAAATCTTTCCCGGGAAAACTGTCTTTTTGTTTTTGCCTACATCATCTTCTGCAACTCGTTTCTTGAAGAGGCATTCTTCAGGGGCTTTGTTTTTCGGCTGTTCCTGAACAAAACCGGAGGAGCTCTGACCAGCGCCGTGCTTTTCTCGTTATATCACATTGGCATCTTCGTCACCTGGTTCAGCGTGCCGCTGTTTATCCTGTGCGTGGCCGGACTTGCCGGCGTCGGTCTTTTTCTGCAATGGGTTTCCGAAAAATTCCGGAGCATCGCGGCAAGCTATGTAGTGCATGCCTCGGCAAACATCTCCATAAACGTTATCGGCGCGCTTCTGATTTTCGGGGTTATCGGGAACTGAATTCCCCGGAAAGGAAAACGACACCGTGAACCTGACGCGGATTCCCGGAATTATCTGTCAGTAATGCCGAATAACCTCAAAGCGCTGCAGGGTGTAATGCTCCCCGGGATCAATCCCCGCCTTACGGCAGGCAATATAAATCTGCTGACTGACGGAATCCACCCCCTCAAGATCCGGAAGCAGGAGTCCCCGTCTGCTGCCGCAGGTGACAATAACCCCGTACCTTTTGATATCCAGCTGCGACGGCGAAGAGATGTGTTCCGGAGCTCCCAGCACATCCACCGAAATATCCAGAAAGGGAAGCTCCTCGGGGGCAATCGGATGAAACCGGGGATCCCGGGTGGCTGCGGAAACGGCATTCCTGATTATTTCCTCCGCCAGACTTGGCATCACGGGAGCAATGGTGCCGATGCACCCCCGGAGCTCTCCCAGTTTGTGGATTGAAACAAAGGCTCCGGCTCTTTTCCGGAGAAGCTCCTCCGGAAGGCCCTCCGGAACCTCGGGAATCCTCTCGCTGGTTACATATTCCGTTATCGTATCCCAGGCAAGCTTTACCCAGGGATCGGCCTTAAGGCGCTTTTCAAGGCACTCCTGAACATTGGCGTCAGTCATGACCATCCTCCATTTTCTGAAAAACTTTCCTCATTATTGCTTTTCCGGAACGGGGAGGATAACGTGATGTCATCCGGACCCGCACGCTCCGGAAGAGACTGTTTCAGATCCTCATGAACGAGCAGATCCCGTATCCCACACCGGTGGCATCCTCATGAGAATACACCCGGGGCTTTACGGAATACCCGTCAAGAGCACCGGCCATCATGACAAATGAAAGATGACCGCACTCCGCTGCCCGATCCCGGAAGCCCGTATCAAAATCAAAGAGCTCGGAAAATGCCGCTCTCCCCAGTACATCCATGATCCTGGCATCGTACTCGGGTCCTTCGGGAGCAAAACCGTAGGGGCCGTCCTCCCTGAGTTTGTGGGAGAGATCCCCGCTGGCCACATAAACAGCCCTTCTGCCAAGTTCCCCGGTCGCCCTCCTGACAGACTGACCTGCTTCGTAATAGCGTCTGATATCCAGATCGGAATATCCCGTCACCAGAAGAGTGAACTCCTGAAGGTATTTTCTGATAAACCAAAGAGGCACCATGGTTCCGTGATCCAGCACCGGTCCCGCAAAGGGAATAAAGAGCCCGCCATACCGAGAATCCCCGGCCAGAAGATCCCGAAGTTCGGTATCAATAGTTTCCGAAAACCTGACCCCGGGTGCCCGGAACTGCCCGAAATCGCCGGTAACATGAGTTCCTCCGTGCAACATAAAGCCACGCATTCCGAACTCGGCATGCGGACTTGAAATCACAATGGTATCAGGATTTAATGCCGCAATTTCCTGCGCCACCGCGTCATATGAGGCGATGGTCCTTGCCACAATCGCCTCATGCCCCCGACCTACTGCCGGCACTATCAAAGGAGGATGCGGCACGGTAAACGCGGCAATAATACCCGTTCCGTTTGCCGTTGCTCCGGGATTTACAGATCCGGTATCATCTGTCATAAAAAACTCCTTTCATCTGCTCATGGTTCTGTCCGACACAAAGAAACAGACAGCACTGAAACAAAAAACAACATTGCAGGCTCCCGGACCGGAATCACCTCATCAGGAGTTCCGCTGCCGTTCAGAACTGTTTTCAATTACTCCGGCACATCGTTAACTGCTTTGTGCTGCACCAAATATTGTCCTGACCTCTCCTCAGAGTACTGCCCATTTTGCTTCCTTGAATTCCACGGTCTCAAATTCCCGGCATTTCATCAGACTTATAAGCGGTTCAGTGTTCTGCCAAAAAGGAGAAGCACCGACACAGGAACCTATCATTAATCGTTCTGACAGTACCAGTAATACAAACTCCTCATTATTTGTTCATCCCCCGGAGAGATAAACACCAATCCGATTCCCGGGGAGTGCATTCTAAACTCTTATTCTGATGGCCGGTCTTATCAGATTTCCCGGTTCATTCACCGCCGCATCGAGCACAGTGCCATCGGTCCAGATAAGAAGGACCCTTCCTCCTTCGCTTCCCATGCTTCTCAGCCACCAGGGAGATGAACCGTTCTGTCCCTGAAAGGGATGCGTCAGAAGAGCATGGGAACTGGCATAGCACAAAAGACGTTCCGGAGCTTCCGTTCTGCTCCCCCGAATCGCCGGAATGGCCTGCGTCTCCTCCTGACTGAGACAAAAAACCGCTTCCGGAAAATCTTCGGAAGTATAGATCCTTTTGCGATCCTCCTCCGAAAACGCCTGACGGTAAAAATCCGTATTGAGCCAGGTTCTCAGAGAGGACATCAGCCAGTCAATGTTGGTCCTGAAGCTTTCGTGAAACACCCCGGAAGCAAGTCCCAGACGGCTCAGAAGAAGCGCATGGGTTTCGGTTACCTCCACCACAATCCAGTCAATGGGAGATGCCGGACCGTCAGCGGCAATCTGCCAGGTCCCGAATCTGACATATTCTCCGGGCACATAGTCGGGAGACAGCTCCGGAATTTTTATAACGGGAGCATAGCGGTCGCTGTTTACCGTGATAACCCCGGTATTCTCCCGGGAGGAGCTCAGTCTGGTTTTCAGGCTGTGCCACATGTACGACAGGGAAGTCTCCTCGCTGCCGGTTCCTTCCAGAATTTCTCCGAGCTTCTGAAAGGCCCCGCTCTTCCAGCACCGGATATCCAGATCCTGAAGCGCGGTGTGATACTTTTCAAAAATATAGCCAAGCTCGTCATAATTTTCCGCAGTCTTAAGATCCTCTATATGCTTCAGGAATTCCGCGGGGTTTTTGAAAAAGTACTCACCGTCCCCGAAGGTGGCACTCATGATGCTGTCCAGACTCTCATTGAAGATCCGGAGAGCCTCATCTTCTCTGACAAAGCTCCTGAGCCTCTCCAGATCTCTCCTGGCTTCCCTGATGAATGCCAGGTATTCCTCCTGATCCCGGTTTTTCATTTCCTCAGTGAAGGATGCAAAATCCGAAGCTCCGGAAAAGTTCCGGCCGTTCAGGGGGAATTTAAGCACCCCTCCCAGGAAATAGCCCATAAGGCAGCACTTCATTTTCAGGGAAGCTCCCAGAAATTCCGGGGAATCAAGATGACTCCGAATCTCCCCGAGTAGAGCGACCTGTTTCTCCGGATTCTGATCTGTCCGGATGATACAGGCCTCCAGATAGCCGTTATCAAGAGTGCGGAGAGCTTCCTCCAGGAACATGACGCAGGAGCTTTCGGAAACTGTCGCTTCGGAAATTCCCCGTCCGAAATCCTCCGTGGTGTCAAACCATCTCCCCATGACGACGATTTTACGACAGGAGGGATGAAGTTCCGTAAGATAAACCAGAATGCGATAAATCCCGGAAAGATTCCGGGCTTCCGTAAAACTCAGGATGTCCTCAAGAGAACGGGCCAGGGCCTGATCCCTGAGATACTTTTCGGCAAACCATCCCGGCACATCGCCGTTTATCCAGCTCTCGAAAAGTCTTATTTCCTCTGGAAAAACAGTTCCCGGAAGCACCGGAACCGCCACCGGAAAGAGATGCGCCCCCAAATCCCCAAGGGTACGGTAGGAGCTTCCCGAGAAGAAAATCGGCTCCTCCGCTCCGGTTCTGACTGCCCTGAGCCGCTGCACCAGATTCCGGAACAGGTTCAGGTTCGTCTCTTCTGAATTTCCCAGGGTCTCCTCCGCCTCATGACAGACCGCAGCCTTGAACTCGTCAAAATATCCGTAGTGATGGGTGAGCATGCCCCGGCCCAGTTCCCGGAGTCCTTTCCCCGGATTCTCAAGAAATGCCTCGAGGAGTCCGTCCTCCACAGTAAAGACCTTGCTGTCAAAGCTGTAGGGCAGAAATCTGCCGGCTCCGGCCTCCGCAGCGGCAGAACCATCGCCCGGAACCGGGAGCTTTTCTCCCCTGAGCCATTTCGCGATCTCCTCAAAGCCCCATCTCCGGTTGGGATTGTCAGGTTCATTGCGGTGGGACAGATCCCGGTAGGTAAGACCCAGCACCAGACTTTGAAGATCCTCCGGAAAATTCTCCGGAAAACTGATGCCACTCACCGCCGAAAGCCGGAGGGCCTCCTGCTCCGAGACACCGTTCTCCTGAAACGGCCGGTGACCGGTAAAGAGCTCATAGATGGTAACGCCGAAGGCATAATAGTCGGTTTCCCGGTGATAAACCCCCTGCAAGGCCTCGGGAGCGGCATAAAGGGGAGTCATGCCGGTGCGGGTTACCACAAACGTTTTGCCGCCGGTATCGGTGCTGATGCCGAAATCAATGATGACCACCCTTTTGCCGCTGTTGTCCAGCATAAGATTGGAGGGCTTAAGATCCTTGTGGAGAACCCCCGCCTCATGCAATGCCCGAAGCCCCTCGCTGACACAGGGAATCACCATATCCCGGAGATCCTTTTCCGAAAACGTCTGCCCGCCGGCAATAACGTCTCCCAGGGAAGGATAGCGGTAATAGGGAAGCACCACATAGCGATGGTTTTCATAAAGAGCGGAATGGACAATGGGGGCGACACACGGACTTCTGAGATTCCGGATCTTTTCCAGAACCTGCGGCTTCAGGGCATCCTCGCGCCGGAACAGCTTGAGAACAAAGGCATTTTCGGAATCAGGGGAACCGGACTCAAAGCTCCCGCCGCCGTTCTCCCGGTGGCAGAGATAGAGATCCGCCTCTCCGGAGGATACGTCCATTTTTCTGTCGATATGAAAACCGTCCAGAATTTTTCCGGTTACATCCGGCATGTCGGTTTTCACGCGGTTAACGACGGTTCTGCTGAATTTGCCCAGGATTCGCGCGTTTACTTTGGTTTCGGTCATCTCTTAATTCCTGTTTTTCCAATCACTGCCTTCATTATCCCCGATCCTCAGCGGATCCCTGCCCCTGCCGGAGCCCCATGGCACTGTCTTCTCCGGAAAATTCTATACCGAACGGGGCAGAAAAGCCCCCGGGAATAAACAGAATTACTGCCGCCGTAGCAAAATAACGGGGATTTCAGAGCTTTAACCTGACAGCCGGTCGCACCAGAATCCCCGCAGTGTCAGCAGGTAAGGCGGAAACGGAGCCGTCGCTCAGTATTGCCGAAAAACTGCCCGCTCCCGCCGGTTCCCGGAGCCACCAGGGCGCAAACCTGCGATCCCGGCTCAGCTCGGGATTTCCCTTAAAAGCATGGGGCGTCGGGGAGCAGAGTCGCTGCCAGAACATGGGCTCATTGCCGGAATTTCGGTTTCCTGTCCTTTCTCCCTCCCGGTATCCGAACATTCCCCGGGCCAGGGTTATCGGAATCATCCGAAATTCCCGGACACTGATCAGGAAAACCGGATCCGGCAGGGATCTGTCCGTGAAAAGAAGCTTCCGGTCATCATCAGAAAACGCCCGGGCCAGAAATTCCGTATTCAGCCACCGGCAAAGGGAACTGTCTTTCCATCGCGTCACCTCCGCATTTTCATGAAGGCTTCTGACTTCAAGGCCCTGCCGGCTCAGAAGAAGAGCATAATCACGGGTAACCTCCAGCACCATCCATTCAATGGGAGCCGGAGATCCCTCCTCCTGTTCCCAGGTTCCCAGCGGCACGTAATCACTGCTGTGATACTCGGGGAAAAAACCGGAAACTCTTTTCGGGGCGGAAAGAAAGGTGTCGGATACAACAATGTGTCCCGTATTCCATATCGAAGGACTCGGGCTCAGCTTTTCCAGCAATCCGGAAAACATTGCCCCGAATCCGCCGGAACCTTCCAGTTCCCGGGCAATCCTGTCAAAAATGCCGGATTTCCAATATCCGGTATCCAGCATTCTGAGAGCACAGTGATATCTTTTAAAAAGGTACCGGAGTCTGCTGTAATCGCCATCTCGGATCAGCCGTTCAGCATAGTCCGCAAAATCGGACGATGAGCCAAAGTAGAGATGATCCTCCGTAAACACGGCGGGGGTGCCGGCATTTCTCAGAATTCCGGCAAAGCTCCGGAACCCGGGGTCGCGAATGATGGCAGAAAGAACGGCAATATCCGAAAGAGAAGCCGCCGCGAAATCGGCATACGCCCGAAAATCTGATTCCCTGAGAGCGGAAATTCTGGCAATAAAATCCTCCGGTCCCGAAAAATCCTGTCCCTGTGCGGAAAACTCCCGAATGCCGCTTAAATAATACCCGAAGGCAAATCCCTGCCATGTCGCGGAGGCGCGCACCTCGGCAATCGCCAGGCATTCCCGAAGCTCCCGGACAGCACCGAGTCTTGCGGAATCCCCGGGATAAACAAGCAGAATAAAGCATTCCAGATAGCCACCCTCAAGAAGGTCGCAGGACTCCTGAAGAAAAAGCCGCCCTTCTTCACCTCCGGCGGCCCTCATTCCTTCTTCTGCGGCATCCCGAACCGCCCGGCCAAAGTCCTCCGGATTGTCAAAAAGCCTGTGCCGGCAGACAATCCTGCGGCAATTCCCGCTTAACTGCGTGAGAAATGCCATCACAAGCTGCCAGCCGGAAAGACTCATTTCCTGAACAATTGTCTCCAGGCGCTCCAGCAAGTCAGCCAGGGCAGTGTTCCTGACGACCTCCCCGGCATACCAGGCACAGATCTTCCCCCGAATCTGAGCCTCGGCCTGTCTCAGAACCCGAACATAATCCGCACCGGGTTTCGGTACGGACAGCATCCGGAAGACATAAGGAATCTTAAAGAAATAACCTGATCGATTCATCCCTTTTGAAATCCCCTGATAATGTAGTTCCAATCCTTCATTTCCGTCAGACGTTCTATGTCAATT
>CACYPY010000052.1 GCA_902776415.1 uncultured Ruminobacter sp.
AGCAGTGATATGCACAAGTTATTTGTAGACTGTTCCTAAGCATCTTGTTATGCGCCTTGAAAAACAGGTGGCCTCTCGATTCGCGGCTTTCGGTAATTGCTCCGCTGGCATCGAGCATAACCTTCTTGTTGCCGTCGGCATTTGCGTTGAGATCCGGAATGCTGTCAAAAAAGTTCGGAACGTGTCTGTTTACACCGGAAACATCAGTCATTTTAGCCTCCCAGCTTTTTAAAGCGTTTTATACAATGAAACTTCGGAAAATCCGCAGCCGTCTGAAACCTTCAGGCCTGAAGCATCAGATTTCTGAGACCGGAAAAGTCTGTCTGAAAGTCGTCATGTTCCTGTTCCTGTTCGCTGTCCTCATTGCTGTCTTCATCGTCGTCCGGGATGTCGATATCGTTATCGTACAGTTCCTGCTCTTCTCTGAAGGTCTCCATGGTATCGTTCTTCAGATCCGCATACCATGCAGCGAGATATTCGCAACTTTCCGCAAAGGAAAGCAGATACTCGGAAAAAGGCTTTTCGCTTCCGTCTGTGTAACAGTTCTGAACAACCAGCCTGGAGTCATCCGCCAAGGCCAGGGTATTTCCGGAAGTCGTGTCCCACATAAAGTTTGCTTTCATGACTTCTCCCAGAATATGTGTCAGTGCCAGAGGAGAGGAATCCGGGAGATCTCCGATAACGGCAGCTGTCAGAATTCTTCCGTCCTCGGGAACAAAGCGGAGAGCGATAACAAGCTCGCCTTCCTGCAGCCCGATTTCGCAGTAGTTGTTCTGATCCAGCACGACAGAACCGTCGCCAATTTCCTTAAGTAATTCGTTTGTTTTTTCGAAAGTAAGCATAAAAAACCTGCTAGATTGTCAGAGTTCAGAAATGCCGTTTCGAATGCAGAAGGCTTTTCAGACTGCCTTTGTTATGTAAACGGCAACGCCGATAAAATGTTACATGATTCTGGCAGGAATTTATGTGACAGTTGTCATGGGGCTTTTAACGGAGCCGCTCATTCCGAGATGTTCATTTGTTTTCTGACAGCCGGCATGACAAAACCGCAACCTGAAAAATGCCGGATCCGGACATTCGGATCCCGAAAGTGCCGTTTCGTGCGGCGGAGTCATGTTTTTTTATCTGTTTCCTTGCTGTGAAAACTGCAATGCCTTTACAATGCTTCATGTGTGCCATAATGATTTGCGCAGCAGATGCCCCGGGGATTTCAGACGGCCCTGCGACTTTTTCGAATGCCGGCTTTCTGGGGCGGGAACCGTCGCATGGAGGATACATGATAATCAGGGGAAAGATTAATTCCGCGGTATGCTATGCTTCGGTGATTGAGGATGAGGCCGTGGAGCAGATAAGGCGCATGTGCGACCATGATCTGACCGCCGGCAGCAGAATCCGCATCATGCCTGACGTTCATGCCGGGAAGGGCTGCACCATCGGCACCACCATGACCGTTACCGATCGCATAGTTCCCAACATCGTGGGGGTGGATATCGGCTGCGGCATGTATACCGTGAATCTGGGGAAGGCGGACCTTGATTTTGAAAAGCTTGATGCCGCCGCGCACCGGGTGCCGTCAGGCATGCAGGTCTGGGATCGGGTGCAGGAGTCTTTCGATCTCGGGGAACTCCGGTGCTCAGCTCTTCTGAAAAACACGGATCGGCTCCGGCTCAGTCTCGGTACCCTGGGCGGGGGCAATCACTTTATCGAGGCCGATGTTTCAGGGGACGGCACGAAGTATCTGGTGATCCACAGCGGAAGCCGGAATCTGGGAAAGCAGGTGGCCGAAATCTACCAGAGAGAGGCGATCCGGCAGTGCCGGGGAAATGAAGATCATTTTCAGAAAAGGATGCGGCTGATAACTGAATTGAGAGAACAGGGGCGTTCCCGGGAAATCAGCGGGGCTCTCCGGGAGCTCGAACGCGAGGCTGGCACGAACCAGAGCATCCCGGAGGATCTCTGCTATCTGAGGGGGACAGCGTTCCGGGACTATCTTCATGACGTGGAGATCTGTCAGCGCTTTGCCCGGAGGAACCGGGAGATTATGGCGGCGGTGATTCTGGATTATGCGGGACTCCGGAGTCAGGACGCCTTTCATACTGTTCACAACTATATTGATACCGGGGAGATGATTCTCCGGAAGGGGGCCATTGCCGCCCACGAGGGAGAGCGGGTGCTGATCCCGGTCAACATGCGGGATGGCAGTATCCTGGCCACGGGCCGGGGGAATCCCGAATGGAACTTTTCCGCGCCGCACGGGGCCGGAAGGATCATGTCCCGAACCTCCGCCAAAAAGAAGCTTTCCCTGGAGGAGTACCGGAAGGCCATGGCCGGCGTCTATTCCACCTCCGTGAACGAGGATACCCTGGACGAGGCTCCCATGGCCTACAAGTCGCTCAGGGATATCACCGGTAATGCCACCGAGACCATTGACATTATTGAGGTGCTCCGGCCGGTTTATAACTTCAAGGCCAGTGAGACAGTCCGGAGATAACAGACATCCGGAGTGATTTTTTTGAGATTTGTCACGGTACTTCGGTACCGGCGCTGTAACCGGAGACCGCAGAAATCCGTTATGGAGACAGATTTCTGATAAATCATAAACAGATAACGATTTTACGGGGGCAATACCATGATTGACGGAAGCAATGTAATCGATAATTCCCAGAGAGTAACCACCGGCCCTGCCGAAACGGGCGGGAGCCAGGAACGGATGCGTACCGAGGGCCGCCTGGACGGTATGACTGTGGAGATTGAAAAGGATCCGGTAGCGGCCGTTCAGGATGCCGCCGAGGAGCTCACCTTCGTTCGCGACAATTCCCGCAAGACCAAGCTGGCGGAAAGGCGTCAGAAGGCTCATGTGGAGGCCCTGATGGTGGAAAAGGCCCAGGCCATGTACGACCTTCTGGTCAAGTTCCACAATGCCGACTTTGAAGCGAAGAAGAGAGTTTATGACGATATTAAGCGCCGGGGAGTCACCTCATCGAAGCAGCTTCTCAGTTCACTGAAGGAACTGGGAGGGCATCCTGCCTCAAATTACGCATTTCTGGTCAAGACCGCCCAGGAAGAGACGGATCCGGCGCAGAAGGAGCTCCTTCAGAATGCCGCCGAGGAGCTGTTCCGGGAAAGCTCCCGGGAAATTCTGGCTTCGCTGAATTCCGTTGAAGTATCCCGGGAATCCGATCTCGGGGACGGGATCTACCTGTCAGAGGCTTACAGCGAGCTCTCCGGAAACGGCGACGATCCTCTGAAAATGCTGGATTTCATTGCCGGAAAGTTCGGTGACGACCGCATCAATGAGGGGGTTGATTTTATGCTGAAGTCCCTGGGGGCAGACATTTCCAGCCCTCTTTCCTCTCAGGAGCCGGCAGTTCTGGAATTTGTGGGCCGGAACCTCAGCACGGTAAGAAGTCTTAACAGTGCCACCCAGGTCATGTCCAGATTTACCGGCCGCATTGATTCCGCTCACGGCGTCAAAAACACGGTAAGCCCCTCCCGAGTGCTGACCGGACTTTTAAACCTTTCCCGGCAGCGCTACATCAATCCTGCCAGTATTCGTGACCTCTACAGTGATGTTGCAAAGCAGAATCCGGAAGTTGAGGTACTTCTGGCTCAGGATCTGTTAAACTCCTGTCGCAATCTCAGCACGGATTTGTTTGACAAGGACGAATCCCGGCTCCGTATCATTCAGGCGGTGGAGCAGCTGATCGACGGTCTTGTGGATGCCGAGGACGCCTGGCTCGAAAACGGAGGTAATTAAGGGTGATTCAGGAGGAAGTGAAGGAGTTTGCTTCGAGAATCGGAGTGGATATTGCGGAATTCGACCGCGGGCATCCGCTCTGCTTCCGGGTGGACGGTGCTTTGGATTTTTGTCTGGAGTTCCGGCGTAACGGGGAGCTTATGAACGAGGACGGCACGGTGAAGGTGCCGGTGCCTCTGATACTGTCGCTCCGGTTTCCGGTGGCCGGGTACGATCATGCCACGATGAAGAAGTTTCTCGGACGATCCTCCTGGGAGCAGGTGAATACCATAAGCTATACCATGGGATATTCCGGAGAGCAGGCCCTGATGATGACCGACATTCCGGCAAATGCCAGAGCGGCGGATATTGAAAACGCGATCATTCTTCTGAAGCGTCAGTATGAGGAGATCATGGCAGATGAACAATGATATTTTCAAGGCCGGTCTCGGACTGGATTCTCCCCTGGCTCCGCAGATTGACACCCATCTTCCGGAAGCACAGGAACTGGTGCATAACCTGAATCCCGATATCGGGCTTTCCGAGCTTTATACCGGGAATTCCTTTCATGATAAAATTGCCCAGGCCTTCGAGTTCTCACTTAAGAACGTGGATTTGCTGCAGCCCAACAAAATCGAACGGGAGCTTGAAAATATCATGCAGAAGCTCGGCAGCGTCCGGGATAATAACATCGAGGATTTTCTGAATGCCGATGTGAAACCGTTGCTGAACAATGCCGATCTCCTGCGGGTTTATACCAGCATGATGCTGAACTGATGCCGGAAAGGCGCTTAATGAATACTGAACAAGTCTGAATAGATGAAGATTGCATGAGCGAGCAAGTTTTAAGTCTCAGGGATTTTGAGACCCTCAAAACACTGGCGGATTTTTACTACCGGGTTAATCTTTTTGAAAGTTCCATGCGGACTCTCAGGGTGATGCTGACTTTCGAACCGGGGGATCTCTGGGCCCGGGGAATGCTGGCGCGCTGTCATGACATGATGCATTCCTACCGGGAGGTAATCGCGCTTACCGACGATCTTCAGATGTTTGAGGCCGATGAAGCCATTCTGAGAGCCATGAAGCTGCTGCGGGCCCGGGCTCTCCTCAAAG
This sequence comes from uncultured Ruminobacter sp., assembly GCA_902776415.1. Taxonomy (GTDB): domain Bacteria; phylum Pseudomonadota; class Gammaproteobacteria; order Enterobacterales; family Succinivibrionaceae; genus Succinimonas. The sequence continues at coordinate 4,850 of CACYPY010000052.1, forward strand.
AAGGCCGGGGTGAGGAGTCCCGTATCATCATTCTTGAACTGACCAGGGACGGCAGGGGATTAATGTGAGTCTTTTTGATCTGGCGCAGTCCGCGTCCGCGGGGATAACCAAACGGGCTGATTTCATACTTGTGGGACTGGTGGTGGCGGTTATCGTCCTCATGATAATTCCGCTGCCGACCCCGCTGGTGGATCTTCTGATTTCCATCAATCTGGGAGCTTCGTTCATCATTCTGATGATGACCATGTATGTTCCCAACGTGCTGGCATTTTCATCATTTCCGACACTGCTCCTTTTCACCACCCTGTTTCGGGTGGGGCTTAACATTTCTACCACCCGCCTGATACTGCTGCAGGCTGACGCCGGCGAGATCATCTACACCTTCGGCGATTTTGCGGTGGGCGGCAACTTCATTGTCGGCGCCGTGGTGTTCATCATTATTTCCATTGTGCAGTTCCTGGTTATTGCCAAGGGCGCGGAGCGGGTGTCCGAGGTCGGAGCGCGGTTTTCTCTTGACGCCATGCCGGGCAAGCAGATGTCCATTGATGCCGACCTCAGAGCCGGAGCCATCAGTTCGGAGGAGGCCCAGCTCCGTCGTGGCCGGGTGGCCAAGGAAAGTCAGATGTACGGAGCCATGGACGGCGCCATGAAGTTCGTGAAGGGGGATGCCATTGCCGGTCTTCTGGTGGCGGCTGTTAACATCGTGGCCGGCACCATAATCGGTGTTACCCAGAACGGGATTTCCGCCGGAGACGCCCTGCAGCTTTACGGCATCCTTACCATCGGCGACGGCCTGGTGTCCCAGATCCCCTCGCTTCTGATTGCCATTTCCGCCGGTATTCTGGTGACCAGGTCCGGAGAGGAAAGCAACAACGTGGGCGAGCAGATCGGTAACCAGGTGTTCGGGCAGCCCCGGGCGATCATGATTGCCGCCTTTCTGGTGTTCCTGTTTGCCCTGGTTCCGGGATTTCCGAAGCCGCAGCTGTTTTCTCTGGCACTGCTTCTTGCCGGAGTGGGGTACACCCTGGATTACATGAAAAACAACCGGAAGCCGGTCAGCGATCCGAAGAAGGATATCAAGAAAACTCTCAAGGCCACCACGGAAAAGAACCGGAAGACGGAATACAATCCCGATGCCGAGGAGGAGTTTTCTCCGGTGGTGCCTCTGATTCTGGATATTTCCCCGAATCTTATCAACCTTCTGGATTACGAAGAGCTGAATTACGAGCTGGCCAGTCTCCGCCGGGCGCTTTACTTTGATCTGGGGGTGCCGTTTCCCGGAGTGCATCTCCGGGAGAATCCCAATCTGCCGGATAACGAGTACATTCTTAATCTTAACGAGATTCCCATCTCCAACGGAACTCTGGTAAAGGGGGCCTACCTGGTGCGGGATGATCCCGACAATATCAGAATGCTGGGCATTCCGGTGACCGAAGGCACTCCCTTTCTCCCCAATGAAAGATCCTGGTGGGTGCAGGAGGAGCACGCCTCAAAGCTGAAAACCCTGGGGGTTTCCTTCCTGTCCCATGCGAGGGTGATTTCGCTCCACCTTTCTCTGGTGCTGGTCCGGCACTGCAGCGACTTTATCGGACTTCAGGAGGCCAAGTATCTTCTGGACAAGATGGAGGAGCGGGCTCCGGATCTGGTGCACGAGGCGTCCCGGCTCCTGCCGCTTCAGAAATTCGCGGACTGTCTCAAGCGTCTGGTACAGGAACAGATTTCCATACGTGATCTTAAAAACATTCTGGAGGCCATTATTCAGTGGGCTCCGAAGGAGAAGGATCAGGTAATGCTTTGCGAGTACATCCGCACGCATCTCAAGCGGCAGATAAGTTACAAGTACTGCGCCGCGCAGAATTTTCTGCCGGCAATTCTGCTGGATCCCAATACCGAGGAGATTATCAGAAAGTCCATAAGACAGACCTCCACCGGCGCTTTTCTGGCGCTGGATCCCATGAGCAGCAAGGCCATTCTCAAGGAGGTAAGAAGGATTATGGACAAGTGTCACGGAAAAGTGGTGGTGATTGCCTCCATTGATATCCGGAGATATCTCCGCCGTCTTATTGAAGCCGATTTTTATGAGCTTCCCGTGCTGGACTATCAGGAGCTGACTCCGGAGATATCCGTACAGCCACTGGATCGTATCAAGATTTAGAGCCGGAACGTTTTTCAGGGGTTCTTGCCGGGGAAACTCAGGAATTTTCCGGTCGTTTTTAGATAAGTTACACGGTTTTTGAACAAAAGACTGCAGAATTCTTTCTGACGACCATGAGAACTGTCTAAAATGAAGTGAATCCTGTTTTGTTTTTCCTCACGGAGATTCTCATGATTCTGTCCGGACGGGAATTACAGAACAGTCTGTCAGCGGGAAAATTGCAAAATGTTGTTTTTTTTGTAACTTCCTTTTTTTTCATACGTTATCCATTCAAATAAGGAATTAGTTATGGTTGATGATACTAAGGAAACTTCAGATTCTGCCGAGACCGATGCTTCCGCCGAAGATTTTGTGAAGCATTTTGCGGAATTTATTGAGAAGGGCTATACCATTGCCGATTTGATGCATATTTCACCGGATCGCATGGAAGCTCTTTACAGCCTGGCCTATCAGAATTACGTAACTAAGAATTATGAGGATGCTCTTAAGGTCTTTAAGGTTCTGGTTCTTTACGATCAGTCAGAGCAGAAGTATACCATGGGGCTGGCGGCAACCGAGCAGGATATGGGTGATTACGTCAAGGCGGCGAACACTTATTCTTTGGCGTGTCTGCAAACCGGTCTCAAGGATCCCGAGCCGATGTATTTTGCGGCTATCTGTCTCCTGAAGGCAGGTCAGAAGGAAGATGCGGTCGTTGCTTTGAAGAGCCTTGAAACCATGGGACGCGAGGGTAATGCCAATGACGAAAAGTTCAAGCTTAAAGGACTTAATCTGTTAAAGGTTATGGAAAATTTCAAGGAGTTATGAAAATGACTGCCAACACTGTCGATAACAAGGGAATCATCAATACTGATTTCAGCAACATTATTACCGGAGACATGGGAACCGGAAAGGTTTCTGAAACGAATCAGACACTGGTTTCCAAGATTCTTTCATATGTGAAGGACAATCTCGGTCCGGCTCTTGACGAGTCCCCCAAACTTCGTGCGCCTAACACCGGCTCCATGTCCAATGTGTCAATCATGGGCATGGATGAAGAGACAGTAATGATGATGCTGGGCACTGAGACCGCCGAGGTCGAAAAGAAAGGGGCGGTCAATGCCATCAAGAACAGAGCCAAGCTGAGAGAGGCCGAAAACGACAAGCTCATCAAGAATCTTAAGGAGCAGGCCGAAAAGCTGGAAAACCAGAGTGTCTGGGACAAGTTCTGCAAGGTGTTCAAGATTGTCGCTTCCGTTGTCGGTGTTGTTGCGGCCGTGGCCGGGGCAGTGTTCAGCGGCGGTTCCACGCTGGCGATTGCCGCAGCCATTATCGGCGGTGCTCTGGCAGCGGAAAACCTGATTTCCACCGCTACTGACGGCAAAATCGGCCTGGGGGCTCTGTGTACCAAGATTTTTGGCGAAGAAGCCGGACCGTGGGTTGCCATGGGAATATCGCTGGCTCTTACTGTTGCCACCATGGGCATGGGTATCGGAGCTGCCGCCAAGGGTGCTACCGAAGGGGTTAATGCCACGGTGAGGGCTGTTAAGATCGGTACTCAGATTGCCGGCGGAGTGAGCAATGTAGGAGCAGGCATTGCCGGGATCGGTTCGGCAGTAAATTCCTATAATATCACCCAGCTTAAGGTGAGCAACAAGGAGATGGAGGCCATTCTTGCCAAGCTGCGTCAGCTCTCTGATCAGGACACCAAGCATCTTGAGGAGGTTATGGAAACCCAGAACGAGCTGGTGAACGGTGTCAAGGATGTGATTGAGTCCGTCAATTCCGCAGAACAGGCAATTGTTACCGCCTGATTTCCTGCAGTACATAGATCGCTGATACAGAAAAGAGCTTTCCCCTTAAGGGAATTGCTCTTTATTTTGATTATGCGCCGGTATTTCTCAGTACGCCAGGTTTTGTACGGACAGTTTCCCCCGTCCCTGACGGGAGGTATCTCAGTGACGCGGGCCCGGCGAATGAAAATCAATGTGATACGTCGGTGTTTTTTTGTAAATTCCGGTAATCGTGTGGCTGGTAATTCGTTATCAGATAGAGAGCATGGACTATCGCTTTGTGTTCCGGAGAACATTTTTTTCGGGACACAAACAGCCAGCACGGTGTCTGCGAGACTTTCCGGCTTTCGCATTTCAAACATAAGGAGTTTTCATTATGACTGTCACTTTTAACAATTCCGCAATGGATGCCTTTTCCAGAATTTCTCAGGAGAATCCCAATCTTGCCGTAAACGTCAATAAGGAGACCGGGGAGCTTTCTACCACCAGAAACGGAATCAGAGCCATTTTCAGGAGCAGGGCTTCAAAGACTGCCAACAACGAAGCCCGCACCGCGCTGCTTAAATCCCTGGGCAATGCCTTCGGTCTTTCCGGGATGAACGAGCAGAATGGCAGGGTTACTTTCAGCGGTGAATTTATGAACAAGCTGCAGAAGCTGATCGGCCCGGCCTTTAAAGCTAAGGATTTCGGCATCTCGGCCAATGGCGGAGCCGTTTCCTCCGGAAAGCCCCTGACCGCCAGACGGGTTTCAGCAATCATGAACCGGGTAAAGGTTTATTCCGGTGCGAATGTCGATTTCAACGTGAATCTCTATAAGGACAAGCTCGAAAATGCCAGGGCGGAACTGGGTCTCAAGAAGTTTGACAACATCAGGGATTCGAAAACTCTAAGTAAAGAAATGCTGAAGCTCAGCCATGCCCAGACTGTGGTAAAGGAGCAGTTTGATCTTTACAGCAAGGCTTTTGATTTTTTCCAGAATTTTGACAAATATATCAGGGTAAATGAGGCGTTTAAGTTCAATCTCGAGATGGCCGAGCTCGATCCCAATGAGGCACCCAGATTACCCGAGATGAAGAACAAATATGAGATTCTTAATACTGAAACCGGACAGTACGAACCTGTTACCAATTCGTATGATCTTTCTCAGTACATAAGCAGAAAAACCGGCGGTCTTCTGCACCTTGAGAACTGCAGTTTTGATTTTAACAGCACGGCAAGTCTCAAACCCTTTAATAATATGAAGCAGTATATCGTCAATCATTTGATGATGCTCACCAGAACGGCCATTGACAATTACTACAATGCCAAGATTAATGGTAAAATGGACGACTATCTTGCGCATTTACAGAAGCCTGGTGCCTGCGTAGAGAATCAGATTCAGAAATTCATGGAATTCGAAAAGAATAACTTCCCCCGCAATGATGATGTCGCCGATGCAAATCAGCCTTCAGAAGCGGAGCTTGACCGTATTGCCAAGACCGGCAGGGAGGTTTCGCTTCATGAGTGTATCTATGCGGAACTGGAGTGTCTCTTCAAGGATCCGAAATACCAGCAATATGAAAACTGGGAGGATTTTGCTCCGGTTATCAAGGAGCACCTGCTGAATACCCCGCACCCCGTAACCGAGGTCGTTGAGAAGGACGGCAAGGCTGTGCTTGACGGTAATAGCAAACCGGTGATTAAAACGGTTATGGACGGGAACAAGCCTTTGGTGCGGCCGCTTACCGCAGAAGACATTGATCGCAACGGGAAGCTGATTTTCGACACGGCTTTTGCAATTTAACAATACAGACTTTATTGAGGATACTCGGCATGAACGGAGAAGAACTCATCAAAAATTTCGGTCTGAAGTTCGGTATCGATCTTGAACTTGACGAAACCAGATCGTGTAATTTTTCGGCTGATGACATTGAGGTAACCTTCAGCCTCCTGGATGAGCTGAACACCGTGGTTCTTACCGGTGATTTGGGCACGCCGCCGGAATTTGATCATGAGCGGCTCTATAAGCTGATGCTGGAAGGTAATTACCTTTTCAGTGCCACTCAGGGAGCTTCCCTGGCATTGAATGAAGCCAACGGGCATGTGTGCCTTGGCAGGTATTTTCCGGTTCAGATGCTGGATGACGATGTTTTTTACGCTCAGGTCGAGCAGTTCATCAATGTGGGACAGTTCTGGATGCAGGTTATAAAGGATCTGGCTCTTGCTCCGGAGTCGGAACCCGAAAACGGATCAGGTACCGGAAGTTCGGAAATCGTGAGCGGATTTATGTCTGTATAGGGCTCCGGTTTCCGGAACTCTGAAACCTACGCCGCGGAATCTGTTGTTCTCCGCGCCTTATCATGATGAGCCGGGTGCTTTTTGGCACCCGGTTCTTTGTGTGCCCGGCATGTCTGGTCAGCATGGTATGAAGATCCGTTTTCCTCCGGGGAGATCAGGTCTGTCCCGGGGAGAGTGTACGGGCGATTCTCCGTGTAATTTCCCCCCGGAGAGACCGGTAAGACAGTCTTTGCACCCTGTCTGCTGTTTCTCTGTTCATAACGGCGGCGGGAATCTGTCAGGAACATGAATGTCAGTTGCTGAATTCGGTGGGCTTATGCCGGCCGCCGTCTGAAATTTCGGCATTGATTATGTCTGGATTGGAAAGAAGAAGATTTCCCGGGCCGGGTGAGACCAGTGAGATTCTGCAAGGAACAATCAAAACCGCAGCATTTTATAATTCCGTAACAGCCTTGATTGAGCACCTGGTAGTTGTGGGAAAATGAGTCTTTTGGCAGTGGGGTCCGAAGAATCAGAACGCATGATGTGCGCTCCCTGCCGGAACGGGCGGTGATTTCGGTGCCCGTTAAGGCTATGATGACAGTGAACCTGTTCACCGGAATTACAGGCAGGGGGACGGTACATGCGGCCGGGATATCCCCGGGATCAGGCTGTCCGGTTTCTGGTTCCGGAGTTACGGAAGGTTTTCCGCTTCGGATCTGATTTCTGATGCGATATCCGCACGGGGAAAATTCCGTGAAGGATATGAGCGAATCCGGTTACGGAATGAAGTTTGTCCGGAAGAAGCGGGGAGAAGCGATGTACGGCCGATAATAATCAAAAGCTTCTTCAGAGGTAATGCTCGCAGAGGAGATCCTTTTTGGAAGTTCTTCCCTTCGGATTGCAGTATTTTTCCAGGCCTTTTCTCCAGCCTCTCATGTAGCTGTCCCTTTCCGCGTCCGAAGAGGATGACAGCAGTACTGATTCGTAATCCCTGAATATTGCGGAGTTCTGTCCTTCATTACCGTCCTGGAAGCCTATCTGATACCAGTTGAGTTCCGACTCCTTATCATGACTTGCGTTCAGATTCAGGGAAATGCAGCATGTTCCGGCAAGGATTAGCGTGGCTGACAGGTTCCATAATTTGGAGAGATTCAGGGTAACCATTTTTTTGTTTGCTCCTCGGTGTTGTTCTTCGTTCGGATTGGAATGTTTTGTTACACTGTGATAACGGGCATGTTTTTGAAAGGTTACAAAAATGAGATCTCTGTCAGCTTTTTAAGTACCGGATTTCTGATGACGGGAACATTGCCGGTCTGCCGGTGTTCCGGCGTTCTTCCCGGAACCGGGAAAAAGGCATCGGAGATGCGGGAATCAGGACAGTGGCGCGGGATAACGTGATAAAAACAGGGAGGAAGGAAGACTCTCTGTTTCCGAAAAACCGGGACAAGAACAGATTTTCCGGTCACCGGCAAATGGGCATTCCGGAAGCAGGAGAAAGATGCTCCCGGATTTTCCCTGGTTCAGTTCATCAGAAAAGCGACCGGGATATTGTTAAACAGATTTCCTGAATTCTGGGGTAGTTCCCTGTTTTCGGAAATCAGAAAATCGCAGTCATTCAGGAACATCTGGACCAGAAAGCAGCTTTGATCGTTGTCGAGAACGGCAGAATTGATATACATCTCGAAACGAAACCGGCCGTTGGTTATGGATGAAGCCACGCTGTATTCTGAATTGATCTTCAGGATCAGTTTTGAAAGATGCCGCAGTCTCCGGTCATCATCCTCCGGATTGTCGCCGGACAGTTCAAAAATGCTGGCGAAGACCAGGAATTCCTCCCGGGAAAGCGGATGAAAGACCACCTCCAGATCGTTTTCCAGAAGGACGGAATGTTCGCGGGTGGCTCTTTCATCCAGAAATTCGTTTTCATCAAATGACCATTCAGCGGTTTTATAGATGTGGCGGATAGCATTTACAGCTGTCATGTTCTCTCCTTGGAAAATAATCGATCAGTCCTGAAAACCGCAATTCAGAGTTCCGGAAAGCCGTTTCTGAAATGTAATGCCCGGCATGCGTCCTGGCGAAAGTTTATCTGACGGCAGATCGCAAAAAGATCGTAACCCTTTAATGCTACGATCTTCTGAATTGACGGAGATGCCGGACCTGTCAGACGGTAACAATCTTCCTGGTGGCGTCGTTCTCGCTCCGGCTGATATCCTGGATGGTATCCCGGGCCTTGGTCTGAAGCTCCTTCAGGGAATCGTTGATTTCCTTGAGGGCTTCGATGGCTCCGCGGAGAGAGGCTTCCTTTGCTTCCAGCTTCTTGATATCGGCACGCTTTTCCTGTTCCACATATTCGCCGGTGGTTCTGGTGATGTTTGCGGCAGCGGAGGCAGATTGCGAGATTCCTTCGGTTATGGCGTGGCGGGATCTGTTGCCGGCAACGAGATCATGAGCCTCAATATCGGCACTTTCCTTGTTGATCTTTGCCTCTGCCAAAGCATCCTTGGCATCATTATAAGCCTTGTCAGTGGAGGTGAAGTGCTCAATCTCCTTGGTGGCGGTAGTAACATCTTTCTGGTACTTGACGATATCCGCATCCATCTTCTTGATATTCTGCTCAAGAGAAATCTTGTCGGCTTTCAGCTTGTCGAGCTCGGGCTTGGGCAGATCCTTGGCATCAGGCGCATTCAGTTTGGCATTGACGTCTTTCAGACGTTCCTGAGCGGCATTCTTCATATCCTCGGCAGTCTTGAGATTGATTTTGGATGTCTTGAGGTTATCGTTGAGCTGTCCGAGTTTGCCGGTCTTCTCCATGTTCTGCAGGTTCTGAGTGGCACTGCTCAGTTCCTTGTTTGCAGGGCTCTGGATGCTGTTGGCCTTGAGTTCACTGCTGAGAGCCTTGCTTCCGGAGTAAATGCTGAAAGCTCCCGAGGCAATCTGGACTGCACTGCCCACGATACCGCAGACCAGCTGGGCCACTGCGCCTTCCTGCATCTTCTTGGCTTCTGACAGGGCGGTCTGTTCAATGGTTTCATACTGCTGGCGGATTGCTTCCTTGTTCATCTTGCGATCCTGAGCTGCCATTTTGGAAATCTCGGCCAGAAGCTTTCCGGTGGCTGATACCACGTCATCAAGTGCGGCATACTGTTCCTGAGCACTTTTGAACTGACCGGGCTGGACAGTGACACTGTCCTTTTCGGTAAGAACACGGGGATCCGGCATCTGGGGCTGGGTTTTCTGGGGGGTTGCTGTCTTTTCCGGTCCGCCGGGAATCTCTTCGGTGCCATCAGTGCCGTTAGTGCGGTACATGTCGGAATGTATTTCAAAATTCATAATCGTATCCTCTGACTTGATACTGCTGAAAAGCGGTCAGACTGTTCTGTCTGCTTTTCAGCAGGTTGCTGTATGATGAATGTTACTCTGATAACGAATCAGCCGGAAGCCGGTTACAAAAAAAAACAAAATTCTGTATAAATCTCTGCGAGTTCCTGTTTTTGGAATCCGGGAGGTTTCAAGGCTGTCTTTTTCAAATATAATGATAATATGCTTCAGCGTGAAGCAGTTGCGATTTTAGTCGGCCCTGTGCAGAAGATCTGCTTTTTGACCGGCCCTGCAATCAGCTGTCCCGGATCGTTTCCCGGGGGCTCGTTGCAGGATTTGATTTTGTATGTGCACTTTAAGAAGTATGTTTGTTTACACCTCAAGAAAAGCATTTCTTTATGCGGCCCGAGCCGCGGTGCTGATTCTGGCGCTGACCTCCGTTACCGAAAGCGTGGCATTTTCAGCCAGGTACAGCCATTACTCCGAGGATGAGGATCTTGTTGCGGTGCTTTCCGATTTTGCCAGGACTCAGGGGTTGCATGCCAGAATTTCCCCGGTTATTCAGGGAAAGCTCAGCGGCCGTTTTGACGGTATAGTTCCGGAAGTTTTCATGGATACTCTGAACCGGGCGTTCGGGGTGAAGTACTACATTCAGGGTGACATTATCAATTTTTATCATGACAGCGAATGGGTGCGGTCTATGTACAAGCCGTCGGCGGTTTCCGCCGCATCCATGCTCGGCTTCCTGAAGGATGCCGGGGCGGTGGCCGATGCGCTCCCGGTCACCGTGGATTCCCACGGCATGCTGGTGATGCAGGGGCCGGAGTCATATATTCAGAATATTATTTCCCTGGCTCAGAGTTTTGACCGAAGGCAGGAACAGGAGCTTTCCATGCATGTGTTCCGGCTCAGACATGCCCGGGTTAACGATACCAGCATTTCTACCTCTTCCAAAAACATGGTGGTTCCCGGGGTGGCGACGTTGCTTACCCGCATGCTGGAGGGCGGTTTCGGAAGCGGAACTGCTCCGGGGGTTTCCCGGAAGAGTCAGATGCTGACCGGCCTCCGGGGTACCGGCCTTTCGGCAGGAGCCGCTCCGAAGCCGGTCGCGGATGCCGGGAACAGCCCGGGAGATGCCGGAGCACCCGGGGAAGAAAAGGGCTTCAGACCCAGTATTATCGCCGATGATCGGCTCAATGCCATTCTGGTGTATGACTACAAGTCTCGGATGCCGTTCTATCAGGAGGTGATCAGCGAACTGGATGTCCCCGTGCGCATGGTGGAACTCCATGCGGCCATTGTTGATATTGATGTCGATGCCAGCGAGGAACTCGGAATTGACTGGCAGGGCAGCGCTTCCACCGGAAATTGGAAGATGGGAGGCAGTAAGGGGGTATACGATAATGTTTCCGGACAGTACCGGGGGGGAGTTTTTTCCACGGTGTTCAGTACCGGACACAACAATTTTCTGATTCAGGTGAAGGCTCTGGAGTCCGATGGCAGGGCGAAAACCCTGGGCCGGCCTTCCGTCCTTACCATGGAGAACACCGAGGCCACCCTGGAGAACACTACCACCAACTATGTTCCGGTGAGCGGCAACGAATCCTCGGATCTGTTTTCGGTAACGGCGGGAACTGTGCTTCAGGTAACGCCGCACATTGTTGATGCTGCCGATGGATCCGAGCCGATAATTCAGATGATTATCACCCTGAAGACTAACCAGGACAGCAACGGCAACGATATTTCCAATGTCGGCACCTTGACCTATATTCCTTCGGNNNAAACTGTGATTAATACTCAGGCCATGGTGCGGCACGGCCAGAGTCTTCTTATCGGCGGCTATTATGTGGAAAGCCTGACAGATAACGATGAGGGAGTCCCCGTTCTGAAGGATATTCCTCTTTTGGGGCGCCTTTTCAGCACCGAAGGCAAGAAGGTTCAGAAACGGGAGCGCATTCTCCTCATCACCCCGAGAATTGTCACCCTGGATGATCTCAGCCGGCTGCCGGACAAGGCCGCGGGGTTTGGCAAGGATCCGGGACAGACCGACTATCTGGATCGGGACGAACGGCTGAAGATTCCGGCCCGATCGGAAAAATCCTCCGGCTGCGCATCCTCCCGATCCCTGAATGCGGGACAGAAAGCCGAAGCCGTTCCCGAAAATCTTGACGGGGCTCTGTGATGGAAGATTTTGACATGCCGGAACAGAATATTTCGGAGGAAACTGCCGGCAGGGCAGGGGCGGTGGAATTCCGTTTTGTCTCCGGTCCCAACAACGGAGCCATGTTGCGTCTTGAGCAGGGAGAGTACTTTATCGGCAATACTGCTGATTCCGAGGTGGTGTTTGCTCTTGACCGTCAGGAAAGCATTGAATTTGTAATCGGTATCGGCGAAGACCGGGATGTTTATGCCCGCTCCCGCTCCGGAACGGTTTATCTTTATAATTCCGACGGTACCGTCATGGGGGAACTGTCACAGGAGAACTCCCCGCTTCCAGAGGGTGTCAGGATTGGCCTGGATTTTGAGTCCCTGGTATGGTCTTCGGACTGGAATGCCGCGGGATTCAGATGGCGAACCGTTTCTGAGGATGAGCTTGCGGGGGCAGTGAGTGCTCCGGAGGAGGCTCCTGCTCCCGAAGATTCCGGTTCTTCCGGGGAGCAGGCGGAGAGTGCCAGTGAACAAGCGGTTGCCCCTTCTGACGATTCCGGTAATTCCGGAATTACCGGAGAAGTCGCAGCCGGCACGGATTCCGGAGAGAAAGGCGAAACGGTTTCCCGGAAATCGGGGGTGAGTCGCCGGAAGCAGATTATTGCGGTTTCCGTCGGACTTCTCCTTCTGGCAGGGATTTTTGCGCTCCAGAATTACGGTCTCATCCGGGATTTTCTGGGAGCCGAAGCGGAGACCGGGAAGCCGCTGACATTCCGGGAGTATATTGACGGCTATCCTGACGGAGTGCTCGAACTTGAGGAAAAAATGAATTCCTACGTGGTTCGCGGTGCGTTCAGAGACGAGACCCAGAGGATGCTGTTTCTGAAGAATCTTCCCGCGGCTGACAAGCAGGTGGAGCTTAATGTCAGGCTTGTGGATGACATTCTGAACAGTGTCCGGCGCAGTTTTGACTTTTACGGACTCCGGGTGAATCCGGTGCCGGCGGAGGGGCGCAGCATCAGTTTATTCGGATACGTCAGGGACAAGTATGCGGAAGCTGAGGTCATGAAGAGCATCAAAAAGGATCTCCCCTTTGTCTACAGCTACCTCGTTCCCGGATTTCGTTACCGCACCGATCTCGAGGATCGGCTGAATGCCCTGAGCCGGGATGCCGATCTTGCCATTGAATATCTGTACGGCCGGGGTTTTATCGCCTACCGGGGGCAGTTTTCCATGGAAGAGCTTTCTAAAATTTCCTTTATCAGGGACGAGATTTCCAAAGCTGTCGGAGGCCCGGTGCGGCTGGTAAGTGTTCAGGATCTCGGCCCGGATGAACTGGAGTCCCTTAATAACAGCGAGACTGCGTCAAAGGGAAAACAGGTTCCGGAAGCAATCGCTCATTCGGGCGGGGAGCCGAAAGTTCCGGAAAAGAGAGGGAGTGGAGGAAACATTCGGAACGGTGCCGGATCCGCTGCGTCCGAAAAGCTTCCGGGCTTCCTTCAGGGAGAGTTTTCCGCCAGGGATGTCGCTGCGGTGAATGTTTCCGGCCCTGTAAGCTTCTTTACGGCAAAGAACGGCAGCCTGTATTTTGAGGGCTCCCGGCTTCCGGACGGCTCGGTGATCACCCGGATTGAAAGCGGCATGATTGTCATGAAAAGGAACGGCCGTGAGATTAAGGTGAGTCTGAAGTAGCGAAGGCTGTGACATGATATCCCCGGGGAGGCTTTTCGGAAAACTCCGGCATTTTCCCGAAAAACGGGAGTCATTGTGTTTTCAGGTCAAAATTTAAAAAAAAATCTGTAACCTGTTTTGCTGTCAGACGTTAGAATGACAGTAAGGCTTGTTTTTGTTGGAGAGCTTTATGGAAGTTGATATCTATTCAGCCGTCGGCGAGGGGAATATCTACCTGATTAAACAGTACGATGAGGATCTGTTTCAGATAGAGATGAAGCTCAAGAAGAAGCTGGATTCAGGTGTAACCGCAGAAGAATTCGATTCCTGCAGGGCCCTGCTGGAAGCGGCGGAAACGGCTCGCAGGATTGCATTTCTGGTTCAGGATGGAGACAATTAAAATGAGTGGAATTGATGTAACCGGAAACATGGGCCGCGTGGTGGAAAGCGGCATCCAGAATCTTGAGGATCGTGCCAAGGATATTCGTGACGAGATTGACAAGCTTCAGAACCCTTCCAAGGCCATGACCCAGGAGGAGCAGACTTCTCTTCTTCTCAAGACCCAGTTCAAGCTGGGGCAGTATAACGCCATTGTGGAGCTTACCTCCAACATTACCAAGAACGTTTCCGATACTGCAAAATCAATTTCACAGAAGGCAAGTTAGTGGTTTGGTAAAATGCTTGATCAGAATTTTTTAGACAGAGAAGATCTTCAAAAGCTTGTGGACATAGGTTTTGCCGGCTGTTCGAAAGGGCATGTTCCGGAGGCCCGGACGCTGTTTTCAAAGATTTTGCAGGCAGTGCCGGATCATCGGGCTGCCAGGACGGGGCTGGCCTTTACCCATGTGGTGGTGGATGACTTCGTTCCGGCCGATGAGATGCTGGAGGAACTGCTCAGGGATGATCCGGCGGACGATGATGCCCGGGGTTTTCTGGTGCTGTCCAAGTTTCTCCAGAAGGATTCCGATGCCGTGGCTGCTCTCATGGGGAAGTTCCGGAGTCAGGATTCCGCCGGATACCGGTTGGCTTCCTCTCTTAACGAAGTACCCAGGTAGTTCATGCAGTTTGTAAGAATCAGGAGAATAACAGGGATGATGCTGCTCGCAGGGGCAGTATCTCTTTTTGTTTCGGGATGCCGGGAGAATCTGTACTCGGGGCTCAGTGAAGCTGATGCCAATGAAATGGTGTTCGTGCTTCTCAATCGCGGCATTGATGCCAAAAAGGTTTCCCAGGGTAAAACCGGATTTGCGGTAACTGTTGAAGAGGAGCATTTTGTACGCTCCCTGGAGATTATCAAGGAGCATTCCCTGCCCCGGGAGAAGTTCCAGTCCCTGGGAACGGTGTTTTCCGGCTCCGGCATGATATCATCTCAGCTGGAGGAGCAGTCCCGGCTGGCCTATGCCATCTCCCAGGAGCTTTCCGGAACCTTCAGCAGAATTGACGGTGTTCTGGATGCCCGGGTGCATGTGGTTCTCATGCACAATGAACAGGGTACCGGTCTTACCACCCCGCCTTCCGCTTCGGTGTTTATCCGACACGTGGCCGATTCTCCGGTGGTGGACATGGTGAGCGGGATCCGGGAAACGGCGGCCAAGGCAGTGCCCGGTCTTGCCATTTCAAACGTTTCGGTGGTTCTGGAGCCTTTCAAGGAGAATATCATCATTGCCCCGGCAAAAACAGCCGGAAGCTCTGAAGAAAAGGCGTTCTGGTGTATTGTCACGGCGGCGGGATCCGTGCTTCTGACTTCGGGGATCTTTCTTCTGACAGCCTTTCTGAAAAGAAGAAAGGCGTTAAAATCCGCCCCGGAAACCGGCGAATCCGGACAAAAGGAAGCCGGTGCCTGACCGGCATATCAGTAGATGTCCCGGTTCCGGCCGGGTTTTGTCAGTTTTAAGGGGGCTGTTTTTATGAATCGCGAAGAAGCCCTTAACCTGGTCAGTTCTCCCGGGCTTCTCAGGGATCTGACCGGGCTTAATGTCATGCGTTACAGCGACAGCGATATCTATGCGGAGTGGCGACGGCTTTTTCCGGAGATGCCCGGGGATGGAAAGCTCTTTATCGAAAGACTCCGTTACCGGCCCGCGGATTTTGCGATTTTTCGGGGCGGTTTTGACCGGATTCTCCTCCTGTCCCCGGAGGAACTCCGGGAACTTTCCTTCAGTCTGGGAGCCTCGATCATGGGCTTCTATGTCAGGGAACTGGTGAATGCCGGGGAGCTTTGCCGGTTTCGGAAGCTCCTGGGTGAATCCCTTTTTGACTATGTCTACTATTTTGCCGGCTATGCCCCCTATGCCGAGGATCTTGGTATCCGGGGCCGGCTTTCCGTAATCAGAAGCGACGAGACGGAAGACGCCGTGCTTCTGAGCGGCTGTTATGCCCTGTATCGCGTGCTGGAGGAGGACGGTTCCCCGGAACTCCTGCCGCTCCTGCGGACTAAGCTGTCATTTGCCCCGGAGGAACGGGTTTTCGGATTTTTCCGGATTCAGAGGCCGCTTCGCCCGGTGAAGACGTCCAGAGTCGGATCGCTGATTCGGCATTGCCTGGCCCGCAGCGGATTTTCTCTTTAGATGGGGTACCGGCTTCAGCTGTGGTATATTTGTTCTGCCGGAACGCGTATTTTATGATTCCGGCACTATTCCGGCACCTCCGGGGAATTCCCGGCGGAGTTTCTTGCGTTAAGGACACAGACCCGTGAGCAGAATTTTTTGTATATCCGGCGAGAAGGTTAAGATTGCCGGAGGAGTCCGGATCATCCGGCGGGATGACCTGGGGATCCTTCATGATTCCAACGAAATCATCGAAAAGTCCCGGAATCTGGCAGAAGATATCCGCAAAAAGGCCGAGGAGGATTACCGGATCCGCTATCAGGAAGGCTTTGAGAAGGGGCAGCTGGAAGGCAAAAGCGAATATACCGAAAAGATCATGGATCTTATCATGTCCCAGGTGGATTCCCTGGCCGAGCTGGAAAATGACATGGCCCAGGTGGTTATCGATTCGGTGACCAAGATTATCGGGGAGCTTCCGGACAGCGAGCAGATTGTCAGAGTGGTCCGGAAGGCCATCAATACGGTGCGGGGCATGAAGAGAGTCACCGTCAGAGTGGCTCCCGAGGATGAAGATGCCGTGCGCGGGGATCTGGGAATGCTTCTGGTGTCTCCCGACGGCCGCACCGGATATATCGATCTTGTGGCCGACGCCTCCATGAAGCACGGCGACTGCATTCTGGAGACCCCCATGGGCATTATCAATGCCGGTCTGGAGTTTCAGCTCGGCATCCTGAAAAAATCCATCCGGAGCCGGGTGCAGCAGAACAGCGCGGGATAAGAGATGGCTCTGGATTATATCGGGCAGATGCTCCACAATGCGGTAGCGGAAGCCAATACAATTGAAGTCAGGGGGCGTGTGGATCAGGTGGTGGGCACCATCATTCACGCCTCTGTTCCCGAGGTTAAGGTGGGGGAGCTCTGCATTCTTCAGAACCCGGGTTCCGACTGGAGCCTGAAGGCCGAAGTGGTGGGGTTTTCCAAAAACATCGCACTGCTGACTCCGCTGGGCAATATTGAAGGCATTTCCTATCACACCGAGGTTATTCCCACCGGCCACGTGCTGTCGGTTCCGGTGGGGCCCGAGCTTCTCGGTCGGGTAATCAACGGGGTGGGGGAGCTTATTGACAGCGGTCCGGCCTTTCATCCCCAGAAATTCTATCCGGTATATGCCGATCCCCCGTCTCCCATGAAGCGGCAGCTTATTACCAAACCCATCAGTCTGGGACTCCGGGTTCTGGACGGAATTATCACCTGCGGCCAGGGCCAGCGGCTGGGAATATTCGCGGCGGCCGGCGGCGGCAAGTCCACGCTGCTTTCGTCCATAATCAAGGGAACCAGTGCGGACATTTCGGTGCTGGCTCTTATCGGAGAGCGCGGCCGCGAGGTGCGGGAATTCATCGAGCGGGATCTGGGTCCTGAGGGGCTGGCCCGCACGGTGCTGGTGGTGTCCACCTCCGACCGTTCTTCCATGGAGCGTCTCAAGGCTGCCTATACCGCCACGGCCATTGCCGAGTATTTCCGGGATCAGGGCCGAAATGTGCTTCTGATGATGGATTCGGTTACCCGTTTCGGCCGGGCTCAGCGTGAAATCGGTCTGGCCGCAGGAGAACCGCCCACCCGCCGGGGCTTTCCGCCATCGGTGTTTTCAACCCTGCCGAAGCTTATGGAACGGGCCGGCAATTCCGACAAGGGCTCCATTACCGCTCTTTATACCGTGCTGGTGGAGGGCGATGACATGACCGAGCCCATTGCCGACGAAACCAGATCCATTCTGGACGGGCACATCATTCTTTCCCGCAAGCTGGCGGCGCAGAATCATTATCCGGCCATTGATGTCCTGGCCAGCGTTTCCCGGGTTATGAACAGTATTGTATCCAAAGAGCACCGGAATGCGGCACAGCGACTCCGGCAGATTCTGGCCAAGTATCACGAGATGGAGCTTCTGATTCAGCTGGGGGAATACCACAAGGGGGCGGATCCCGAGGCGGATTTTGCCATTGCCCATATTGATAAGGTCAACGCCTTTCTGAAGCAGGGGCTGGGGGAGCTGTCCACCTTTGACGAATCCCTGGATGCTCTTCTCAGGGCGGTGATGTGATGTTCCGGTTCCCGGAAGGTTCCGGATCGCCTGCGGTCAGTTCAGTATCGGAAGTATTTCATATGCAGAATATAACCTGGTTTAAGAGGCGGAGCGGGATTCGGCACGGACTCCTCTCCGCTCTGGCGCTTCTTGCGGCCGGTTTCTGTTTTTCGGAAACCGTTCTGGCTGCCCCGAAACCGGAGCGCGACGCTGCCGGCTACGGAGAGTACGTGGTTATCGATGATCGCAGCGGGAATTCCGGGTTTTCTCCGTATTCCGAAACCGCAAAGCCGGTGCCCCAAACCTGCTCAAAAACCTGGCGTCTCGCGGTGGTTCAGATGGGAAGCTATTATGACTTCCGCATTATCATGAACGCCATGTTAAAAAAGCTGTATCGGGACGGCTATTTCATAATGGATCCGGAAATGGCAGACGGGGAATACCTGTTTGACAATCCGGAGGTCTGGAAAAAACTCAGCGATAATTCCCGGGGCGGCTGCATTGAGCTTATTCCCGATGGCTTCTATACGGCTGACTGGGATGACCAAGACCTTTGGGAACAGGAAACCGAACGGCTGCGCCGGAGGATTCTTGACGACAGGGATGTGGATATCCTGCTGGGAATGGGGGTGGCCGCCGGGATGAAATTTGCGGATTCCGAACTGGGAATTCCGGTGATGATCGCCGATCCCTCCAGTCCGGAAACCGCGGGAATCATCGGTCCCGGCGAGTACTCCGACAAGCCCAATGTTCACGTGCAGAAATATCCGAAGCGGACCTCCATGGCGATCCGGAGCTATCTCAGCATCTTCAATTTCAAAAAGCTGGGCATCATGGTGGACCGGGATGTCACCATCCGCAGAATGCAGTCCTTTGATGTTATCAGAAAGGTGGCGGATGAAGAGGGGTTTCAGGTGATCCCGTGCTTCGGGGAATTCCAGGACAGAACCGATATGAAGAATGTCCGGGAATTTGAACGCTGCCGGGCGGAGCTTCTCAGCCAGAAAATCGATGCCGTATACATGCCGATATTTGACGGTACTGAAACCGAGAATTATTTTTCATCAATCAAGCCGTTTATCGACGAGGACATTATCGTTATCGGAGACGGGAATACCGGCAGTACCGAAAGAGTGGAAAGAGGGGTGCTGGTTTCCCTGGTGGAGGTGGAAATTGACGAAAGCGGCCGCTTTGAGGCCGGAGTCCTGGAGCAGATCATTAATGGCACGCCTCCCGAGAAGATAAGTCAGTATTACCGCACCAATCTTTCCTTTGCGCTGAACCTGAAAACGGCTCTTCTGGTGAACTGGAAGCCGTCCTTCGAGTTTCTGATGATGGTGGAGTATCTTTTTGAGAACATTAATTTCAAATAGAAGATAACCGGAATCGGGAAGGTTCCGGGCGGGAATGGATCGGGAATGGCAGGATCGTTCCGGGAAAAACGATAACGAGGGACAGGTTTTTCGATCCGGGCGGCAATATCGCAACCTCGTTGGAATTTATTTTTGGAAATCTTCTGTTTTTTTTGTAACCTTGAAGTGTGTCGTACGTTTTCTGTACAGAAGATGCTGCCAGCAGAAAATCAGAAGGAGATTTAAAAATGGAAGCTATTAATTCCAATGCCACTCAGGGCGCCTCTCAGACCGAAAATGCCAGCGGTAAGAGTGGCTTTGACATGATTACCAGTGTTGAGCTGATGTTTGCCAAGTTGCAGAATGACCTTGCTGTGGAAAACCGCGAGTATGCCAAGAGCCGTATTGAAGGCATCAAGGCCAAGCAGGAGGATCAGAAGAAGATTTCCGATCTTATTGTGGCTCTT